>NZ_JBSHNQ010000087.1:0-400187 GCF_053604665.1 Lacinutrix chionoecetis
AATTATTGAGCAGGAACGAGTAGTACTTAAGCCTATTTATTTCGATTTCGATAAATCTAACATAACCGCACCAGCAGCCTTTGAGCTGGACAATCTGGTACAGGTAATGAACAAGTATCCAAACATGGTTATTTACGCCACATCACATACAGATATAAGAGGCTCAGACAGCTACAACGACCGCTTATCAGACCGTAGAGCGAAAACCACAGTACAATACGTCATCTCTAAAGGTATTGATGCCTCACGTATTTCTGGTGCAGGAAAAGGTGAAAGAGAATTAGCTGTAGATTGTGGTAATAATTGTACAGACGAACAACACCAACTCAACCGTCGCTCGGAATTTATAATTACAAGTGGGGGTCCTAATGTTAATAATTAAATACCGTTTAACTAACCAACTATAACCAAAAAGAGCCGCAACATATGTTGCGGCTCTTTTTAATAATAATATTAGTTATCTCAATCCAAATCCTTTTGCTGCCCACCATGGATGTATTTCAATTTCTAAGCGTCCAGCTTTAACCATCGGGTCTAAATTGGCTAAACTATCTGCCATTTTTAAGGTTGGCACATTGTAAATTGTAATCCCTCTAATATCTCCATCGTCTCCAAAAGGACCTGAAATATCGGCATAACCCAAATCATACATTCTACCCAAATGCGCTAAATGTTCTTTCTGTAATCGTGCTGCTTCTTCTTCATTTTGAGTTCTTATCGCTCCAGATTTTAAAAAAGCGATAAAATACTTTTGCATTATGGTTGTATCTTTTGTTTTTTCATCGACATAGTTAAAGGTCTCAAACCCTTTTGCTTTTAAATCTTCAAGTAGCACTTTTGAGGTTTGTTTTGTTTCTACCTCTTCAATAGGTTTAGTTTCTACTTTTTCTAAAACATCAACCGTAGGGTCTTTGGTTTCAGATTTACATGCAAAAACAACGACCAATAAAATTAATAATAACTGTTTCATAATATTAATGTTTTACCATTTACTAAATGGTGTTTTACTTAATTGTGAATTATAATATTTACTATCTCCTGTTACTTCTTCTCCTAACCACTCTGGTTTTTTAAAGGTTTCCTCTTCCGTTTTTAGCTCAACTTCGGCAACTATCAAACCACTATTCTTTTTTAAAAATTCATCGATTTCAAAAATATGACTACCAAACTTAACTTCGTATCGTATTTTATCTATCATTCCCTTTTTACAAAGCTGTAAAAGGGCTTCTGCTTCCATTTTGGTAATTTCTTTTTCCCATTCAAAACGAGACAATCCGTTTTTAGACGATTGTCCTTTTATAGTTAAAAACCCTTTATCTCCATTCAATCTAACACGAACGGTTCGTTTTTTATCTGTGCTTAAAAAACCTTGTGTGATTCTCGATTGCTTGTGTGCTTCCTGCTTAAAGGCATCTGATTTCACTAAGAATTTACGTTCGATTTCAACCATATTTTACGTCCACTAAAGAATTTAATCTTATTAATTTTATTCTAAATTACAAAATTAGCAATAGCTTCTAACTCAAGAATTAATAAATTTGTGTTATGTCTGAAAACTTACCAATAAGAAAGATTATTCACGTAGATATGGATGCATTTTACGCGTCTGTTGAGCAAATGGATAATCCAGAACTTATTGGAAAACCATTGGCGGTTGGCGGTAGTAGCCAAAGAGGCGTTGTTAGTGCCGCAAGTTATGAGGCTAGAAAATTTGGAGTAAAAAGTGCCATGAGTGGTGTAAAAGCAAGACGTTTGTGTCCAGATTTAATTTTTGTAAAGCCAAGATTTGATCGGTATAAAGAAATTTCTGCAAAAATTAGAGCTATATTTTATGACTATACCGATTTAGTTGAACCGCTTTCACTTGACGAAGCCTATTTAGATGTTACAGAAAACAAAAAAGGCAATCCTAGCGCCTCGCTTATTGCTGAAGAAATAAGAACCCGCATTTTTAATGAGGTTGGAATAACCGCTTCTGCAGGAATATCGGTAAATAAATTTGTGGCTAAAGTTGCCAGTGATTACAACAAACCTAACGGGCAAAAAACAGTAAATCCAGAAGAAGTTTTAACTTTTTTAGAAGCATTAGATATTAGAAAATTTTATGGTATTGGGAAAGTTACAGCCGAAAAAATGTACCAAAAAGGCATATTTACAGGAAAAGATTTAAAATCTAAAACACTAAATTATTTAGAAGATAACTTTGGGAAATCTGGCAAATCATACTATTACATTGTTAGAGGTATACATAACAGCGAGGTGAAACCCAATCGCATTAGAAAAAGCTTGGCTGCCGAGCGTACTTTCAATGAAAATTTGTCTTCTGAAATTTTTATGCTAGAGAAGCTGGAGCACATTGCCGAAGAGGTTTCCAAGCGCTTAAAAAGTAGTAAAGTTGCTGGTAAAACCATTACACTAAAGATAAAATACAGCGATTTCACCTTACAAACACGTAGTAAAACGTTGCCTTATTTTATTAGTGATAAAGACGTTATTCTTGAAACTGCCAAAGATTTATTATACCAAGAAAAAATGAATAACTCAGTACGCTTACTTGGTATTTCGCTTTCTAATTTAAATACCGAAAAGAAGGCTAAAAAAGTAGATAAAAAGAGTGTTAGTGTACAGTTGAAGTTTGGGTTTTGATTATTTGACTTTCTAAAAATAATAGCCGAACTTAGTTTGAAGATTGATAAAAAAATAACACAGTTTATTAACGGAGACATTATACCAAATTATAACCAATGAACTTAAAAGAATCATTTAACTTAACAAAACTGAATTTAACCGATCTTATTTTAATACCAAATGGCGGTACAGGAAGAGAAAAATCTAATTTTGAAATTTCACCTAAAGAATTTCTTAGATTCTCTAAGTTAGATTTTCATTCTAAGAACAGTCAAGGTCTAATAAATTCACTTACAAATGCTAAAAGAGCAATTGATTGTCAAATTGACGACACACTTACTATTTTAGGTATTGATTTTCAAGAAATTCCGAAACAGAGTGAGAACATCGTTTCTCTAACAAAAATTAATAAAGATTTGCCATATAAGCTAAAACTGATCCAAGCTTTAAATTTGGCACCTGCATACATTGTTGCAAAAGCTAGAACTCTTAGAAATAAATTAGAACACTATTACAAATTACCATCAAAAGAAGAAGTTCAAGAATCTATAGATATTGCGGAACTTTTTATTTGTTCAATTGACGGGAAAACAAGAATACTAGATAGTCATTTTTTAATAACGGACTCAAAAAATAGAACAGATGACAACATTTGGGGATATGGCACTGGAATCTCTTTTAGATATGAGGAGAAAGATAAAAATTTTATAATTGATACATTATTAAAAAATAATCATTTAGATTCTTTTTATATTGACTACAAAAATGTTGAATATTATGGACTATTAAGATTAATGAATTCTGTAGATGACCGGTTTGAATCTTTGAAATCATTACAACTAATTATCAAATTATTAGAACACAAAATTCCAATAGATAAAATAAAACTTGAATTGGAATAATTTATGACAAGCTCTGACCTATTTACGGGAATACTCAATAATTTTCTGTACAGTAATTATTTGCTAACAACATAACATTAACTTTTCAAACAAAAAAACCAACTATAAAATTATAACTGGTCCTAATTTATAATCACTGTCCTTGGCTCGCGTTAGCGATTAAAGCGGCATCCTTTTTGCTTTTTCTGCAAAAAGATATAGTGGAAAGCGCGACCTCCCGATTTTTATCGGGAAGATAACGCCATAAATGCGTTTAAATCTCTGTAACCCTAAGTGTGTTTACCATCCCTTTTTCCTGAATTGGCATGGCTGCAAGACTTACAAGCATGTCTCCTTTTTCCAAATAACCCATTTCTTGAGCCATTTTATTTACATCTTCTATGGTTTCGTCTGTACTTACAAACTTATCGTAAAAGAAAGCTTTTACGCCCCAAAGTAGATTTAATTGTGTTAAAATACGCTTATTGGAGGTAAACACTAAAATATGCGATTTTGGTCGCCAAGCGGAAATTTGAAAGGCTGTGTAGCCACTATTTGTTAAAGTTGAAATGCCTTTGGCGTCAATCTCGTTTGCCATGTGTGCCGCATGATAACAAATAGATTTGGTAATGTATCTTTTTGTACGAATGGTTGGTGGCTCGTGAGGGACATTAATTAAATCGCTGTCTTCCACACTACGAATAATATTAGACATTTGCTGGATCACTTGTACTGGATATTTACCAACACTGGTTTCTCCAGAGAGCATAACAGCATCTGCACCATCCATTACCGAGTTAGCCACATCATTAACCTCTGCACGTGTTGGCGTGAGACTATCGATCATGGTTTCCATCATTTGTGTCGCAATTATTACAGGTATTCTTGCTTTTTTAGCACGAAGCACTAATTTTTTTTGCACTAATGGCACTTCTTCGGCCGGAATTTCTACTCCTAAATCACCACGTGCTACCATCAAGCCATCGCAATACGCAACAATTTTATCGATATTTGCAACACCTTCGGGTTTTTCAATTTTGGCTATAATTGGTATTTTATGGTCGCTATGCTCTTTTATAAGTTCTTGAAGTACCATTAAATCTTCGGCATGACGTACAAATGATAATGCCATCCAATCTACTTTTAATTCGCAAGCAAATTTGGCGTCTTTTATATCTTTTTCGGTTAATGCTGGTTGCGAGATATTGGTATTTGGCAAGTTTACTCCTTTTTTAGAGCGTAATGGTCCACCTTGAATGACTTTAGCTTTAACTTCAGATTTTTTATCTGTAGAAACCACCTCGAAAATTAATTTTCCATCGTCTAAAAGTATGCGTTCTCCTTTTTTAGCGTCTTGTGGAAAATTATCGTAGGTCATATACACACGCTTTTTAGTGCCTGTAAAGCGTTTTCCTGTTGCAAAGATAATTTCGTCACCTGGTTGCACATAAACCTCTCCTTGCATAACGCCAACGCGCAACTTAGGTCCTTGTAAATCTGCCAGTATGGAAGCATTGTAGCCAAACTCCTCGTTAAGTTCGCGAATCATCTGTACACGTTCTTTTACATCGTCGTAATCGGCATGCGAAAAATTTATTCTAAACACATTAGCACCTTCGTCTAACATTGCTTTTAATACTTCTTTTGAACTTGTTGCGGGCCCTAAGGTGGCAACAATTTTAGTTTTTTTTCTTTTTAACATTAGTTAAATATTAGTTGATCTTTAGATTTCAAGCGCTCTGAAGCAATGTTGTATGCTGTAATTACCTGATCTATTTTTAGTATTTTTTCTAAAATGAGTTTTTCCTTATTAGTGTTCACCTCACTATTAATTTTTAATAGATAATTGGCTTTACCAAATTCTGGAACCAAATGGTGGGTTTTAGTCACTGTTTGGTTTGAATTAAATAGTGAATCTATTTCCTCATTTAATACGTTAGAGGTTACTTTACAAACATTAGAAACTAAATTCCAGATTCTAAGTTGTGTATTGTCTTCCCATTCGAAAATAGAGAAAGTTGTTTTGTGATTGTTATTATCTATATCCTTAGTTTGTCTATTAAGCTTTAAACCTAATGCTCTATTAAGCAAAAAGGCCAATCTATAATCTTCAATGTTACAATGAATGCCAATGAGCGAGAAGCTTTCTTCTTCAAAAAAATCATTTAAAACGAGTTTTTTAATAGCCATATTCGATACTAAGTGAAATGTAAATATAGTATTTAAAATGGTTCGAAGCGCCTAATTTTAGGGAATCTTAACACCTTAAGTTAACGAAAACGTTGTAGTTTTATAAAGATTTTGAGAGAAGTGTAAAATGCGTGTTGGTTTACAACAACGCTTTAGAAATTTGGTTTTGAAAAACAAAGAAAGCACGCTTTGAGGCTTTTTCTTCTGCTTTCTTTTTAGAGGTGGCTCTTCCTTTGGAAACAATTTTATCGTCTATAGATAATTTAACTGAAAAGTGACGCATGTTATCGTTACCAGTATCTTCATAAACATTGAAATCGAAAGTTTTCTTTTCTTTTTGGCACCATTCAATCAACAGGCTTTTGTAGCTTATTACTTTGCCTTCTAATTGTTCTATATCTACAAAAGGCGTAATAACACGTTTGTAAATAAATTTTTCGCAGCACTTGTAGCCTCCATCCAGATAAATTGCTCCAACTAAAGATTCGAATAAATTACCGTGAATATTATCTCCAAATTGTCCTTTGGGGATTTTACTTTCTACCAGCTCTATTAACTTAAGATCACGACCGAGCTCGTTTAAATGCTCGCGGCTCACTACTTTAGAGCGCATTTTTGTTAAATAACCTTCGTCTCCACTTGGGACTTCTTCGTATAAATGATGAGCAATTACAGCACTTAACATAGCATCGCCTAAAAACTCTAAACGCTCATAATTTACAATATGACCTTTATTATTTTTAATATTCATAGAACGATGCGTAAACGCTGTCTTAAAGTGTTTTATCGTTTTTGGCTTATAACCTATAATTTTTGTAATAGTGGTGAAGAATTTTCCTTTATCTTTTTTAGATTTTGAAAATATGTTTCTAATGCTATTCATCTGTTAATTAGATATTACCTTAAATAGATGAAAGGGAATAAACTTAACAATAATTTCGATAATTGAATTTTTTGTCATGGTTTATTTCATTCAAATTTTAATCTAATTTTTTAAATAGTACGCAAGCATTGTGTCCGCCAAAACCAAATGTATTGCTCATTGCAACTTTAATATCGCGTTTTTGTGGTTTGTTAAGCGTTAAGTTTAAGTTAGAATCTATATTTTCGTCAACATTTTCGTGGTTTATTGTTGGTGGTACAATTCCATGTTCCATTGCTAAAATAGAAGCAATAGACTCCACAGCACCTGCAGCACCAAGTAAATGACCCGTCATTGACTTTGTAGAATTAATGTTGATGTTTTTAGCGTGCTCGCCAAAAACTTCGGTAATAGCCTTAAGTTCGGCAACATCACCTAAGGGTGTCGATGTGCCATGTGTATTAATATGGTCTACATCTTCTGGTTTTAATCCAGCGTTTTCTAAACAGTTTCTCATTACTGCCATTACGCCTATACCATCTGGGTGTGGAGCGGTCATGTGGTAAGCATCTGATGACATTCCGCCACCTACAAGCTCAGCATAAATTTTGGCTCCTCTTGCTTTTGCATGCTCATATTCCTCAAGAATTATAGCTCCTGCTCCTTCTCCTAATACAAAACCATCTCTTGTAGCATCGAAAGGTCTAGAGGCTGTTTCCGGGCTTTCATTTCTTGTAGAAAGTGCGTGCATAGCATTAAATCCGCCCATTCCAGCAAGAGTTACAGCGGCTTCACTTCCTCCTGTAACAATAACATCGCAATGTCCTAAACGAATATAATTTAATGCATCAATCATCGCATTGGCTGATGATGCACAGGCAGACACCGTAGTATAATTAGGTCCCATAAATCCATTTTTAATAGATATGTTTCCTGGTGCAATATCTGCAATCATTTTTGGGATAAAGAACGGATTAAATCTTGGTGTACCATCTCCTTCTGCAAAGTTTAATACTTCGTTCTGGAATGTTTCAAGCCCTCCAATTCCTGCTCCCCAAATAACACCAACTCTTAGTTTGTTGATGGTATCTAAATTTAGGTTCGCGTCCGCAATAGCCTCATCAGATGCGACCATTGCGTACTGCGTAAACCTGTCCATTTTTCGCGCCTCTTTTCTATCAAGAAAATCGGTTGCGACAAAGTTTTTTAACTCACAAGCGAATTTTGTTTTAAACTTTTCAGTATCAAAATAAGTTATAGGCGCAGCACCACTTTTACCATTCACTAAGGCATCCCAATATTCATCTTTGGTGTTACCAATAGGTGTAAGTGCGCCAAGACCTGTAACTACAACTCGCTTAAGTTCCATAAATATTAGTGCTTATTTTGCAGCTTCAATATATGATACAGCTTGACCAACTGTTGCAATGTTTTCTGCTTGGTCGTCTGGAATTTGGATATCGAATTCTTTTTCAAATTCCATAATTAATTCAACAGTGTCTAACGAATCTGCTCCTAAGTCGTTTGTGAAGCTCGCTTCTGTTACAACTTCGTTTTCGTCAACACCTAATTTGTCTACGATTATCGCTTTTACTCTTGATGCAATGTCTGACATAATTTTAATTTTTTTTAGTTTTAATTAAGAGGCAAAAATAAAAAACTTTATTTTAAAACACATCTTTCTATTAAAAAAGACTTCGAAAGTTAATAATTTAAATCGAAGAAATTCTGTTTTAGCCTATAATTGTTAATAATTATTCTTTTTTTTGTTTGAAGATTTAACATTGAATACTAGAAAATGAAACGTGTAGTAATTTTTGCGTCCGGTAGCGGAAGTAATGCTGAAAATTTAATAAGGTTTTTTCAAAATAGCGACAATGCGTCTGTTATTCAGGTACTAACTAACAATCCTCATGCCAAAGTATTAGAGCGATGTAAAAAACTGAAAGTTAGTGCGTTATCATTTAATAAAGTTGCTTTTACAGAGACCGAAGATGTATTAAATATATTGAAATCTTCCAATCCAGATTTAATTGTATTAGCTGGTTTTCTATGGAAATTTCCAGATACAATCTTGAAACATTTCCCTAATAAAGTAATAAATGTACATCCTGCTTTGCTACCAAAATTTGGAGGAAAAGGCATGTATGGTCACTTTGTTCATCAAGCTGTAATTGCTAATAAAGAAACTGAAACTGGTATCACGATTCACTATGTAAATGAGAATTATGATGAAGGAGCCATTATTTTTCAGACAAAATGTGAGGTTTTAGCTACAGATTCTGCTGAGGATGTGGCTGCAAAAATTCATAAGTTGGAGATGGAACATTTTCCAAAGGTGGTTAAAAAGTTGCTGGAAGATTAAATAAACAGACAAATTCAAGGGACTCCTGCCTTCGCAGGAATGATAAAAAAGATTCCCGTTTATACGGGAAGTAAGGATGAGTAAAACAAAGAAAAAATACTACACCGTTTGGAAAGGGCACCGCACAGGCGTTTTTGAAAAATGGGACGATTGTAAAGCACAAATAAAGGATTTTGAAGGTGCGCAATACAAATCGTTTGCCACCTTCGATGCTGCAAAAGCAGCTTTAAAAGGTAATTATTTCGACTACATAGGAAAAAACAAAACGTTTAAAAGCGAGTTATCTGCCGAGCAACTTAAAAAAATAGGCAAGCCTAATTATAATTCTATTGCCGTTGATGCCGCTTCGAGTGGCAATCCTGGTATTATGGAATATCGTGGCGTAGATACTAAAACAAAAAAACAACTGTTTATTCAAGGTCCATTTGCAGAAGGCACTAATAATATAGGAGAGTTTTTAGCCTTAGTTCACGGTTTAAGTTTCTTAAAAAAACACGACAGTGATCGTATTATTTACACAGACTCGAAAACTGCCATGAGTTGGGTGCGTAAAAAAACCTGTAATAGTAAATTAAAACGTAACGCAAAAAACAAACCTGTTTACAATTTGGTCGATCGTGCTATAGCCTGGCTTCAAGAAAATGATTACAAAACCACCATTGTAAAATGGGAAACTAAAGCTTGGGGAGAAATACCTGCAGATTTTGGAAGAAAATAACAGTTAGGTATTTAATTTCATACTCCATAAAAATCGTATATTTGCCGCTTAAAACAAATCGCTTACATGAGCAAATTAGTAATAGTTGGTACCGTAGCTTTTGATGCTATTGAAACGCCCTTTGGTAAAACCGATAAAATTCTTGGTGGAGCAGCAACCTATATTGGATTATCTGCTGCAAATTTTAATGTTGATGCTGCTGCAGTTTCTGTTGTTGGTGGCGATTTTCCACAGGAGTATTTAAATCTTTTAAAAGATAGAAACATAGATATTGAAGGTATCGAAATTGTAAAAGAAGGTAAAACTTTCTTTTGGAGTGGTAAATACCATAACGATATGAATTCTCGCGACACTTTGGTTACCGAGTTAAATGTTTTAGAACATTTTAACCCAGTAGTTCCCGAAGCTTATAAAGATGCAGAAATTGTAATGTTGGGTAATTTACATCCTTTGGTACAACAAGGTGTATTAGACCAAATGACTAAGAAACCAAAATTAGCCATTTTAGATACCATGAATTTTTGGATGGATATTGCTTTAGACGATTTAAAAGCAGTAATAAAAAATGTAGATGTTATTACCATTAACGATGAAGAAGCAAGACAACTTACAGGAGAATATTCCCTAGTAGTTGCAGCAAGGAAAATTCACGAAATGGGTCCAAAATACGTAGTGATAAAAAAAGGGGAACATGGCGCATTGTTGTTTCATGATGATAATGTGTTTTACGCACCAGCTTTACCCTTAGAAGAAGTGTTTGACCCAACAGGAGCTGGAGACACTTTTGCTGGTGGTTTTGCGGGTTATCTTGCTAAAACAGGGGATACCTCTTTCGAAAATATGAAAAACGCTGTAATATACGGTAGTACCTTAGCGTCTTTTTGCGTCGAGAAATTTGGTACAGAGCGCATGTTAACTTTAACGAAAAGCGAAGTACACAAACGCTTGCAGCAATTTAAGGATTTAACACAATTTGAAATTGAATTAAAATAAAAAAAACGCGCTCAAAATTTGAGCGCGTTTTTTAATTAGAACATATAGTCAATTCTATTATTTATAATATTTTTGTTATTTAATAAACAACTCTCAACAACACAACAACAATGAGTGATGCTTTAAAACACGAGTGCGGAATTGCACACATAAGGCTTTTAAAACCGTTAGAATTTTACAAAAAAAAATACGGAAGCGCCTTTTATGGTGTTAATAAAATGTATTTAATGATGGAAAAACAGCACAATCGCGGACAAGATGGTGCAGGTTTTGCCAGTATTAAATTAGATACTAAACCTGGAGAACGTTACATAAGTAGAGTGCGCTCTATTGCACAACAACCTATTCAAGATATTTTTGCTCAAATTAATGATCGTATTAATACCGAATTGGAAGCACATCCCGAATATAATGAAAGCGTAGCGCTTCAAAAAAGCAAATTACCATATATTGGCGAAGTCCTTTTAGGACATGTACGTTATGGCACTTTTGGTAAAAACAGTGTTGAGAGTGTACATCCTTTTCTACGTCAAAATAACTGGCAACATAGAAATTTAATTTTGGCTGGAAACTTTAATATGACTAATGTTAAAGAGCTTTTTGGAAATCTGGTTGAGCTTGGCCAACACCCAAAAGAGTACACAGACACCATTACCATTATGGAGAAAATAGGCCATTTTCTTGATGATGCCGTTGGTAAAATTTATAAAAAATTAAAAAAGGAAGGCTATAAAAAAAGTGAATGCTCTCCATTAATTGCCGAGCGTTTAAATATTGCTAAAATTCTTAGAAAAGCCGCTAAAAACTGGGATGGTGGTTATGCTATGGCAGGTTTATTAGGACATGGAGATAGTTTTGTATTGAGAGATCCAGCTGGAATACGCCCTGCTTATTACTATAAAGACGATGAAATTGTCGTGGTAGCATCAGAACGCCCAGTAATACAAACTGTTTTTAATGTAGAGTTTGAGGATGTAAAAGAATTAGATCCTGGTCATGCAATTATTACAAAGAAATCTGGAGATGTTTCTATTAAGCAAATCTTAGAACCATTAGAACGTAAAGCATGCTCCTTTGAGCGTATCTATTTTTCGCGAGGAAGTGATGCCGAAATTTACCAAGAACGTAAAATGCTTGGAAGACTCTTAATGCCAGAAGTTTTAAAAGCGATTGGTAATGATACCGCTAACTCTGTATTTTCTTATATTCCAAATACAGCAGAAACTTCTTTCTATGGTATGATTGAAACTGTTGAAGAGCATCTTAACGAGCGTAAAACTCAAGCTATTTTAGCTGGAGGAGGAAAACTATCTAAAGAAAAGGTTATTGAAATTTTAAAAGAAAGACCTCGCATCGAGAAAATAGCAATTAAAGATGTTAAACTTAGAACTTTTATAACTGAAGATAGTAGTCGTGATGATTTGGTTGCTCACGTTTACGATGTGACTTATGGTGTAATAAAACCAACAGATAATCTTGTTATAATAGACGATAGCATAGTTCGTGGTACAACGCTAAAGAAAAGTATTATTAAGATGATGGATAGATTGCACCCTAAAAAGATTGTCGTCGTTTCCTCAGCACCACAAATTCGTTTTCCAGATTGCTATGGTATAGATATGGCAAATTTAGAAACGCTTGTGGCTTTTAATGCTGCTTTAGAGCTATTAAAGGAAAACGATAAATATGATTTAGTTGAGGAGGTTTACCTTAAATGCAAAGCACAAGAAAACCTGAACGATAAAGACGTTAAAAACTTTGTTAATGAAATCTACGATCAATTTACAGCTGAAGAGATTTCGGCTAAAATATCACAACTTTTAAGTGATGATTCTGTAAATGCCGAAGTTGAAATCATTTTTCAACCTGTAGAAAATTTACATAAAGCCTGTCCTAAAAATTTAGGCGACTGGTATTTTACAGGAAACTATCCTACTGTTGGTGGTAATAGAGTGGTTAACAGAGCTTTTATTAATTTCTTCGAAGGGAATAAGGAACGTGCTTATTAACAGATGTTTATCAGTTAAACAGAAATTGATGCTTTTTGTCTAAAACATTTCCATGGAAGATAAGTTTACTATACTTTTAACTCACCATAACATAAGTAGGTTAAGTTCATGGTAGATTTGGGGCAAAAAAGCCGGACTCTCGTCCGGCTTTTTTATTTTTTAAGTTTTTTTTATAACGATATTTAAAGCTGCATTTTAACTAATTGAGTTATAACCTATTCGGCGTTATCGACAAAATGCATTTAATCAGATATTTTTACCATTTATCTAAAAAAACAATAATATTAAAAAAGTCTTCGTTATATTTGAACTTACCATAACATAAGTAGGTTAAGTTCATGGTAGATTTGGGGCAAAAAAGGTGAACTCTCGTTCACCTTTTTTATTTGCCCAAAATTGAGATTTCGATTATAAAATTTCATTTTTAAGCATAAAAAAAACAGATTCTTTCGAATCTGCTTTTGTAATTTATAAAAGTTATAAATTATTTCGCTTCTGCGTAACGTCTCTCTACTTCGTTCCAGTTTATCACTTTAAAGAAAGCGTCTATATAATCTGGTCTTTTGTTTTGATATTTTAAATAATAAGCATGTTCCCAAACGTCTAACCCTAAAATTGGAGTTCCTCCACAGCCTACTTTAGGCATTAATGGATTGTCTTGATTTGGTGTAGAGCATACCTCTACTTTTCCGCCTTTGTGTACACACAACCATGCCCAACCAGAGCCAAATTGTGTAGCAGCAGCTTTGCTAAAAGCATCTTTAAAAGCGTCAACAGATTTAAACTCTTCTTCGATAGCATCTTTTAATTCTCCAGATAAACGCCCTTTATCTTCTGGATTCATTACCTCCCAAAATAGTGAGTGATTGTAAAACCCTCCACCATTGTTTCTAACTGCTTTATTATCCTTGTCAAGATTTACAAGGATATTTTCTATTGTTTTTCCCTCTAAATCTGTGCCTTCAATAGCAGCATTTAATTTATCTGTATAACCTTGATGGTGTTTTGTGTGGTGTATTTCCATGGTACGCGCATCTATATTTGGTTCTAAAGCGTCGTATGCATATTTTAATTTCGGTAATTCGAAAGCCATAATTTTTGTGTTTTTAGTTAATAATTCTATGAACGTAAATTTAACACTTTAACATTTCAATTAAAAATTAAAACAATGTTATGTCTGCTGTTTTAATAATACTTTAACATCGAAGTGTAGAAATGATTTATTTTCTTGCTAAAAAACCAAAATTTAAATAGTCTTAAAAAGATTTGTTTTTATCTTGTACACAAATTATACTATGTCTACAAACACTTCTTTTAAGGTTTACAATGCTTCTGCTGGTAGTGGTAAAACCTTTACCTTGGTTAAAGAATATCTTAAAATTCTCTTTTCGGCATCAAGTAATTATCAATTTAAAAACATTTTAGCCATCACATTTACTAACAAAGCCGTTGGCGAAATGAAAGCGCGTATTTTAGAAATGCTCAAGACCTTTTCGGAGGAAGAAAATTTAGAAAATCAGCACCCAATGTTTACAGACATTCTTGATGAATTAAATTTGAAACCCGAAGTACTTCAGAAAAAATCTAAAGCCATTTTAAATACCATCATGCACAATTATGCTGCGTTCGATATTTCGACCATTGATGGTTTTAATCACAGATTAATTAGAACTTTTGCTCACGATTTAAAATTACCCCTAAATTTTGAAGTAGAATTAGATACAGATGCCTTGTTAAGCGAAGCTGTAGATAGGCTAATCTCAAAAGCAGGAACCAATAGAGAACTAACAAAGGTGCTTGTTGATTTTGCCATAGAAAAAGCCGATGATGATAAAAGCTGGGATGTTGCTCTGGATTTTAATAAGATTGCAAAACTATTAACCAAAGAAACCGATTTAAAATTTGTAAAAACTTTAGAAAATAAATCGCTCGAGGATTTTAAAAAAATAAAATCAACCTTACAAAATAGAATAAAGCAGGTAGAAGACGAGTGCATTGCCATTGCAGATAAAGCTTTGAGTTTAATTGAAAGTAGTAATATACCTTATAATCATTTTAGTTATTCAGATTTGCCAAATCATTTTTTAAAAATGAAAGCCTTAAAAATTAAAGATTTAAATTTTGAAGGCAGGCTGGCACAAAATATTGAAAAGGAAAAATATTACGGTGGCAAAGCCACAACCGAAACCAAACAACATATTGACCATATTATAGAAGAACTAAAAGCTTTATTTTATGCTTCTCAATCATTACCAGAGCGCTATTTATTACCAATTGCCATTTATAAAAATCTCACGCCTTTATCTGTATTAACAGCAATTAATAAAGAATTAACTGCGATAAAAGAGGAAGAAAACAAAATGCTTATTAGCGAATTTAACGCTATTATTAGTAAAGAAATAAAAAACCAGCCCACACCATTTATATATGAACGTATGGGAGAAAAGTTTAAGCATTACTTTGTTGATGAGTTTCAAGACACCTCGCAATTGCAATGGGAGAATTTAATTCCGTTGGTAAATAATACACTGTCTGGAGAAAATATAAAAGGAGAAAAAGGCTCAGCAATGATTGTTGGTGATGCTAAACAGGCTATCTATCGCTGGCGAGGCGGCAAAGCCGAACAGTTTATGGCTTTATTTAACAAGACTTCGATACCGTTTTTTGTTCCTCAAGAAGTAAGAAATTTAGAGTCTAATTATAGAAGTCTGGAAACAATAATAAATTTCAACAACGCCTTCTTTAAGCATATTGCTTCGCAAGCTTTTAGCATAGAAGATTATGGAAGTTTATATACACAATCTCACCAAAAATCATCTAACAGTACAATAGGTTATGTGCACCTAAACTTTATCGATTTTAAAAACGAAGATGGAAATGTTGATGAGGTTTACACCAACCAGGTACTCGAAACACTTAAATCCTGTCAAAGTAATGGTTACGCTTTAAAAGACGTATGTATTCTTGTTAGAAAGAAAAAACATGGTATCGCTATTGCACAATTTTTAAGTAGCCAGGGCATTAAAATTACTTCAAGTGAAACGATGCTAATTAATAATGCTCCAGAAGTACAGTTTATTAATAATGTACTCACCTTATTGGTGAACCCGAACGATACAGAATGTAAGGTTAACATTCTCAATTTTTTAGCAGAAAAACATGAGATATCAGACAAACATATATTTTTTAAAAATCATATATTTTTAGAATTAGAAGCTTTCTTTAAAAGTTTTGAAGCATTTGGGATTAATGTAAACCCGAACGAATTAATACAAGAAGGCTTGTACGATTTAACCGAAACGGTTGTAAGAAGTTTTAAGCTGGTTGATACTTCGAACGCTTTTGTTCAATTTTATTTAGATACCGTTTTAGAGTATTCTCAAAAAAACATTTCAGATTTAGGATCCTTTGTAGAGTATTTTAATGCCAAAAAAGATAGATTAAGTATTGTATCTCCTCAAGAACAAGATGCAGTTCAAATTATGACAATTCATAAATCTAAAGGTTTAGAGTTTCCAGTTGTAATTTTCCCGTATTCAGACATCTATATATACGAAGATATTGAACCTAAGGAATGGTTTGCTTTAAATCCAGAAAATTATAACGGTTTTGATTATGCTTTGCTAAATTATAGCAGTGCTTTTGAGTCTTATGGAACGGAAGGCAAAGTAATACATTTAAGACATCAGGCAGAATTAGAACTCGACAGCCTCAACCTTTTATATGTCGCCTTAACACGACCTATAGAACAGCTCTATATTATTGGTAAAAAAGATTTTAACTCTAAAGGGTTGAACCTAAAATCGTATTCTGGATTATTAATAGATTATTTAATGAAAACTGGCGATTGGGAAGAAACTAAAGCCGTTTATACTTTTGGCTCCCCAGAAAAACCAGAAAGAAACACCGAAAGAAATAAAACAAAAACGATTGAGCAGGCAGAATTTATTACAACTTCAAAAAAAGATCATAACATAAAAGTTATTGCAAATTCTGGTTTTCTTTGGGATACCAAACAACAAGATGCAATAGAAAAAGGAAATTTAGTGCACGATATTATGGAGCACATTAGGGTTGAAAGTGAAATTGACTTTGCTTTAAACGATTTTGAAAGTGCAGGAATTATAGATAAAAAACAAGCTAAAGGTTTAAAAACAACTATTCTTGAAATAGTTCATCATCCAGAATTAAAGCACTATTATAAAGAAAATCTTACGGTATATAATGAGCGTGATATTATTTCTAAAACTGGAAAAATTTACAGACCAGATAGATTAGTAATAAACGACAAAAATGAGGTTGTAATAATCGATTATAAAACAGGATTACACGATCCTAAATACCAACACCAATTACAAGATTATCAAGATATACTTGAGGAAATGAATTTTAAAGTAACTCAAAAAATACTATTATACATTAATAAAAGTATTACAATTAAGAGTTACAACTAATGTTTTATAAATTTGTAAAAACAAAAAACGAAATATGTACGGCAAAATTAAGGAACACTTACAAAAAGAAATACAAGAGATTAAAAACGACGGATTGTATAAGGAAGAACGCATAATAACCTCGCCACAAGGCGCGGAAATAACCTTAAGCACTGGTGAAACGGTTTTAAATTTTTGCGCAAATAATTATTTAGGACTATCGGCGCATCCAGATGTAATTCAAGCTGCAAAATGTGCTATGGATACACATGGTTTCGGAATGAGTTCTGTACGTTTTATTTGTGGTACGCAAGACATCCACAAGGAGCTTGAGCAAAAGATAGCAGATTTTTATGGCACTGAAGATACTATTTTATACGCTGCAGCTTTCGATGCTAATGGTGGTGTATTTGAACCCTTATTAGGGAAAGAAGATGCTATTATCTCAGATTCTTTAAACCATGCCTCCATTATAGACGGTGTGCGTTTATGTAAAGCGGCTCGCTATCGTTACAAAAATAACGATATGGCAGATTTAGAAAAGCAACTTATCGATGCTAACAAAAATGGTGCTCGTCATAAAATAATAGTTACAGATGGTGTCTTTTCTATGGATGGTTTAGTTGCTCCATTAGATGAGATTTGTGATTTAGCCGACAAATATGATGCCTTAGTTATGATTGATGAGTGTCATGCCACAGGATTTATTGGAGAAACCGGAATAGGAACTTTAGAGGCTAAAGGCGTTTTAGGGAGAATAGACATAATTACAGGAACCTTAGGAAAAGCTATGGGTGGCGCTATGGGTGGTTATACAACTGCTAAAAAAGAAGTCATAGATATTTTACGTCAACGCTCAAGACCATATTTGTTTTCTAATTCTTTAGCACCTGCAATAGTTGGCGCCTCTATAAAAGTATTCGATATGTTAAAAAACGATACGTCTTTGAGAGATAAACTCGAAAATAACACCAATTATTTTAAAAAAGGGATGAAATCTGCAGGATTTGACATTATTGATGGCGACTCTGCAATCGTTCCTGTGATGTTATATGACGCAAAATTATCTCAAACTATGGCGAATATGTTATTAAAAGAAGGTATTTATGTTATTGGTTTCTTTTTTCCGGTGGTGCCAAAGGAAAAAGCACGAATTAGAGTTCAACTCTCAGCTGCGCATGAGAAAGCCCATTTAGACAAGGCAATTGAAGCATTTGTTAAGGTTGGTAAAACGTTGGATATTATTAAATAATTACTATAAACTTTAACATTTTGCAACAATAACCAATATTTTTATATATTTGTCTTTGTTAATAATGTTTAACAACTTATTTTTGCTTCTAATTAACACTTAAAAATTAAATTTTTTGAATATGAAAAATCTTAGCAGATTATTATTCACTCTAGTACTTGTTGTAAGTTTTAGTAATGTGAATGCACAAGACCAAGACAATCCTTGGGCTATTAGTTTTGGAATTAACGCAGTTGACTTTTACTCGGGTGAAGACTCGTTTAATGCAGGCGTTTTTGATGAATACTTTAACGCAAAAGACCACTGGAACATTCTTCCTTCTTTATCAACTGTTTCCGTTTCTAAGTATTTAAGTAACAACTTTTCTTTACAAGTTGGCGGATCGATTAATAAAATTGAGAAGTACGGTGATGTAAGAGTAAACGATTTAAACTACTACGCGGTTGATGGTAACGTAAGATACCACCTTAGCAACCTATTAAATACTACTAATTTAGATCCAACAATTGGTGTTGGTGGTGGTTACACGTGGGTTGAAGAAGGTCCATTAAATACTAATGGAACAGGTGGAAACAATAATAATGGTGCTGGAACTTTAAACGGTTCTTTAGGTTTAACATACTGGTTTACTGATAACCTTGGTGTTATGGTAGAATCTAAATACAAGCATTCTTTTGAAGATTATTTAGATACTCACTTTCAACATACTGCAGGATTTACTGTAAGATTTGGTGGTACAGATACAGATGGTGATGGCATATTCGATAAAAATGATGCATGTCCAGAAGTTCCTGGTTTAGAGGCTTTCAACGGTTGTCCTGATACTGATGGTGATGGCATTGAAGATTCTAAAGATTCTTGTCCTAACGAAGCTGGTTTAGCTGAGTTTAACGGTTGCCCAGATACAGATGGTGACGGTGTTGTAGATGGTAGCGACGATTGTCCTACTGTTAAAGGTCTTAAGTCTTTAAACGGTTGTCCAGATGCAGACGGTGACGGTGTTACAGATGCTAAAGATAATTGTCCAAACGAAGCTGGACCAGCTGCAAACAATGGATGTCCTTGGCCTGATACAGATGGTGATGGCATTACAGATAACTTAGACAAATGTCCTAAAGAAGTTGGTACTGCTGCAAACGATGGTTGTCCTGAAGTAGTTGCTCAACCAACTCAAGAAATTATGGACAAATTAAATAGCTATGCAAGAACTATTTTATTTGATACTGGAAAATCATCTTTCCAAAAACAGTCTTATGAAGTTTTACAACAAATTACAGCTATCTTAAAAGAGTACCCAGAGTCTAACTTTACGTTAGAAGGGCACACTGATAGTGTTGGTTCTAAATCTTCAAACCAGTTATTATCTGAAAGAAGAGCAAATGCAGTAAGAGATTACTTAATTTCTAACGGTATTAACAGAGACAGGTTAACTGCTTACGGTTTTGGTGAAGATTACCCAGTAGATTCGAATGCTACAAGAAACGGTAGAAAAAACAACAGACGTACTGAGATTAAACTTAAAAAATAAGTTTCTCATTACTTTTTAAATAAGTTTTACAAAAAACGCTTCGGTTAACCGAAGCGTTTTTTATTTTTATATAATGAACAGCTTTATTTTCGATGTACTTCAAGTCCTTAATTCAAAAGGAGAAGACTTATCTTCTCTCAACTTTATTTTACCTAGTAAACGCGCTGGCGTATTTTTAAGGCAAGAACTATCTAACGTTGTAAATAAAACCATTTTTTCTCCAAAAATATTAAGTATTGAAGAGTTTACTGAAGATCTATCCGGACTAAAACCTTTAACCAACACAGAACTTCTTTTCGAGTTCTATAACACCTATTTAGAACTAACACCAAAAAAAGAACAAGAACCATTTGAAACCTTTGCCAAATGGGCACAAGTGTTGTTGCAAGATTTTAACGAAATTGACAGATATTTAATTGAGCAAAATAAAATATTTGACTATTTAGGTGCTATTAAAGAATTAGAAAACTGGCATTGGTCTAAGGAAGATAATCAAACAGAGGTAGTAAAAAACTATCTTAAGTTTTGGGATAAACTAAAAATTTATTACAACCATTATATAGAAACATTAGTAAAAAAAGAATCTGGATACCAAGGATTAATTTACAGAGAGGCTGTTGAAAACATTCAAAATTACTGTTCAACCACCAATCAAAAACATATTTTTTTAGGTTTTAATGCCTTAAATGCTGCTGAAGAGACCATTATTCAAGAATTGCTTAAAAACGATTTGGCAGAAATATTCTGGGATATAGATACCATCTTTATTAACAATCCAATACACGACGCCGGATTATTTACCAGAGCACATAAATCTAGTTGGAAGTATTTTGAAAACCATCCGTTTCAATGGATAAGCGACCACTATTCTAAAGATAAAAATATTCAAATATATGGTGTTCCAAAAAATATTGGTCAAGCGAAAACCATAGGCTCGCTTTTAAAAACCATAGCTAATACAAACTCCAATTTAAAAAGTACAGCAGTCGTTCTTGGTGACGAAAATTTATTAATCCCTGTATTACATTCAATCCCAGAAAACATAGACAAGCTTAATATAACCATGGGCTTTCCCTTAAGTTCTGTTCCCTTAGCTTCTTTATTCGAGCAATTATTTGGTATGCACAAAAAAGTGACTAATACATTCTATTATAAAGATGTTATTGGCTTGCTTTCTCATCAGTTTATAAAACCGCTGTTTGAAACAACTCATGGCAATCAAGCATCCCAGCTTATTGAAACGATCCAAAAAAAGAATACTGTTTATATTTCGCTTACAGATATAAAAAGATATAATCCACAGCATACCAATTTACTTGATTTATTATTTTCAAATTGGGAAAACAAAGCCACATATGCAATTGAAAACTGCTTCAAAATAATTACAATCATTAAAAATCATTTAAATGATAATAAGAATGAAAACCTACTCTCCTTAGAGTATCTATTCAGGTTTAACAAGTTGTTTAATGAGTTATTTAGACTAAACGAAAGCTACCACCACATTAATGATATTTCTTCGTTATTTAGTATTTATAAAGAATTGTTGTCCACCGAAACATTAGATTTTCAAGGCGAGCCATTAGAAGGATTACAAGTTATGGGTATGCTGGAGTCTCGTGTACTCGATTTCGAAACTGTAATCATTTCCAATGTTAATGAAGGTTTACTCCCTTCAGGTAAATCAAATAATTCGTTTATTCCATTCGACGTTAAAATTGAAAATAAACTTCCCACCTACAAAGAAAAGGATGCTGTTTATACCTATCATTTTTACAGACTGTTACAACGTGCCAAAAATATTTTCATTCTTTATAATACCGAAGCAGATGTCTTAACCGGAGGAGAAAAAAGCCGTTTTATTAATCAATTAGAATTAGAAGCAATCCATAACATTAACCATGCAATTGTTACTCCGCAAGTACCAGCTTCTAATTTAAAATTAAAAGAAATAAAAAAAACAGAAACGGTTGTAGAGCAATTAAAAACAATAGCAAAGCAAGGATTTTCTCCCTCATCACTTACAAATTATATTCGCAATCCTTTAGATTTTTATTACCAGAAGCTATTGGGCATAAAAGACATCGAAGAAGTTGAAGAGACTATCGCTGCCAACACGATGGGAACAGTTGTACACGACACTTTAGAAGCGCTTTACAAACCGTATATAGGAAAAACATTAACCGTAGGCGACATCGAAAGAATGACACCTCAGATAGCTCCAAAAATTGACTTTTATTTTAAACAAAGTTATGCTGAAGGTGATATGTCTAAAGGTAAGAATCTCATAATTTTCGAAATCGCAAAACGCTATGTTCAAAATTTTTTAAAGCTTGAAATTGAAGATTTAAAGCAGGGCAACACCATCACGATTTTGGCTTTAGAGCAGCGTATTGAGGTGCCTTTAGATATTCCTGAATTAAACTTTGAAGTAAATCTAAAAGGCACTGTAGACCGTATAGATAATTATAATGGAGTGCATAGAATTATAGATTACAAAACAGGAAAAGTTGAAGAAGCGCAAGTCTCCATAGTCGATTGGGAAGAAATAACTACAGATTATAAAAAATACAGTAAAAGTTTCCAGATTTTAGCGTATGCTTATATGCTTAATGCTCAAGAACCACTACGTTTTCCTATTGAAGCAGGTGTTATTTCCTTTAAAAATCTCAAAGCAGGATTTTTAAAATTCACTAAACGAGACCAACAAAGCCGTGGTAATAAAGAGACCTTAATAACTCAAAACACACTTGACACTTATTTCGCAGAACTGAAAAAACTAATAATCGAAATTTGTAACCCAGAGATTAATTTTATAGAAAAAGAGCTATAATGATAGATAAAAATAAGGTTTTAATCAGGTCTAATAAAAAGCCCATTGTTTTTGATACTTTTTATAACGCTACGCAAAAACCAAAACCTTTGGTTATTTTCTGTCACGGATATAAGGGTTTTAAAGATTGGGGAAGCTGGAATCTGGTTGGTCAGGCCTTTATGAAAGCCGAGATATTTTTCGTTAAATTTAACTTCTCGCATAATGGAGGTACAGTAGAAAACCCAATAGATTTTCCAGATTTAGAAGCATTTGCCGAAAATAATTACACTAAAGAATTAGACGATTTAGATTGTGTTTTAAACCATTTTATAGAAAAAAGCGTAACCTACAAAAAAGAAATAGATACCAGAAACATTACCTTAATTGGTCATTCGCGAGGTGGAGGCATTGCTACTATTAAAGCCGCTGAGGATAAAAGAATCACCAAATTAATTACCTGGGCAAGCATTTGCGATTTTGCAAAGCGAACTGCAACTATTGGCGATTTAGAACAATGGCAAAAACATGGTGTAAAATATGTTTTAAACGGAAGAACAAATCAGCAAATGCCACACAATTACCAGTTTTATGAAGATTTTAAAGCGAATGAAAAAAGATTAAATATTAAAAAATCTGCAAAATTATTAAACCATTCTCATTTAATAATTCACGCTATAGATGATCCATCTGTTAAGTTTGAAGAGGCAGAAGCACTCCATTCTTGGAACCCAAACAGTGAGCTATTTCAAATAGAACACAGTAATCATGTATTTGGTGCCAAGCATCCATGGGAAGAACCTACAATGCCATTAGCTTTAAAAGCTGTTGTAGAAAAGAGTATTCGCTTTATTAATGCTTAAGCAATTTTTAGAACGCTTAGCTTGTGCTCATTTATTTTATTAAATAAAAGCTCTCTATTAACGGGTTTTGTAATGTAGTCATTCATACCTACCGCCATTACTTTTTGTCGTGCCGTATCAGTCGCATCTGCAGTAACTGCTATAATTGGAATGTCTTTGGCGACACTTAAAGGTGGGTTGTTTCTAATAATTGTGGTCGTTTCGTAACCATCCATTACTGGCATTTGCAAATCCATTAAAATAATATCGAAACAATTATTTTCTAAAAGCTTTAATGCCTGTTTCCCATTTTCTGCTAACATAAAATCTGTAATGGCTAATTTGGTAAGCATTTTCTTCATTATCATTTGGTTTAATTTGTTATCCTCAACAACCAAAACTTTTATAGATTTATTTTCGTTTGCTTCTGTATTTATTGTTTTTGTTTCAGGTTTAAGTTGTTCTACAATTTTAAAATCTAAAACAATAGAAACATCTGTACCTCGACCTTCGTCACTTTCAATATTAATGGTTCCTCCAAACAGGTCTATTAAGTGCTTTACTATGCTCAGTCCTAATCCTACACCTCCAAAACTACGTTTATCGTTTAGTCGCATTTGGCCAAAACTATTAAAGAGGTGCTTCTTTTTTTCGCTGTTAATACCCACACCTGTGTCTTTGATATTTATAATAAACTGTGAAAACTCGTTAGCTTTTTTTTGAGATTTAACAACACAGTCTATTTTACCAAAACTAGTAAATTTAACAGCATTACTTAATACATTATTTATTATTTGAGCAAAACGCTCTGCGTCACCTTCAATATTGTATGGTAAGGGAGTGTTAATCTCAAGAGAGAATTTTAATCCTTTATTTTCTGCCATACGTTTCCAGTTGCTGCTAATTTGCTCAATAACCTCTTTAGGATTAAATATTTCCGTTCTTAATTTTAATTCACCTTTTTCAATCTTTTCGAAATCGAGAATATCGTTTATATTACTTAATAAACTAAGTGATGCATGTTTTATCACTTCAAAATTTTTCTGACTTTCAGCATCTAATGTTTTGTCGAGTTCATCATCTGCAATACCCATAATGGCATTAATAGGTGTACGTAACTCATGACTAATGTTAGACATGAAGTAACTTTTAAGCTCACTAATTTCTTCGGATTTGTGAAGTGCTACCATTTGAGATTCTTCTTTTTCAAGTCGTAAATCTCGTATTAAATTCGTCATGGATAACGATAAAAATATAACCTCGAATGTAATACCAAACTTTGCGCTATTAAGAGTAACAAAATTATTGGGTAACAAGCTTAAATTATTCATAACAAAGCCCATTAACCCAATGACCAAAAAGAAAATTCCTATAGAGAAAAAGACATCAACCTTATAGTTTTTATATCGAAAGTAAAATAAGGTTACTAAAATTAAAATTAAACTCAATAAGCCGTTAATATTACTTATAGGATATACAATCGCTTTTGTTTCATTATTAATAAATAACATTACTCCTAATAGTATAATTATTCCATAAAGAACTTTAAAAGCAATTTTTATTCGTTTGGTTCTTTCTTCGACCTTCAAAAAATGCTCGCAGTATTTTAGTAGAAAGAAATTTGAAAATAATGCTGTAACCAATACTGCCCTACTATTTAAAAACCCTCCTGAAGGTAGTATGTATTGAAAAATGATACCATCGAGAGCAGATTGCAATAATGCAATAGAAAATACATAAATAGCGTAATAAAGAAATGTTTTATTAGATAGGCTGGTAAAGAAAAATAAATAAACGAGTGTGGCTAAAAACAATAACCCATAAAAGAACCCTAAAAATAATTGATGGCTGTAATTTTCTTTCCAAAAATCTCTCTCTGTATGTAAAGTTAACGGTAAATTTAATGTTTCACCATCACTTTTTAAATGCAAATAAAATTGTTGTGTACTATTTTTAGGTAACTCTATTCTAAAAATGGTTTTGCGATGTTGTACCTGGCGTTCTTTAAAAGGTATTGCATCTCCACTTCTAAATTCAGTTATATTATCATTCTCTAATTGAAATAATTGCGCAACGTCTGTTACTGGTCGTCCAGTTTGAAGGTAATAAGTTTTTGTTTGGTTTGTGGAGTTTTCTATTTCAAATTTTAACCAAAAATCTTCGGTGGTAAAACCAAGACTTTGGTTTTCGGAAGTTAGTGGTATAAAGTCCAGCTTACTATCGTTTTCAAGAACGTCCTTAATACTTAAATCTGAATTTAAAGATTTTGCATATAAAGCATATTCGTAAAACTGGCCTTTACTACGTGAAGGATTATAAACCTCATTTTGCGAAAATAAGGCACAACTGAAAAGGCAAATAAATAATAATAATACTTGACGCATTTTTTTGGTTGATTTGGGTTCTTAAACAAAAAAATCAAGTACAACTAATATGTAGAGGGATTAATAGCTGAACATTCTATATACGCAATATAGTAAAAAAAGGTTTTAAATTTAATTAAAGACTAAATTTCAGTGTATTACAAAAGTATCGTGGAGCATATCGGATTCGAACCGATGACCTTTTGGCTGCCAGCCAAACGCTCTAGCCAACTGAGCTAATGCCCCATTTTACTTGAGTCCACTAAGTACTAACACTGGAAATGCCGTAACATGAAACTCTTTTTTTAAAACTACATTATTTTCCCAAAGTTTACCAAAAAAACCACGTTTACGTCTAACAACGCATAATAAATCTGGATTTCTTTTCTGGTAATGCTCTAAAACACCTTGGTAGGTTGTTGGGTTTTCAGATATTGTTGTGTTGGTTATTATATTTTTTAGTTCATCATTTATATTAAAATCACCTTCGTTATGAAATGGTGTTTTTACTAAAATTAAATGTACAACAGACTTAAAATTATCTTTAATCTGTTTCAATGGCTTTAAAGCATCTTCCTTTTTTATTATTGCAGATTTTAAAGCCAGTAATATTGAAACAATTGGTTTAAAAACATAACCTTCAGGTACTATTAATGCTGGTATGTTAGTCTGTTTTACAATTTTTCCAGAGGTTTTACCTAAATACACTTCATCCTTAATAGAATTCGTTCTTGGTTCTAAGATAATTAAATCGATATCTAGAGACTGGCAAACTAAATTTAATGTGTCTACCAATTTTCCTTTAAAGGTTTTAGTTACAATTTCTACACCTTTAGGTTCTATTTGTGCAACATGATGCTCTAAAAAAGCCTTACTCTCTCGCTCTAAAATATGATCTATTTTAATCATAGTTCCCGCTTTGGTATAGACATTAAAAACTTGAACAACGTAAAGCTTTGCTCCTGTTGCTCTGGCAAAGTCAACAGCATATTGTAAATGGCTTTTAGCATTTTTAGATGATCCTACAGGAACTAAAATATTTTTCATGTTGAAGTGATTAAAAGTATTTAGACTACAAAAATACATTTTTTTATACTAAAACTTCCGACCTTTGTGCACGTAAACTGCTAACCAATTTTGAGTACCAATATTAGCCTTAAACATATTAACAAACTTGCCATACCAGCCCTAATTGCTGGAGTTGCCGAGCCTATTTTGTCTTTAACAGATGCTGCCATAGTTGGTAATGTAGAATTAAACGCTACAGAATCGTTGGCTGCTGTTGGTATCGTTTCTACTTTTTTATCGATGCTTATTTGGGTTTTTGGACAAACAAGAAGTGCTATTTCTTCAATAATATCGCAATATTTAGGCGCAAATAAATTAGAAGAAGTTAAAAATCTTCCTGCTCAGTCCATTTTTATAATTACTTCGCTAAGCATCTTAATTATCATTAGTACGTATCCTTTTGCCGAATATATTTTTAAGCTTTACAATGCTAAAGATTTAATTTTAGATTATACTGTTAGCTATTATAAAATTCGCGTTTTCGGTTTTCCGTTTACCCTTTTTACTATTGCTGTTTTTGGTGCTTTTAGAGGGTTACAAAACACATATTACCCTATGGTAATTGCAATAATTGGAGCAGTTGCTAACATTATATTCGATTATTTTCTGGTTTATGGCGTGGTAGGCTTTATTCCGGCTATGCATATTCAAGGTGCTGCTTACGCCAGTGTTATTGCTCAATTTTTAATGGCGCTGCTCTCCGGAATATATCTATTAAAAAAAACCGATATTCCACTACTTGTAAGTTTTCCTTTCAACAAAGAAATATCCCGTTTTTTAATAATGATTGGAAATCTCGTTATAAGAACATTAGCGCTAAATGTAACACTCTACTTTGCTACAAGATACGCAACCAATTACGGTAAAGAATATATAGCAGCATACACTATAGCAATAAACTTGTGGTTTTTAGGTGCCTTTCTAATAGATGGTTATGCAAGCGCAGGCAATATTTTATCTGGCAAATTATTAGGTGGCAAAGAATACAGCAAACTCATTGCATTAAGTAACAAACTCATAAAATACGGCATTATTATTGGGCTTATAATCGCTGGATTAGGTGCCTTACTGTATTATCCTATTGGCAGAATTTTTATTAAAGAGCCAGAGGTTTTAGAGCAGTTCTATAAAGTGTTCTGGATTGTTTTAGCCATGCAACCTCTATGTGCATTAGCATTTATTTTCGATGGCATGTTTAAAGGCATGGGTAAAATGAAAGCACTTAGAAACCTGTTATTAGTATCCACATTTGTTGTTTTCCTGCCTATATTATACATTTTAGACCAAAATAATTTAAAATTAACAGGCGTTTTTATCGCCTTTACCTTCTGGATTGCAGCACGAGGGATACCATTAATCATAAAATTTAGAAAAGAATTTTTACCACTATCGCAAAAGGATTAACTTTATGCCGTTAAACATAAAACTTTGCAACTGTTAACAATAATTCAAAATACCAAGGCTTACGAAGCTGGATATTCAATTGGCTACATTATAGGTAGAGCCCTTCCTTGGATTTTTCTATTGGTAATAGCAGTTTTTATTATTATCTATCTTAAAAAAAAATCGAATAAATAATGGACATATTAAACTTTTTAGGAGGCAGTGGTTTTTTTGCCATTTTAGCATTATTAATAATTATAATCTACGTATTTAACAGATATAGAAACCGCAGATAATGGGAAACATTCGTATAACCAAGCTTTTTTCTTTTGAAACCGGCCACGCACTTTACGGCTACGATGGCAAATGTAAAAATGTGCATGGACACAGCTATAAGCTATCTGTAACCGTCTTTGGACAACCAATTTCCGATACGTCTAACGTAAAATTCGGTATGGTTATCGATTTTACAGATTTAAAAAAAATTGTAAAAGAAGAAATTGTAGATGTTTTCGACCATGCCACAGTATTTAATAAAAACACACCACATGTAGAGTTGGCAAAAGAGCTTAAAGACAGAGGTCATAGCGTTTTATTAGTAAATTATCAACCAACAAGCGAGATGATGGTTATTGATTTTGCTAAAAAAATAAAGAAACGTTTGCCAAAAAACATTCAATTACACTCATTAAAACTTCAAGAAACAGAAAGTTCGTATGCCGAATGGTATGCTAGCGAAAACAATTAAAATGATTTGTGTGTTACCAAAACCTGTAAAAAAATAAGAATTAACGAGTAATCCCTAACGCATACACTATTAAGATTTTGTACTAAAATTAAGACTCTGGTCTATTTTTAAGAGATTACTCTCTTTGTAGGAATTAATTATATTTACAGCATGCAAATCCCAAAAAGAAAGAAAATATATTTTGCTTCAGACAATCACTTAGGTGCGCCAACGAAAGCGCAATCCATTCCTCGTGAGAAAAAATTTGTAGCTTGGTTAGATGAAATTAAAGAAGATGCAGCTGCCATTTTTTTGCTTGGCGATTTGTTCGATATGTGGATGGAATACAAAACCGTAATCCCAAAAGGATTTACGAGAACATTAGGCAAACTTGCCGAAATAAGTGATTCTGGAATTCCAATTTATTATTTTGTTGGTAATCACGACTTATGGATGGATGGTTATTTTGAAGAAGAATTAAATATTCCTGTTTACCACAAACCACAAGAGTTTACCTATAACGATAAAACTTTTTTTATTGGACATGGGGACGGATTAGGCCCTGGCGATAAAGGTTACAAACGCATGAAAAAAGTATTTACCAACCCTGTTTCAAAGTGGTTATACAGGTGGTTACATCCAGATTTTGGTATGCGATTAGCGCAATACTTATCGGTTAAAAATAAAATGATTTCCGGAGACGACGACGCCAAATTTCTTGGTGAAGATAACGAGTGGTTAGTACAATACTGCAAACGTAAATTGGAAACCAAACATAGAGATTTTTTTGTTTTTGGGCATAGACACCTGCCTTTAGATATTAAACTTAACGACACTTCAAGATATATAAATCTTGGCGATTGGATAAGTTATTATACTTATGGTGTATTTGATGGCGAAACCATGGAGTTGAAGGAGTATTAGTCCATTAACATTTTAAGAGTCATGATGTCTATTTTTCCGTCTGGAAATAGATTGTTTTTTTCTTCAAAACTTTTTAAAGCTTCAGAAGTAATGTTTTTATAAACACCATCTACAGGAATATCGTAACCTTTTTTAACTAAAAGTTTTTGCATTTCGAAAACAAAGGCGCTTTTCTCACCAGAAAACAAGACCTTTTGTGGCATCATATCCAACATTAATTGTTTGTGTCCTGTTTCCTTTTCATTTTCATTATACGCTGTAACAGACAGACCTTTAGTTTCAAAAAGCCTTATATCATCATTATTTAAGCCTTCATTTTTTAAAGTTTGAGAACGTTCTAAAATCGATTTATAATAATTAACCTTTGCTAATTTCTTACCATATTCTGCAACAGCCAATACCGTTTCTTCATCATCATCCTCAGGACTTCTTACATCAATTTCGTTAGCACTCCATTGCATTTGCATGTAATTATTAGCGGTTTCTAAAGCTTCATAATAGTTATAGACTGTTTCCTTGTTATAGTAATTAAGGTCTATCTCTTTGGCAGGTTTTATATTCGCATTTTCAGGGTGAAACCTTTGGTAATCTTTATATTCTCCGTAAGCAAAAATTAATACAATAACAACGAGAATAAAAATGAGAATTTTTTTCATTGGTTAGGGGTTTTTATAAAACTGTAATTGATTATTACCGACAAATATAAGAGAATTTAGCTTTAATCGTTAGCTTCGAAATCTTTGGTTAAATCTAATTTTCTAAAACTTGGTAGTATTACACCTGTGGTTACCACGGTAATTAACGTCATGGTGCCACCAAAAACAACAGCAGTTACCGTTCCCATTAATTTTGCAGTTACACCGCTTTCAAAAGCGCCTAACTCGTTAGAGCTCCCAACAAACATAGAGTTAACCGATGCTACACGACCACGCATATGATCTGGCGTTTTTAACTGGAGTATGGTTTGCCTAATTACCATAGAAACACCATCTGTTACACCACTAAAGAAGAGTGCAACAACAGAAATCCAAAAAACAGAAGACAAGCCAAACACGATAATACACACTCCAAAACCAAAAATAGCTACCAGTAATTTCATACCAGCATTTTTACTTATAGGAATGTAAGCTGTTGCAACCATTGTTAAAATGGCGCCCACAGATGGAGCAGCGCGCAATACACCAAAACCTTCGCTACCAACTTTTAATATGTCTTGAGCAAAAATTGGTAATAACATTACAGCACCACCAAATAAAACAGAGACCATATCTAAAGTTAAGGCTCCCAAAATAGCCTTTGTCTTAAAGACAAAACGAAGGCCTTCACTTAAGCTTTTTAAAATGGGTTCGTTAATTTTTGTGTTTAATATTGGTTTTTTAGAAATCTGTAAAACAGTTAAAAAAGACAGGATTACAAAAGCAAAAACAATACAAAGTGACCAGTGTACACCAAACCAACTTATAGCAAATCCAGCAAAGGCGATGCCGATAATAGATGCCATTTGCCATGTGCTGCTACTCCAAGTTGCAGCATTAGGATATAGTTTTCGTGGTACAATTAAAGCTACTAACGAAAATAATATTGGTCCGAAAAACGAGCGTAATATGCCTCCAAAAAACACTAAAGCATAAATACAGTACAACACAGTATTAGTCTCCCAGTTAGCAACAATTCTATCCCAAGTGAGTAGAAATAATCCAAAACTAATAAGTGAAAATGCTGCAATACAGAAGGCTAAAAGGTTTCTCTTTTCTTTTCTATCTACAATATGCCCTGCAAATAGCGCCATAATAAACGCTGGAAAGAATTCCATTAAACCAATTATACCGAGGGACAGAGGATCTTTAGTGATTGAGTACACCTGCCACTCAATTACAATAAATTGCATAGACCAGCCAAAAACCAATAAAAAACGCATTAATATAAAGATGTTAAATTCTTTAAAACGTAATGCTGCGTATGGATCGTTTTTGGTTTTATTCATTTATTAGAAGAAAAATACATTATTCTTTAATATCTCTTAATTTTAATTGCAACGAGACATTTCCTTGCCATTCGTTTTCATCTATAGAATAAACAGCCTTAAAACGGTTGTTGTTTTTAATTAAATTAAGTTTGTCTCCAAGACCAAAACCAATGCATACTATTGGGTTGCTATTAGGTTGTTTTACAGTTATTCGTAAATGTTTATTGTCTTCGCCAACACATTTGCCATAGCCAGTATCTTGTAAATTGTCACTAATAAAAACAGGAGACATATTTCCTGGACCAAAAGGTGCAAACTGTTTAATAATGCGCATTAATTTATCATCAATCTCGTTTAGTTCTAACTTTCCATCAATACTAATTTCTGGTGTTAGCAATCTTTTGTCTATTGTTGCTTCTACTACATCTTCAAATTTTTGTTTAAAGGCTTCGTAATTTTCTTCTTTAAGGGTTAAACCTGCAGCATATTTATGGCCTCCAAATTGCTCAATATGTTCGGAGCAAGCTTCTAAAGCATTATAAACATCAAACCCTTTTACAGAACGTGCAGATGCGGCTAATTTGTCGCCACTTTTTGTAAAAACTAAGGTTGGCCTGTAATGTGTTTCTATTAAACGAGAAGCCACAATACCAATAACGCCTTTATGCCAATCTTCTTGATAAACGACAGATGTTAAACGTTCTTGTTCATTATTATCTTCAACTTGTTTTAGCGCTTCAACAGTAATTTGCTTATCGGCTTCGCGTCTATCTGTATTAAAATCTTCTATTTCCTGGGCATACACTTCAGCTGTATTTGCATTGGTTTCGGTTAATAAATCTACTGCATATTGACCGTGTTTCATTCTACCCGCAGCGTTAATTCTTGGTGCAATAATAAACACAACATCTGTAATGGTAAGTGTTTCTTTTTTTATCTGATTGATAATGGCTTTAAAACCAGCTCTGGGATTTTCATTTATAACCTGTAAACCAAAATAGGCCAGAATTCTGTTTTCGCCAGTAATAGGAACAATATCTGCACCAATAGCAGTAGCGACTAAATCGAGATATTGTGTTAAATCTTCAATTGTTTTTCCTTTTTTTGAAGCTAATGCTTGTATGAGTTTGAAGCCAACACCACAACCACAAAGTTCTTTATAAGGATAGTTACAATCGCTTTGTTTAGGATCTAATACAGCAACCGCATTGGGTATGTTTTCTCCTGGTCTATGGTGATCGCAAATTATAAAATCAATATTTTTTTCTTCCGCGTAAGCGATTTTATCTATTGCTTTTATACCGCAATCGAGAGCAATTATTAGGGTGAAATTATTATCCTCTGCAAAATCGATCCCTTTAAAAGATATGCCGTAGCCTTCATCGTAGCGGTCTGGAATATAGGTGGCAACATTAGGGTACTCGCTTAATAGATAAGAAGACATTAATGATACAGCTGTAGTGCCATCTACATCGTAATCGCCATAAACTAAGATGTTTTCGTTGTCTTTTATTGCTTTTTCTATACGTTCTACAGCTTTTTCCATATCCTTCATTAAAAAAGGATCATGTAAATGGTCTAAAGAGGGTCTAAAAAAATCTTTGGCTTGCTCGTATGTTTCTATACCTCTTTGTGCTAAGAGTACTGCAATGGGTTCTATTACTTGCAAAGCATTTTGTAAGAATTGAACGGTTTTTTGGTTTGGTTTTGGTTTAAGCGTCCAGCGCATAATTAAGTTAAAAGTAAATGGTTAAACAGAGAATAGTTTGCACACTCAAAATTTAGACATCATGAAAGTGAATAGTTGTCGTGACTGTTGCAAATTTGCGAAACATTTCCATAACACCGCAATATTTATCTATAGATAAATCGACCGCTTTTTTAATTTTAGCTTCGTCTAAATCTTTACCATAAAAATGATAGGCAACAGCAACAGTATGGTAATATTTAGGATGTTCCTCTGTTAGTTCTCCTGTGGTATCCATTCTAAAATCTGAAATTTTTACTTTCATTTTATCTAAAATAGAAACAACATCTAATCCAGAACAACCAGCAAGTGCAGAAAGCATCATAGCTTTAGGCGATAATCCAGAATTGTGCCCTCCATTTTCTGGAGCGGTATCTATTAATACGGTTTTTCCGCTAGGATTATCAGATTCAAATTGCAAATTACCTTTCCAGTGTGTTATTACTTTATGCGACATAAAATTGGTTTTAAGTTAAAAATGTCTAAATTACTTAAAGTTCTTGTTAACTTTAAATACTTTTACCCATAGTGTTCTCTAAAGACACTCATTTAATCAAAAATACCATTAAAAAAACAAATTTATGCCATTAGTAAATCCGTTAGGTCCAGAACACGATGCCGAAACCAAGAAACTTGCAGAATTCTTTAATGAAACGCTAGGGTTTTGCCCTAATTCTGTACTTACCATGCAACGTAGACCTGCAATATCTAAGGCATTTATAAATTTAAATAAAGCTGTAATGGCTAATGAGGGTCGTGTAACTTCAGCTTTAAAGCGTATGATAGCTTGGGTTAGTAGTAATGCTACGGGTTGCCGTTATTGTCAGGCACATGCCATTAGAGCTGCCGAGCGTTATGGTGCAGAGCAGGAACAATTAGATAATATTTGGGAATATAGAACACATGCTGCGTTTAATGAGGCAGAACGTGCTGCTTTAGACTTTTCTCTGGCTGCATCTCAAGTTCCTAATGCTGTTGATGAGGATATAAAAAACCGCTTACACAAACATTGGGACGAAGGCGAGATTGTAGAAATGCTTGGTGTTATTTCGTTGTTTGGATACTTAAATCGTTGGAATGATTCTATGGGAACAACCTTAGAAGGCGATGCTATTGCTAGCGGAAAGCAATATCTTGGAAAACATGGTTTCGAGGTTGGAAAACATGTTTAGTTATTACGTTATACTATGTGGTTTGACTATTCAATACTATAAAATTTTATTAACCTTCTTCTGCAAATCTGGCACAACCAATTCCTCAAACCAAGGATTTTCACTTCTCCAAAATCTATTGGTTGGTGATGGATGCGGAATAGGAAAATAGGTTGGTAAGTAGCTTTTATATTCACCAACGGTTTCGGTTAGCGTCCGTTTTGCAGTTTCTTTTAAATAGTATTTTTGAGCATAAGCACCAACTAAAATTATTAATTCTACTTTAGGCATATGTTTTAACAAAACGCTGTGCCATTGTGGTGCACATTCCGGTCTTGGTGGTAAATCGCCTGTTTTCGCTTTTCCTGGATAGCAAAATCCCATAGGTACAATGGCAAAATTTTTGGTGTTGTAAAAGACCTCATCACTTACATTAAGCCATTGCCTTAATTTTTTACCACTTTGGTCGTTCCATGGTATGCCAGACTCGTGAACTTTTGTGCCTGGTGCTTGACCAATTATTATAATTTTAGACGCTTTATGTGCTGTTACAACAGGTCTTGGTCCAAGTGATAGAAATGCTTTACAAATTTCGCATTGTCTAATATCGTGTAGTAATTGCTTCACTTTTTAGTCTTTATCTGCCATCATACTTTTTAAATCGTTACTATAAGATGGATAGGTAAAAATTAGTTTTTTAAATGCTGAAACCGTTACGTTGTTGGCAATAGCCATTGAAAAAATATTGATGTTTTCGTTCGCCTGGTCGCTTAAAATATGAGCACCTACAATTTCTTCGGTTCTTTGGTTTACAATTATTTTATAAGCATAAGTGTCTTGGTTGGACTTTCTTGCATTAAACCAGTTTTGTGCATCACCTTTGTAAACCTTAATATTTTTATAGCGTGCTTTAGCTTCTTCTTCCTGCATACCAACGGCAGATAAATTGGGTTGCGTAAATACTGTTGATGGTACCATTGGAAATTGAAACTCTTTTTTATTGCCATTAATAATATTCTCTCCAACAATATAACCTTGCAAACCAGATAATGGCGTTAATGGCAAAGATAAACTGGAAACATCTCCACAGGCATACACTCTTTTATTAGTTTTACTTTGCATAAAATTGTTTACTAAAACACCTGTTTCATCTGCATTGATGTTTGCGTTTTCAAGTTTTAATTGCTTTACTGAAGGTATGCGTCCTGCTGTATTAAATACTTTTCGGCTTTTGTGACGTTTTTTGTTTCCATTTACCGCATATTTAATTCTAATATTTTTATTTAATTTTTCTACTGAAGCGACCTCGGCATTAAAAATAAATTCTACTCCAAGAGATTTCATTTTAGAAATCAGTTTTTCAACTAAAAAAGCATCAAAATTTGAAAGTGCCTTATCTGTTTGCTCAAATATTGTAACCTTCGTGCCTAGTATAGCCAACATACTCGCGAATTCCATACCTACATAACCAGAGCCAATAAAACTCGCTGTTTTGGGTATTTTTTCGAGATTGAGAATAGCATCACTTGTCTCTATATATTTATTCCCTTTTATAGATAAAGTACGTGGTATTTGTCCTGTGGCAATTACAAAAAAATCTGCTGAAATTGTTTTCCCTTCTACTTCCACAGTATCTTCATTAATAAACTTAGGTGATTGATGGTAAAGGTCAATATTTAAATTTTCTAAATTGTCTTCAGTGGCTTCAGGAATAGCATTAATATATTGAGACTTAAATTGCTGCACCTGCTCCCAGTTAACAGAAGGTGATTTTTTTACACCTAGTTTTTCTAAGCGTTTAGACTCTTCTAATAAAGCAGAAAATTGAAGGAGTATCTTTTTAGGATCGCAACCTCTGTTGGCACAAGTGCCTCCAAATTCGCGATTATCTGCAATGGCAACAGTTAGGTTATTTTTTGCACAAGCTTTTGCAGCAGTTTGTCCTGCAATTCCAGAGCCAATAACAAAGACGTTATAGTGTTTGGTTTTCATAGTTTTGGTTTAAAAACTGAAGTTATAAAAGTGACCTTTATTTTCTACTATGGAAAGCTTAAAATTTTAACGTTATTGGTTTTAGTTAAGAATGATTTTTGGAAAAAAATCTTTATTTCTTCCCGCCAACCACAACTACAATTTCACCTTTTGGTGGTTTGTTTGTATAATGTTCTAATACTTCTTTTGCTGTACCTCTAACAGTTTCTTCGAACATCTTGGTGAGTTCTCGCGATACAGAAACTGGCCTGTCTTCTCCAAAATACTCGCAAAAATGGCCGAGTGTTTTAAGAAGTTTATGTGGACTTTCGTAAAAAATGATGGTTCGGGTTTCTTCGGCAAGTAATTTTAAACGGGTTTGTCTGCCTTTTTTTACTGGTAAGAAGCCTTCGAATACAAATTTATCATTTGGTAAACCAGAGTTTACCAAGGCTGGAACAAAGGCTGTTGCTCCTGGTAAACAATCTACTTCTATATTATTTTCTACACAAGCTCGCGTGAGCAAAAATCCAGGATCGCTAATGGCTGGTGTACCAGCATCGCTTATAAGTGCAATGGTTTCTCCGTTTTTAATGCGCTCCACTAAACGCTCGACCATTTTATGCTCGTTATGCATATGGTGACTTTGCATGGGTGTTTTAATCTCAAAATGTTTTAATAATTTACCCGAAGTTCTGGTGTCTTCGGCTAAAATAGCATCGGCAGCATTTAGAACTTTAATTGCTCTAAAAGTCATATCTTCAAGATTACCAATTGGTGTAGGAACAATGTAGAGTTTACTCATAAACTTGTAGTTATATTTTCAAATTTACAATCTTTTTATACGTTTTTAACGCAACCTTTTTATAATTTTAGAATCTTATAGAAAACCGACCTATGCAAAAAACCGCTATTTGCCTAATACTCTTCTGCTTTTCCTTTTTAAATATAAATGCACAGTCTACAGACTTATCTATTATCGTAGCAGCACAAAACCTTTCTAATAACCCTGTTTCACAGGTTAATATTAATCAGGATTTTCAGTACTTAGTAACCATATTAAATTCTGGAAACGCTGTTAATAATGCTACGTTTTCTCAAGTTTTGAATGCGAATGTTAGTTACTTTACTGCTATGAGCCAGAATGCCACTGGAGGTGCAAGTGATGTTTCTAATTTAATGTTTTCAGGAAATGAACTTACTGGTACTATAGCAAACATGCCAGCTAATTCCAGTGTTGCTGTATTGGTAACTGTTCGCGCACCAATAGTGCCTGGAGGTATTGCCACATCGGTTACTGTTTTTCCTCCTGATGGAACAACAGATACTATTCCTGCAAATAATCAATCTGTTATTTCTATAGATGTAAACGATTTACCTATTGATTTTTCTGTGGTATATTCGCAAATTACACCTCCTGAAGGTACAGGCATTACAAATTGGGACGATACAGTTACTTACGAGTTTACTATTACCAATAACAGTAGTATTGCTTTTCCATTAGAAAGTTTTTCTGGTAGAATGCAAGTTGCAAATGCAACTAATTTTGGCATTCCAAATGTTGAGTTTCAATCTATTTCCTGTTTAAACGGTACCAATGGAACCTTTTGTCCTGACGTTTCTGGTGTGCCGCCAAATACGGCTTTAATTTTAACGCCAAGTCCTCAATTTACTCCGCTTTTTGCGTTTGCTAATCCTATTCAATTTAATGCAAATAGTTCTTTAACGTTTCAAATTGTATATAAATATTTAGAACCCAATTGTAGTGTGGATATTGCACCTTTGGCTGTTGATAGTTTTATTAATATTGTAATAAACCATACTAACGAGTCACCTAACAATTCTAATCTAGTAAACACGCAACTTGTTAATGCTCCTGATTGTGCGGTTACAGATTTGTGTATTACAACAACACAACTTAATCCTTTACCTACTCAAACTGTAAACTGGGATCAACACGTGACGTTTGAAACTATTGCTTGTAATAATGGCCCTTTAGATGGTTATGGTCGTTTTTTTCTTCAAAATTTATCGGTAAACATAGATTGGGAAATTATTTCTGTAACCTGCGATGCCACAACCGGAAGCATAACCTGTAATGATTTTACAATATTAAATCAAGATCTTTTTTGGACTACCAGCGAATTTGTTGTTCCAGCAAACGTTACAATAACATTTACAACGGTTGTAAAGTTTTTAGAACCAGATAATTGCTCTACAGGAACACCAACAAACTCTTTAGGACATGTAAGAAGTGGTGCAAATTTGTTGGAAGCAATTATTGTTGAAAGTAATACCTTAAATAACGCCGAAAGCGATTTTGTACTACTACCTCCTTTAAATGTTTGTGATCCGGAAGAAATAGTAGACTTAAGTATTACTAAAACACAAATAGAGCCTGCTTTACCTCAAGGTAGTAATGCCGCCAACACTATTGGTTGGGGACCTATAACTTATGAGATTACTGCTACTAACCCAAACAACACCACTGACGCTGTTGTAGAAATTGAAGATTTTATGCCACAAGGAGCGAACGCCTTGGCTTCGGCTAGTTTGGTTTCTGTAAATTGTATTGCTACAACAGGAAATGCAACGTGCCCAACTATTAACAACGCTAACATTGGAGTTGTCATGGACGGAGAGCCTCAAGGCGGAATGGAAGATGTATTCTGGTCTATTCTTCCAGAAGAAAATTATATTTTACCGGCACAAAGCTCTGTTACCTTTCAAGTCATAGTAGATTGGCAGCCATTGTGCTCTGATTCGGCTATAAAAGTAACGAATGCTGTAAGGATAATTAGTGTCGAAGATTTGGAGGATGATATAACTTCTAATAATCTCGCAATAGTTGAAACATTTTTTGCTCCTTGTGTGGATTTAATAGTACAAACATATCCTGAATTTACGCAAGTTAATGTAAACCAAGATTTTAACTGGATTGTAGATATTACTAATAGTAATACAAGTTCTAACGCTATTAATATAGATTTTCAGGATATTTTAGGCACTGAGTTTACTGTTAATGGTACACCTACCTGTACAGTTATAAGTGGTACTGCAAGTTGTACTACTTTTACAATTACTGGTAATACCATTACCGGAACAATACCAAATATGGATGCGGCCGCAAATATTCAAATTACTATTCCGGTTACTGCACCAGGTTTTGGAGGTGCTTTTACTAACAATGCTCAGGCGATACCTAATGCTAATGATAATCAAGAATTAACTCTTGAAACCAACATTTCAATTAGTAATGTTCAAGTAATAGCGCCAACGGTGATAAAATCTTTTACACCTGCACAAATTATAGTTGGCCAGGAAAGTATCTTGGAATTTACAGTCACGAATTTAGTTGGTAATCCAGCTCAAAGCAATATTAACTTCACCGATGTTCTACCAGTTGGCATAACACTCGCTGGACCAATAAATTGGGTTGAAAGTAATGGTTGCACCGCAACATTTACAGGAAATCAGGGCGATACGACTGTAACTGTTAACAACCTTGTGTTTCCTGCAGGTGTGGAAACTTGTACTTTTGCTGTTGCTGTAACTTCATCTTTAGAAGGAAGTTATGTAAATAATAGCACAAACTTTACTAATCAAAATAATATAGACACTTCCCAGGCAAATGCAACGCTTGAGGTTATAGCAGATAATACTAACGTAGATATAGAAGTTTTAAAGTCTGTAACACCACTTGAAGCTGCCATAGGAGACACCGTTGTTTTTACTATAAATGCTTCAAATATTGGAACTACGGATGCATCGAATATTATTTTGTTTGAAAGTCTTCCTGTTGGATATAACTTTTTAAATGCAGCGGTAACTTATGGATCTTATGATGTTGTTTCGTTTCACTGGAGTATTCCCGACCTAATACCAAATCAAATTGAAACACTTACCATTACAGCGCAAGTAACTTCTTCAAATAATTTATTAAATACTGCAAGCCTTGTAAGTGTCTCTCAAATTGATAGAGACGATACTAATAACGAAGATTCTGCCGAGGTTTTTGTTAATAATTGTCTATCGATATCGCAAGGGTTTTCACCAAATAACGATGGAAATAATGATACTTTTATAATCAATTGTATAGAAGATTATCCTGAAAATCAAATTATGATATTTAACAGGTATGGGACTTTAATTTTCGAAACAGCTAATTACAAAAATGACTGGAACGGATTTCCTAATCAAGGCGTCCCGAAATCTAACACGCTTTTACCTGTAGGTACTTACTATTATCTTTTAAGAATTAATACTATAGAAAAACCTTTTGTTGGATGGTTATATCTTAATTATTAATAATGGGTCTAACCGTTTTTCCAAAAAAATACGAGGTTAAAATAAGTATTAACCCAAATAATGTAAAAGTTACGTCATCTTTTGCAAAATAATGCGCAAAAAAAGCGAGCACGACATCAAAAAAGAAACCTGCGTAAGCCCATTCTGTCAACCAACTGCTCTTGCGCCATAAAATCATAATAACGCCTAATATTTTAAGTGTTGCTAATGGATATACAAGATACGCTGGGTAGTTAAAGTTCTCAAAAAAACCTTTTACCATTTCGGGTTTTGTAAAATACATACTTGCCGAATACAGCATCATGGCACACAACAAGCCTGTTGCAATCCAATAGATTATTTTTTGAGTTTTCATATTTGAAATTTAATTAAATTTTGCATCAATAATTTCCATAAAACGCTCTGAGTATTCTTCTTTTTCAAGCCAGAAATTATAATCTGGCTTTACTTTTGTTTTTATAAAATGATCTGCCTCATCAAAATTACTCATAGTATTTAATTGTGAAATCACACGGTCGTAGTCTTCATTTTTACCATCAAATAAGTGCTTGATGAATGCTAATTTATCGTTTAAGCCTATGTTTAATCCGGAAGATTTAAGCTTATCGTTAAGAGATTTCTTTTCAGCTGCTTTAACATCGCTTAGTTTATCGAAAATTGGGACCTTATCAAAATCGGCAGTAATATCTTTAAAATCATTTTTATGATATTTAGGCTTAATTGCATCTAAAACAGCATCTAAGTCCTGACTATCTTCAGGCATTTGCGCAACCATGTCTTTTATTTTTTCCATCACAGGTTCGTAAATACCATCGTCTTCACGTTCATCGAGATTTATATAGGTTTTATTACCCACTTCAATATTATCACTAACCGTATTATTAAATGCGGTATCTAACATTCCAAAAAAGGAGGAGTTGTTTCCAATGGTTGGCAAATCGTCTTCAAAATTTTCTTGAGCAAATTTCAAAACAGTAAGTTTTTCGTAAAGCGCAGCCACTTCGGTATGCATTCTATTTACATCTTCTTTCCCTTTTAGTTTAAGAATCTTGTGAGCGATACTCATTAATTCGGATTCTAACTTCTTCTTCATGATTAATATTTTTATAATTATTTAAATTTAATACAATTTAGGCTTTTGTTTTTTAATAAATTTGAGCCACCTTTATAGCAACGGGAAATTTGTCTCGTTGGTGTGTTAAAATTACGAAATGTTTCTTGAAAATACGGTAAATCAAAAAGAACAATTTGGTTGGATTGAAGTTATTTGCGGATCGATGTTCTCTGGTAAGACAGAAGAACTTATTCGCAGATTAAAACGTGCGCAATTTGCAAAGCAAAAAGTTGAAATTTTCAAGCCAGCTATAGACGTGCGTTACGATGACGAAATGGTTGTTTCTCACGATGCTAACGAAATTCGTTCTACTCCTGTTCCTGCTGCTGCTAATATTCCTATTTTGGCAGACGGTTGTGATGTTGTAGGTATTGACGAAGCTCAGTTTTTCGATGACGAGATTGTTAGAGTTTGTAACGATTTAGCCAACAAAGGTGTTCGGGTTATTGTTGCAGGTTTAGATATGGATTTTAAAGGAAATCCGTTTGGTCCTATGCCAAATTTAATGGCAACTGCAGAATACGTTACCAAAGTACACGCCGTTTGTACGCGAACTGGGAATTTAGCACAGTTTAGTTACAGGAAAAATAAAAGTGAAGATTTAGTACTCTTAGGTGAAACCGAAGAATACGAACCCTTAAGTCGCGCTGCTTACTACAAAGCTACCATGCGTGAAAAAATACGAACCATGAAAGTTAATGATGCCGAAGAGGTAAAAGCTAAAAATAAAGATGCCTAAAGCTCAGGAAACCGTTCTGGAAATAGACTTAAAGGCATTGCAACATAATGTTTCCTTTATAAAATCTAAACTTAAGGATAATACTAAATTTCTCGCAGTTGTTAAAGCGTTTGCTTACGGCAGTGATGCTGTTGAAATTGCAAAACATCTTGAGACTTTAAAAGTAGATTATTTTGCTGTTGCCTATACTAACGAAGGCGTTATACTTAGAGATGCTGGAATAAAAACACCCATTTTGGTGCTACACCCACAAACTGGAAATTTTAAAACAATTATAGAACGCTGTCTCGAACCTAATTTATATTCACAGCGTGTATTAAATAAATTTATAGCTGTTGCTGAAGAAAATAACCAAAAAAACTATCCTGTTCACATTAAATTTAATTCTGGCTTAAACAGATTGGGCTTTGTTGAAACAGAAGTTGAAGCTTTATTAAAACAACTAAAATCTACTAAAGTAATAAAGGTAAAATCGCTCTTTTCGCATTTAGCAGCAAGTGAAGACGCTAATGAAAAAAACTTTACGTTACAACAGATTGATACCTTTAAAAATATTGCAAACACAGTGAGTGAGGCATTGGGTTACCAACCCATAATGCATCAAAGTAACACTTCTGGCATTTTAAATTATCCCGAAGCTCATTTCGATATGGTAAGGTGTGGCATTGGTTTATATGGTTATGGCAACGATGAAATTTTTAATAACAACCTAAAGCCTGTAGCAACCCTTAAAACCATAATTTCACAGATTCATACTGTAAATAAAGGAGATACCTTGGGTTATAACCGTGCTTTTAAAGCCAGTGGGAAAACGAAAACAGCAACATTACCCATTGGCCATGCCGATGGTATTAGCAGACAATATGGAAACAATAATGGTTTTGTTTTTATCAATGGTAAAAAGGCCTATATAATTGGTAATGTCTGTATGGATATGATAATGGTAGATGTTACAACAATCGCTTGCCAAGAAGGAGATGAAGTTATTGTTTTTGGCCCACAACATGGTGCTGAACATTTAGCTAAATCTATAGATTCTATATCCTACGAAATACTTACGGCAGTATCTCAACGTGTTAAACGTGTATTTCATCGATAATCAAGTGCGATTTTACGCACCCCAAGTCTTCTTTTGTTAAAATTTTAACTAAATTGATGGCTTAAATAATTAATCAACTAAAAATTAAAACTTAAAATTATGCTTAAAGAATTTAAGGATTTTATCATGACAGGAAACGTCATCGATTTAGCAGTAGCTGTTATTCTGGCAGGAGCAGTAGGAATGGTAGTAAACGGTTTTGTAACCGATATCATGATGCCAATTGTAGGTAACTTTGCAGGTGGTTACGACTTTGCCGATTTAAAATACGTGCTTTCACCAGCAACAATTGGTGCAGACGGCGTTGTAATTAAGCCAGAAAATGCAATTATGTATGGTAAGTGGATAAACTCAATTATTAATTTAATAATTGTTGGTTTTGTACTGTTTATGATTGTTAAAGCATACAATAAAACAAAAACTCCACCACCACCGCCAGCTCCAGCAGGTCCAACAGAAATAGATCTATTAAAAGAAATTAGAGACGCTTTAAAAAAGTAATCTACTTTTAAATAATAAAAAAATCGGTTTCGTTTTACGAAATCGATTTTTTTTATGTCCTTTTTTTATTAAAAATAAAATCTACTTTTTTATACTAACTAAGGGAAATGTAATAGCTTTGTACTCTTAAAATTTTTATGAGATGAAATTAGCAATAGTAGGTGTTACTGGCATGGTTGGCGAAGTAATGCGTAAAGTTTTAGAAGAGCGTGATTTTAAAATTACAGAATTTATTCCAGTTGCTTCAGAGCGTTCTGTAGGTAAAAAAATTAAATTTAAGAATAAAGAATATACTATTGTAAGCCTTGATAGTGCTGTTGCACTTAAACCAGATGTCGCATTATTTTCGGCAGGTGGTGATACCTCTTTAGCTTGGGCTCCAAAATTTGCAGAAGTTGGTACGACGGTAATCGATAATTCTTCGGCTTGGCGAATGGATCATTCAAAAAAATTAATTGTTCCAGAAATCAATGCCAATCAACTATCAAAAGAAGATAAAATAATTGCTAATCCAAATTGCTCTACCATCCAGATGGTGATGGCTTTAGCACCGCTTCATAAAAAGTATAAAATTAAACGTATTGTTGTTTCAACTTACCAATCTATTTCTGGAACAGGTGTAAAAGCTGTACAACAGTTAGAAAATGAAATGGCAGGTATAAAAGGTGAAATGGCTTACCATTATCCTATACATCAAAATGCCATTCCGCATTGCGACGTTTTTGAAGAGAATGGGTATACCAAAGAAGAAATGAAGCTGGTTCGTGAAACTCAGAAAATTTTAGACGACAAAACCATTGCAGTAACAGCAACAGCAGTTAGAATTCCAACAGCTGGCGGTCATAGTGAAGCTGTAAATGTAGAGTTCGAAAATGATTTTGACCTCACGGAAGTTAGACAGTTATTAAACCAAACTGATGGCATAACGATTCAGGATAACCTGGATGTTAATGTGTATCCAATGCCATTATATGCTAACGGAAAAGATGACGTTTTTGTAGGACGTATTCGTAGGGATGGTTCGCAACCCAACTCTTTAAATCTTTGGATTGTAAGTGATAATCTTAGAAAAGGGGCTGCCACAAATACTGTGCAAATTGCAGAATATTTGGTTGAGAATGGTTTGCTTTAATTTTAAGTATTTAAGCGCTTAAATTTCTATTCTTGATATTTTTTTCGGCTTAAAAAAAGAAAAGAAACCAAGATTTAAAAGGTGCGGTTAGAAATACTGTAGATATTCTTTTAAATTTAAAAGAAGAAATTATATATTCAAGGATTAAAGTTTTTCTATAGTTAGAAATAAACAATTAATTTGTATATATCTATAAGAATCTTTATATAATAAAGTCAGCACTTTTTTGCTTATTTTTAACCAACTAATAAAACAGCCAACCATGAAAACATTAGTACTTTGTTTACTAACACTTTCCGTTATAATGTCTTGTAAAGAAGAAAAAAGCCAACAAAAAGAAATCACAATAAACTATCCAGAAACAGCTACTGTAGATACCGTGGACAACTATTTTGGTGTTGACGTTAAGGACCCATACCGATGGCTTGAAGACGACATGAGTGAAGCAACTATGGGTTGGGTTAAAGAGCAAAACAAAACCACTTATGGCTACTTAGAAAATATCCCTTTTAGAAATGAATTAAAGGATAGGTTAACTAAATTATGGAACTACGAGAAAATAGGAGCGCCATTTAAAGAAGGAGACTATACTTATTTTTATAAAAATAATGGACTCCAAAACCAGTATGTTATTTACAGATACAAAACAGGAGCCGACCCAAAAACAGCTACTGTTTTTTTAGACCCAAACACATTTAGCGAGGATGGTACAACCTCTTTAGGAGGTACAAATTTTTCTAAGGATGGAAGTATTTTAGCCTATTCCATTTCTGAAGGAGGAAGCGATTGGAGAAAAATATTAGTGATGAAAACCGAAACCAAGGAAATAGTAGAGGACACTATTGTAGATGTAAAATTCAGCGGAATGTCTTGGTACAAAAACGAAGGTTTCTATTATTCAAGTTACAGTAAACCTAAAGGTAGCGAGCTCTCAGCAAAAACAGATCAGCATAAAGTATTCTACCATAAATTGGGAACCTCTCAAAAAGAGGATAAAGTTATTTATGGTGAAAAACCAGAGGAAAAACACAGATATATCTATGGTAGCGTAACAGAAGATAATCGTTATTTAATCATTTCACCACGAACATCAACATCGGGCAACAAACTTTATATTAAAGATTTAACTAAAAATAATGCACCATTAATTGAAATAATTGGCACCACAGATAACGACACCTATGTTATAGAAAACGTAGGCTCTAAATTGTTTTTAGTAACCAATTTAGATGCACCAAATAAAAAAATTGTAACGGTAGATGCTTCAAATCCCTCGCCAGAAAATTGGGTAGATTTTATCCCTGAAACTAAAAATGTTTTAAGCCCTTCAACGGCTGGAGGCTATTTCTTTACAGAGTATATGGTCGATGCAGTTTCTAAAGTCTATCAATATAATTATAACGGTAAATTAGTTCGTGAAGTAGAACTGCCAGGAGTTGGAAGTGCAGGTGGCTTTGGAGCTAAAAAAGAAGAAAAAGAACTTTATTACTCGTTTACAAACTACGTTACACCAGGAAGTATTTATAAATATGATATTGAAAATGGAACGTCTGAGTTGTATAGAAAACCAGAAATAGATTTTAATTCTCAAGATTACGAAAGTAAGCAGGTGTTTTATACTTCAAAAGATGGTACAAAAATACCTATGATTATAACCCATAAAAAAGGGTTAAAACTTAACGGAAAAAACCCAACCATTCTTTATGGTTATGGTGGTTTTAATATTAGCATAACACCAAGTTTTAGTATAACAAATGCCGTTTGGATGGAACAAGGCGGTATTTATGCTGTTCCCAATCTTCGTGGAGGTGGAGAATATGGCAGAGCTTGGCATGATGCTGGGACCAAAATGGAGAAACAGAATGTATTCGACGATTTTATAGCTGCAGCAGAATATTTAATAGAAAACAAATACACTTCTCCAGATAAACTAGCTATATCAGGAAGATCTAATGGTGGACTACTTGTGGGAGCAACAATGACGCAAAGACCAGATTTAATGGCTGTGGCGTTACCAGGAGTTGGTGTTTTAGATATGTTAAGGTACCATACTTTTACTGCAGGCGCTGGTTGGGCTTACGATTATGGCACTGCTGAAGACAATAAACAAATGTTCGAATACTTAAAAGGATATTCGCCTGTACATAACGTAAAGTCTGGTGTAGAATATCCTGCAACTTTAGTAACTACTGGTGATCATGACGATAGAGTTGTACCTGCCCATAGTTTCAAGTTTGTAGCACAATTACAAAGTAAGCAAACTGGAAATAACCCAACACTCATTCGCATAGAAACAGATGCAGGACATGGTGCTGGAACACCTATAAGTAAAACGATAGAGCAAACGGCAGATATTTTTGGGTTTACTTTATATAACATGGGTTTTGAAGTGCTACCAAGTAAAATGAAAGACGAGTTTAAAGACTAAACTTAAACCACATATATTTATATTTGGGCCTGCAAAGTTTGAAAACCTTGTAGGTCTTATTTTTTAAAAAATGCTAAACGTTAAGAGTCTCCATTTTTCCTATAACAAAGAACCGATTCTAAAAGACATTACTTTTAAAGTAAAAACTGGAGAATATATGGCAATTATTGGTGAAAGTGGTTCTGGAAAAAGCACCTTGTTAAAACTACTTCGTGGTGAATACGACTTGAATAAGGGTGTTGTTTTTTGGAAAGATAACGCCATTCTTGGACCAAAACACAATCTGGTTGTTGGCTACGATTTCATGAAGTATGTCGCACAAGAATTCGAATTAGAACCTTTTATTACAGTTGCAGAAAATATTGGCGAGCACCTTTCAAATTTTTTTAAAACTGAAAAAAAGAAACGTGTTGAAGAGTTACTGGAAGTCGTAGAACTCACAGCTTTTACAAACACAAAAGTGAAGCTACTAAGTGGTGGACAAAAACAACGTGTTGCCCTCGCAAGAGCACTGGCAAAACAGCCCGAAATAATTTTATTAGACGAGCCTTTTAGCCACATCGATAATTTTAAAAAGCAATCGTTACGCCGAAGCGTTTTTAAGTATTTAAAAGAGCATAATATTACTTGTATTGTTGCCACACATGACAAAGAAGATGTGTTGGGTTTTGCAGATAGAATGATTGTTTTAGACGAGAATAAAATTGCTGCTAACCATAGCCCGGAAAATTTGTACAAAAACCCTAAAACACCATTAATAGCTTCTTTTTTTGGGGAGTTTAATATTATTAATGATGAGATTATTTATGCGCATCAATTACAAGTGGTAGAATATTCAGATATAGTAGTTACTGTAAAACAATCTTATTTTAAAGGGCATTATTTTTTAATTGAAGCTGATTTCGATGGTGAAAACGTTTTTTTTGAAAATAAAACAGAACTTCAATTAAATCAAGAGGTTTCTTTAACAATTCAATCATAAGTCTTTTCTTTCTGCAGTTTTAATTTTTCAGACCTCACAGGTTTTTCTTTATTTAATACACCCAAGCGCAAAATTGTCCGTGATGCGTTAAAGAAAAAAAATGATTTAAGTGTCGACCATCGAGAGATAACATAGGGACTCCTGCTTCCTTCTTTTTAATCGCTAACCTTTTAATTGAAACCATTTTTAATTCAGAAATCATCTCTAAAAACCTAATTTTTAAATGATTACTTTGAAAAGTATAATTTGAATTTTCAACCTCAAAACACTCACTTTTAAAATCTTTTGAAGCCTCTAAAGTAGCAACCGTATAAACAAAATCTTCAGTAATTTTAGAAGTTGTAAAATAGGTTTCATTACCAATCGAAACGATGCCTTTTTCTAAGGTTCTAAGCTCGCACGCTATTCGTTTTGGGTTAAAAAATCGCTTTCCAAACTGTTGCACATTTACTTTATAAGCAGCTTCTTTCATGCTCCAAAGTAACCAAACCATTTGGTGTTGGTTGTTTGAGGTGCTAATATATTCTTGTTCTTTTTCAGTAAAAACTTTATTTAAAAAACCAGGTCTTTGCCAATTAGAGTCTTTGGCTGCTTGTTTTAAATCGACAATATCATTGCCTATCATTTTGCAGCTAATTTTTCGTTTACAATGTCCATTGCTGCTTTCACAGAAGTCATTTTTTCCATATCGTCGTTTTCAATTCTAATATCAAATTCATCTTCCACATCTAAAATAACATCGACTAAGTTCGCCGAGTTTATTTTTAAATCATTGATAAAATCGGTTTGCTCATTAAGATTTTTAAACGCTTCTTCATCTTGAATGTAAGGTTGTACGATGGTTTTTAGTTTGGTAATTAATTGGTCTTTATTCATATACTATTTTTCTTTTTTAAATATCACTTTTTTTTAGCACTTCGACAAGCTCAGTGTGACATTAGAACTTATTATTGGCAATGTAGTTATCAAGACAAAACAGAAACTAAATGTCAGTCTGAGTCAGCCTGTGTTGAGCGTAGTCGAAGCATCCAAGACTCTATTAACTATACTTCTTAAAGATAACACAAGCATTAACATCACCAAAACCAAAACTGGCTTTTACAGCGATATTTATTGCTTTATTAATAACGGTTTTAGTGATTTTTTCTTCTGAAATTAATGCTGAGATTTCTGGATGTACATCCTCACAATTAATATTAGGAAATAAAAATTGCTCTTTTAATTGCAATATAGTTGCCACACTTTCAATGCTTCCAGCAGCAGCCAAGCAATGGCCTACCATAGATTTTAAAGAGTTAATGTATGGGAAATCTGTTCCGTTTCTGTTTAGTGCTTTGGTCCAATTTTCTATTTCTAAACTGTCTTTTGATGTTGCGGTTAAATGGCCATTTATGGTGTCAATATCTTCAGCAGAAATTCCTGAATTTTTAATGGCATTTGTTATACAACGTTGCACAGCTTCAGCATTTGGAGCAGTCATTGTGCCACCACTGCGTTGTCCTCCAGAGTTTATATTTCCGCCTAAAACTTCAGCATAAATAATAGCGTTTCTTTCTAAAGCACTTTCTAAAGATTCTAAAACTAAAGCGCCTGCGCCTGCGCCTGGCACAAAACCAGATGCTGTTGCACTCATAGGTCTTGAGCCCTCTTCTGGTGACTCATTATGTTTATATGTCATGACGCGCATGGCATCAAATCCACCCCAAATATATGGTCCGTCGTCACTACAACTACCAACCAACATACGTTTTGCTTGTCCGCTTTTAATACGCTCATAACCCATTAAAATGGCTTCGGTTCCTGTAGTACAAGCCGATGAATTTGTAGTCACTTGATTGCCAAAACCTAAAATGCCTCCTAAAAAAGCGCTAATACCGCTTGCCATGGTTTGTACCACAACTGTGCTTCCTAAACGTTTTACTTCGCCTTCATCTAATTTATATATGGCTTCTCTAAATTTTTCTACTCCAGAGGTTCCTGTGCCAAAAACGGTTCCGCTATCAAAGTCTAAATCACTTTGTTGATCTATTGTAAAACCTGCATCTTTCCAAGCATCTATTCCTGCCATACATCCGTACAAAATACCTGAACTATTAAAGCCTCGTAACTGTAAAGGTGTGAGATATTCTAATTTTTTTTCTTCGGAAATTTGAGGAATACCACCAATGCAACATGAAAAATTAAGGTCTGCTAATTGCTGGTGAAACGTGATACCAGATTCGCCATTTTTAATCGCTTTTGTAAATGCGTCGATGCCAACACCATTTGGTGCAACGACGCCTAAACCTGTTATGACTACTCTGTTCTTTTTCAATTTTTTATTTTTCTTAACTTTATAAACACTTCGACAAGCTCAGTGTGACATATCGATAACAATTGGCATTATTCGGTTTTTATCATTCCCGAAATTTGTCCGCGACAAACCAGTTCTCCCTTTTCATTTATCATTTTCACTTTACATTTCAATTTATTAAATCTGAAAACATCTTTCTCTGAAACGACAGTTACTATTTCTCCAGGAAATACTGGTAAAAAGAAATCTACCTGACTCGATGTTAAGGCTATTTGTGGTTTGCTTTTTTCTAAAGTGTCATCTTTTAGCAAATAAATACCTAAACACACCACGCCTATTTGTGCCATGCATTCGGTTAAAATTACACCTGGTGTGATTGGGTTGTTTTTAAAATGTCCTTTGTAAAAATATTCGTCTTTTTTAAAGGTGTAATTTCCTGTTATTCCTTCAGAAGAAATGTCGGTTAATTCATCCACGAATAAGAATGGTGCTTGATATGGTAGACGTTTTATGATGTTTTTGATATTCATTTTTGTTTAAAAAGACCTTTCGACTGCGCTCAAGGTGACATTAAGTTTCTAATTTAAATTAGGATATATGCTCGCCTCCATCCACAGGAATTACACAACCATTAATCCAATTGGCTTCATCTTTACATAATAAATATACTGCGTTGGCCACATCTTCTGGTTGTGTTAATCGTTTAAATGGATTACGACGTAAACTGTGTTCTTTTATTTTATCGCTGCCAGGAATCATTCGCAACGATGCGGTATCTGTAACGCCTGCTTGAATACAATTGGCTCTAACTCCGAAAGGAGCAAACTCCAATGCGATGTTTCTGGTAATGGCTTCTAAAGTGACTTTTGCAGCCGAAACTGCTGCATAATTCTGCCACGCTTTGGTATTTCCTTCACTGGTAAAACTGATGATTCTTGAATCTTCAGCAAATAATTTAGCTTCAAAAATGGATTTTGTCCAATCGTACAAACTAATTGCCATGGCATTAATTGTAAGATTGAAATCGTCATTTTTTAACATTGGTTTATCTTCAGAAATCATTGGTTTTAAATTGCCTTTGGCGACACTATGTACTAAGGTTCTAATTTGTCCATTAGAGCCTAATATGTCTTTTAATTCTGAAATGATTTGTTCTCGTTTTTCAGCTTTAAACGCATCGACATTAAAGGATTTAAACTGAATACCTTCCGCTTTAATGAGTTTAAATTCTGAAGCTATTTCTTCTTCTTGCGCTCTGGAATCTCTATGAATAATGCAAATATTCATACCGTGTTTGGCAAGCTTCTTTGCTGTTGCCAAACCCAATCCGCTGGAGCCTCCAAGAATGAGTGCCCAATAGTTTTTATGTTGAAAGTCTTTCATTGTTTATTAAAATATTCTATTCAAAAACACTTCGATGCTTCGACAGGCTGAGCATGACAATTGGCTTCTATTTTGTCTAAAGTTGTAAAATTTATTTCATTAAATCTAAAACATAATTTATATTTTTTGTCAGTCTGAGCTTGTCGAAGACTACCATTCTAATAGTATACGCTGCGCTGAAAAACCTGGTCCGAAACTTAGCATTAAACCTCTATCTCCTTTTGGTAATTGTTTATCCATAAAACGCTCTAAAACGTATAAAACTGTAGCACTGCTCATGTTTCCGTACAATCTTAAAACTTCTTTTGTATCGTCTATATTCTTACCTAAAGAGCCAAATAAATCTTCTACGGTTTGTACTATTTTTTTTCCTCCTGGATGAAAAATAAGATGATCGATGTCTTCGATTGTTAAATTATTTCGCTCTAAAAAAGGATGTACAATTTTAGGAAAATGCTCTGAAATGGTTTCTGGCACTGCCTTATCTAAAATCATTTGTAAGCCTGTATTAACGAGTTTAAAACCCATCATGGCTTCGGCATCATAAAAATGATACATGGCTTCGTCTATTATTTTAGGTCCTTGTTCATCTTCGTAAGACGATAAAATTACGCTTGCTGCACCATCTCCAAAAATAGCAGCACTCACGATATTTACCATAGAAAAATCATCTAACTGAAAGGTTGCTGTTGGTGACTCTACCGCAATAACTGCTGCTCGTTTGTTTGGGTTTGCTTTTAAAAAATTCTTTGCATAAATAATACCCGAAACGCCTGCGGCACAACCCATTTCGGTAACAGGTAAGCGTACAATATCTTGGTTCATTTTAAGATTATTAATTAAATAGGCATCCATTGACGGAATCATAATTCCTGTGCAACTAACGGTAATAATATAATCTATATCTGTTGGTTTTAGTTTTGCTTTATCTAATGCTTTTACCAAAGATTGCTCAGCCAATTTGACGACCTCGCGCGAATAAATATCGTTTTTCTCTTCAAAAGAGGTGTTGTTAAATACTTCCTCCGCATCCATAATAGAGTAGCGTCTATCGACTCCAGCGTTTTCAAAAAGCTTTATGACTTTTCGTTGAAAACGTTCCTCTTGACCACTCATCCAAAGTTTTAAATATGGAATAATATCCTTAGTTTCTCTGGTGTATTTTGGTAATTGTTTTGCTACTGCTGTTATTTTTACGCTCATGTTTACTTCCCACGAAAGTGGGAATCTCTTTTAATTAATTACTCATTTTTTCTTTTTCAAAATCCACTGAAAACGAAAAGCCCATTTCCATTGTATTTGATAGTTTACATTTAATTGTTTTGATATTTCTACTAATTCTTCACGTTTAAATCCTCTTAAAACTGAAGTTAATCCGTCTTCAACAATCGTTTTATTTTTAATTGTTGTGCTTAACAATTTAAATAAATAATAGGCTAATTTATGCCTGTGTAAATCGTTAACGACTAATCCTAATGTTGCTTTTTTTAAAACTGGTTTTAAAAAAGAAACTAATTGCTCTTCTTTAAAATGGTGCAAGAACAATGTGGTTAAAACTAAATCGTATTTTAAGCTTTTAAATTCTTCTGAAAAAATATCAATAGTTTTAAATAACACATTATCGTAATTTTGCGATAAACGATTTGCATAATTAACTGTGTGTGGATTAGCATCAATTCCAATTAAATTAAAATGGTAATTATTTTTCTCTCCAAATCGTGACACTTTTCTTAAAATGTCTCCACTTCCACAACCTAAATCTATAATGGTAATTGGTTTAGATTTTGGGTGATTTTTTAATGCTTTTTTTAATCCGTTAATGGTTACTTGATTACCACCTAACCATTGATTTATCTTCGCTAATTTATCTAACGCATCATGTAAAATTGGACCATTATAATTCAAATCGTCCATAATTTCTTCTGCTTCGCTTCTGTATTTTGTACTGACTAACAAACTCATTTAACTTGCATTGTTTTCCCGTGAGTACGTTTAATTATATGAGGTAAAATGCTTGGTACGGATTTTACAATTCTAATTAAGGTTTCTGCTAATTGATTTCTGCTGAATAAATCTGCTACCATATGTCCTGTTCTTAAACGTGATTTAAACTCAGCATTCCATGCTCTAAGATACTGCTTTTCTAATGCTTGCCTGTCCTTTATTTCGCCATAAAAAAACTTAATAATTAGAAGCGATGCCATTTGCGCGCTACGAATGGCCATACTCATGCCGTTACCGCATAAAGGATGAATCATGCCTGCTGTATCACCACACATAAGCATGTGGTTTTCAATTGGGTTTTTGGTTTCGAATGAAATTTGACTAATGGTTAAAGGCGCATCAAATATAGGTTTTGAGTTTTCAAAAACAGCTTTTAATGCTTTGTTTTTAAAAACTACTTTCTGCTGAAACTCATTAATATCTTTATACTTTTTAAAAGCTTCAAAATCTGTGATATAACATATATTAATACTGTCATTTTCTACTTTTGAAAGTCCGCAATAACCACCTTTAAAATTATGCAATGCTACTAAATCATCCGGAAAATCCCCTTTTGCATGTGTTTTTACGGCTAAAAAAGGTGATTTCTTCTTAATAAAATCTCTGTTTAGTTTTATATCTAAATTAGAACGTTTACCGTAAGCGCCAATTACTATTTTAGAGTTGTACACTCCTAATTTTGTTTTAACTGAGAAACTATCGTTTGAAAACTGAATGTCTTCAACTGTATCTTGAACAATTGTGGTATTATTTTCTGTAGCCTTTTTTGCTAATTCGTGATCTAAACAATAGCGACTAATCCCAAATCCACCTAATGGTAAGTTGGCTTTTACCACTTTATTTTTGGGTGTAGAAAGCTCAAAACGATTAATTTTTTTAGCTCCTAATTTAAAAACATCAACACCTAAAAATTCCAGATATGGCAAAACTTCGTTAGAAATATATTCGCCACATACCTTGTGTTTCGGGTACTCGTTTTTTTCAATAACCAAAACATTTAAATTTTTTTTTGACAAATGGATTGCACTGGACAGACCAGCTAATCCACCACCAATAATTATGACATCAACATTTGAGGGATTTTTCAACTTTTAATAGTAATTCATTTTTACTAAAGGTAAGATGAATTTTGTTGTGATGAAAATTACATAACATCTGTAATCATAAAATTTTGGTCTCTAAAAATTATTATATCTCCAATTGTTTTACCTATTAGCAGTTTTGCTATTGGAGTTAATGGAGAAATGGCATAAAATGACGTGTTATTCATTTCTGCTATACCTGCGCTAATGGCTATGAAATAATTAGCCTGAGTCGTGTAAACAAGACTTCCTAATCCAATTTTTGAAGAAACAACCTCGATATTTACCTTAGAGAGTTGAGTTTTAATTTTAATAATTTCTGCTAATTGATTACCCGCTTTTTCACGTTCTAATTGTAGCATAGCGCGACCTGTTTCATGCTTGTCTCCAGCACTGCTTTTAGTTTCTGAAAGCAAAGATTCCTGAATCTCTTCCATCGTTTGTTTGACGGTTACCATTCGGTTGTCAATAAATTCCAAACATAAATTATATAGTTTTTCTTTTACTTTCATTCTTGCTTATTTAGTTCTAAAGTACCAAAGAATTGCATTTGATTAACAATCCATTGCTTTCTATTTTGTATATATACAGAAGCCGGATTTGCTCTATACTTTCTTGGGTTGGGCAATATTGATGCTATTGCGGCTGCTTCGTAGGTATTTAATTTTGATGCTGGTTTTTTAAACCAATGTTGTGCAGCTGCCTCTATACCATAAATACCATTTCCCATTTCTATACTGTTTAAATATACCTCGAGTATGCGCTCTTTACCCCAAATTTTTTCAATTAAAAAAGTAAAATAGGTTTCTAAACCTTTGCGTAACCAAGTTCGTTTTGGCCATAAAAAAACATTTTTTGCTGTTTGCTGGCTAATGGAGCTGCCTCCTTTTATACGTTTTCCCTTTTTGTTATGCTCGTAAGCTTTCTCGATTGCTTCAATATCAAAACCATTATGATTTGCAAACTTCTGGTCTTCACTACAAATGACTGCTAGTTGTGCGTTTTTAGACATCTGTTCGATAGGTACCCATTTGTGTTCCCATTTCTTTGTTTTATTTGCGTTTTCAAAATGGCGCAAAACCATTAATGGCGTTATTGGAACGGGTACAAATTTAAATAACACAACCATGCCTACCGAAAATACCAAGCTCCAAAAAAACAACTTTAAAAAAAATCTAAATACTTTTTTCATAGGCTATTTTAATAAATCTGCTAATTGTTTTCCTATATTACTCCCTATCGCCACACCCATACCTCCAAGTCTTACACCGCAAAAGACGTTAGTACTCAATTGTTTTACTATGGGTTTCTTTTTCTCTCCAACACCCATAATACCGCTCCAACGTTGTTCTATTTCAAATGGTATAGTGGGTAAAATGGTTGTTTTTAGTAACTCTTCTAATTTATTTTGAATGAGATCTGTTTGAGCCATTTCTGTAGTTTCTTCGGCTTTAAAATCAAGGTTTCTACCACCTCCTAATAAAATACGATTGTCTATGTTTCTAAAATAATAATAGCCTTTATCTAAATGAAATGTGCCTTTAATTTGTAAATTTTCAATTGGTTTTGTTATTAATACTTGAGCTCTTGCAGGCTTTACTTTTTCATTTATTAATAGTTTAGCAAAGCCATTAGTGGCAATAAATAATTTAGAAGACGAAAATTCGAAAGTATTTGTTTTAATTTTAACCGAAGAATTTAATTCTTGGAATGCCTCAACTGTAATAGTATTTAAGATTTTAATATGGTTTTGTTGTGCTTTTTGTAGCAAGGCTTCCATCATTTTCCCTGTATTAATTTGACCTTCAAATTGATTGAGTATGGCTTTGTTTTTTACATTTTTAAACCTAAAACTATTAGGCACCAAACTAAAAACTTCTTTGTTAAATAATGGTTTTAAAAATTGGTTGATTGATGCTCTTTTAGCAATACACTGTTCAAATAAGGTGTTATCGGTTTTTAAAAACAATTCATAGCCGCCTAATGCTTTATACTCTAATATTTTGTCACCTAAGGTGTTTCTTAGCAATTTTAAACCCTTCTGCCTTTGGTTTACTATTTCTAATACTTCTTGTTCTGTATGCTGTTTTAAATCGTCTATAATTTCACTTAAGCTTCCAAAACAGGCAAAACCTGCATTTTTTGTACTTGCGCCTTGAGGTAAGAAACCTTTTTCTAATATTAAAATTTTAGCCTTTGGGAATCGCTGTTTTAATTGTAAGGCACAACTAAGCCCAACAATACCACTGCCAACAATAGTGTAATCTACATTGGTTAACCATGTTTGTATTTCCCAGTAAGATAAATTCATAGTGCTAAATTACTTTAATTATTTATACTTTTTAGGCATAAAAAAACTCCGAAATTACTTTCGGAGTTTCTATTTTTTAATTTCTAATAAAATTACTCAACGATAATTTTTTTAGTTATTGTTCTTTCTCCGTCGTTAACATTAAGTAAGTACAGTCCAGATTGAACGTTTCCGATGTTAATGTTTTCGTTAAACGTCCCGGAGTTGTTGTATAGTTTGTTATAAACTGAACGTCCTCTAACATCGTAAACCGCAATTTCAATGTTATTTGAAACCGAAGTGAACTGGATATTAAATTGCCCATTGTTAGGGTTAGGATAAATTTCGAAAGTATTATTTAAACTAAAATCATCAATAGATAATAATGCATTTTGAGTACCAAAATAAAAAGTACCTGCAACACCAGAATCGAATGAACCTGTTAATCTATGTCCAGATCCAAAAGATGTAATGGTTATTGCGCTTACATCTGCAGTATCATCATTTTTAGCATATAAACTAGTTCTACTATTACCTGTTACGGTTTCCCATCCAGCTATTTCAGCCTCTGTAAAGTAAAATGATATGCTAGTAACATCTGAAGTGTTTGGGTTAATAGATGTAATATCGAACGTTTTTGCTGTTACAAAGGTAGAAGGGTCTGTAGCACTATACATCACAGCGTCTGCTCCAGCAGTAGCAGTATCTCTTGAAACTTCGGCAGTTGTGCAACCGTAGTCGAAACCTGCAGTGTTATCAATATCAAGTATAATATTATTTGAAGCAGTATCGCTATAATAAGCAGTTCCTGCACCATTTAAATTGTTACTCGCAGCAGTTGCAGCATTAACATCTGTTTGAATACTTGTTGTTACATCTCCCATTACAGCAACGTCGTCGATAGATAAAAAATCTTCATCTGTACAATCCCAATGTCTAAATGCAACATATACTTGAGGTTGTCCTGCTAAAGCAGAGATGTCTATAATATGAGGTGTTGGCGTGCCAGTATTACCAGCATCCCCTAACACTTCTGTTAAAGACGTTGCAGAATTTACTAACACTGAAATATCATTTGTTGTACCAACGTGTACACTATACTTTTCTTCATCCCAACTTTGAGCCGCCACTTGAGTAATATAGCTAAGGTTAATTACACCACTGGCAGAAGATAAATCTATAGCAGGAGACACAACCCAGTTATCTGGTGTTAAAGGGACATTATTTTGCCACGATCTTGAAATTAAAGATACAGGAGTAACAAAACCTCCAGCACCATCTCCAACAGCAAATATATCTCCCCAATTATTACCATCTCCATCACTATCTGTTAGGGTCCAATCTGAAATATCTTCATCATTAAAATCGTCTGAAAAATAAGTTACAGTTGACATTTCTGAAACTACCTCATCATCATTTAATATGCCTATTTCGTTTGTTGAAGCTGTTGCAACAGCATCTCCTGTTGTAGTTACGTTAACACCTAAGATTATTGTTTCAGAGGCTTCAACAAATCCATCATTATATATACGAAGTGTCACACTGTTACTGCCTGTTGTAGCGCCTTGAGCAATTGTTACAGAGTTGTTTATAAACTCGAAATCCTCATTTTCTGTCGCAGTACCTGTGTTAGTTAAAACAACTGTAGCACTTGCAGAAGCTCCAGTAGAAACTCCTAAGTCAACCACGATATCTGTAAAGTTACAATCGCTACCTTCTACAATGTTAGATGGTAAAGTAGATGCAATATAAACAGTAGGCTCGATACTACATCCATTAGAAGTATTTAATTCCATACGTCTTGGTGATGCAGCCATAATAGCTTGAATTCTATCTTTTTGGTTTTGAGTAAAGGTATCCATACATGCATCGTTAGTATAATCCATATAGTTTTGAACCATATCGTTTCCTGCAGAGCCTGTACATGAATCTGCAGATAAATTACATGTATAGTTAGGATTTCCTGCATTAGGTGTGTCTGCACAGAAATCGTCTGCTGTACAGTCTCCATCTCCCCAAATATGTCTTAAACCTAACCAATGTCCAACCTCATGAGTCATGGTACGCCCTAAATTATAAGTTGGGTTTAAAATAAATGTTCCATCATTGGCATCAAGAGTACCCATAGCATCGAATGCTGCTACAACGCCATCTGTATTTGCTGCTCCACCAGTTGTATTTAATCCTGGTAAATTAGGGGTATTGTCAGGGAATTGTGCATAGCCTAAAAGTCCTGATAAACCACCATTCATTAAAGATAAGCCACCTGGTCTAATAGTCCACATGTTAAGATATTTTGTTGGATCCCATTGCGTGGTGGTTTTCATTTGCTGAACATCTGTTCTAACTTCCCAATCTGGTCCACCTGCTCCATCTGTTACATCATTACTATAAGGTGTAATGTTATGTCTAATTACTCCAGTAGTAGGAGCTCCACTCTCATCAACTTGTGCGATACAAAAATTTAATTCTACATCTACTGCTAAACCAGTTGTATTCGCTCCACCTCTCGTTCCTGTTAATCTCCTAAAATCTTCATTCATTACTTGAATTTGAGATAATGCTTGAGCATCGGTAATGTTTTCACCTGTTCCAACTGCATCTCCATCATGAATGATATGTATTACAACTGGAATGTTAAACACTGCTTGAGACGAGCGTCCTGCCAATCTATCTGCTTTAATTTGCGCAATTTTTGGTGCTATCCAGTCCTCGAATTGTTGAGTTGTTGATCTGTTTGGAAATTCTTTTTGTAAAGCAATTTCATTCTCGTCTGTTAAACATCGTGCAAAACCAGTTGTGTTAATTGATTGAATGGTTTCGTTCGTTAATTCGAAAACGTCTTGATTAACCTGTGTCATTCTTTTTACATTATCTTGTTGTGCATATAAGCTCACACAAGAGAATAATAAAATAGTTAAAACAAAAAAAGTAATTTTTTTCATAGTAGTTTCTTTAATTATAAATTCTGCTTAAATTAAGGCGTTAAATTTAACTTTTTTGAAATAAAAAAAGACAGAAAACCTGTTTTTTAACAAAAAACGTTTCCTAAACACTCTCATATTCATGGTTTTATAATTTATTTCATCATGAATAATGAGTAATATTATACTTGAATATCCTAATTTCTTAAGCTACGATATCTTTGTTTTTGGGCATAAAAAAACTCCAAAACTTAATTTTGGAGTTTTTTATATCTTAAAAGATATTATTCCTATTGAACTATAACTTTTTTAGTTACTGTGCGTTCTCCGTCATTAACATTTAATAAATACAATCCAGACTGTACATTTCCTAAATTAATGTTTTCATCAAAAGTTCCAGAATCATTAATGTAAGATTTGTCGTAAACAGAACGTCCTCTAACATCGTAAACTGAGATGCCTATTTTATTTGAATTTGAATTGAATTTAATATTAAAGTTTCCGTTGTTAGGGTTAGGATAAACTGCAAAAGAATTTTCTAAATTAAATTCATCAACAGAAAGAACTGGTTCAGAAGTTCCTGCTGTACATATTGTTAAAGTTACTGTATTAACTGTTCCTGTATTTGCATCATCTACTATATCTGTAATAAAAAATGCCCATTGTCCTTGAGAATCAATGCCGTCTGCAGCAGATAAAGGATTAAATGGTATGGTATTGGCACCACTTGTGGTGTTTGTACAGTCAACTGCCGTACCTTCATCATCATAAATTAGATCCAGATTAGCAGTACCAGGACAACTTCCATTTGATGTTCTAATAATATCAGCTTGACCAGCTGGTCTAATAGCATGAAATAATTGTCCGTTATCTGGGTGAGTGATGTCAATTCTTACGTCTACATCATCAACTTGTTGAGATGTATTCACTTGTAAAGCATATCCAGAATATGTTGTATCACTAAACGGAATGGCCTGGTTTAAGTTAAATGCAAAATCATTACAAACTTCTGGAGTAGTTACGTATGTATAATCTCCAATAGCAAAGAAGAAATCATTAACATTATAAAATATGTTGCCAGCACCTTCTACCATAATTCGACACTTAGGAGCTTCTACATTTGGTACAGTAATATTGTAAGCACCATTATTAGGAACATTAGATGCAATTGCACTAAATGTTACACCTTCGTCTGTTGAGAGTAATATATTAACATTAGCCGTATTTACTCCATTCCCTGTTGTTCCTGCAACATCCCACGTAATAGTTTCGATATCACCAGGAGTCCATACAATCTCATTTGTGTTTTGCGAGGTTACAACAAAAGGACCAGCTCCTGCGTTTACAGTCGCTGTCATTTGATCAACAGCAGTTTGGCCTCCACTAGCTCCATTATCTCTAACAGTTAATCTAAAGTTTATATTTCTATTAACTGAAGACAGTTTTTCCCAAGTCGTCGAGACTCCACCATTACTTAAAACACTTTCAAATCTTGGAACATATCTTGTTGGGTCATCTGTACCTTCAAAACTTCTAACTAAAGGACCTGTAGTATTAGTCTCGTCTGGCAAACCTGCTGGACCTAAATCGTATTGCTCCCATGTATAGGTGTGCGTTCCTGTTCCATCAGGATCGGTAGAACTTCCTGTTAATTTATAAGGAGTAAGTGCGGGTATAGTAAAGTCTGCTCCTGCGTTAGATGTAGGTGCACTATTTCCTGTAGCTGTTTGGTTAGCACATGTACTGTTGCCAATAGTTACGTTATCCCAAATCATTTGTAAACTCTTTTGATGGAAATAGGCGTCACTATTATTTTGTACATTTTGAGGTGCACATATTCCTGCATATGCCATTATAGTAGACCCACTTCCTGGCTCGTAAGCATTTGAAGCTGTTCTGTTTCCTCCAGCACAATTTCCTGCATCGCCATTAAAAGTATGTGGTGCTCCAAATTGATGTCCTAATTCGTGAGCTACAAAATCTATATCGTATGCATCACCTACAGGTGCTGGTAAACCTGTAATACCTCTTGCTTTATTTCCAGTAACACACGGTGAATTTAATGAGGCTAAACCACCTCCACCTGTGCTAAATGTGTGACCAATATCATAATTTGCATTACCAATTGCTGCATCAATTTCTGTTTGACTTTCACCAATTAAGGCTCCCGCACTATCATTAGAAAAATTATCAGAATTGATAAAAATAATGCTGTTATTATTACCTACTAAAGTCATCGTTATCGATAAATCTCTTTCGTACACTTGATTATTTCTATTAATTGTAACAACAACAGCAGCCATAACTGCAGCTCTTTTTGCTGCCTCTGTATCTGCAGCAGTTAATCCGGCAGCCATCCAATGAAATGCCGAATACTCAATTGTTGTTGCAACTGCTAGTCTAAAATTTCTTAGCATACTATCGTCCGCATTTTTAAAAGTGCTATAATCCAAGTTTCTGTTTTCCTCGATAATTTCGCCATCAACTACACCACACTCCCATTGTTGGTTTAAAACAGGTAAATCTTTTTTAGCATAAACAATGTATTCATCACTATTTTTGGTGTATGGGTCTATAAATTCAATACCATCTTTATTAGACATAGACATGGTATGTAATCCTTGTTGCGTTATACTAAATCGAATAACTTTTCCTGGCGTGTTTATACTTTTTCCTAAATAGGTGCGAATATTTGGATATTGGTTTTGAAGTGCTGCTTCCATAATTGGCGCTTCTTTAACTCTGTACGATTCGAAAGTACCATGGGCAGAAGGGAAATCTATTATAACATTAGAAACTCCTGTAAAAGTATTTCTATTAGGTGCTGTTGAAAGTTCAGTTTTTAATGCCTCTATATTCAATTTATAAAAGTTAGCCTTGTTAGGTTCACTTTTTCTGTACATTAATTGCTTTTTAGACGTTTCAACTTGTGTTGTCTTTGTCCACAACGACTTATTATTTTGTGAAAATATGGGTGTAATTACTAATGCTGAAAGCAACAAAGTAAATACCCAATTAAAGTAAAAGTTTTTCATATTCATCTTATTTTTAAAATTATCTGTTTAAAGATAGTTGATATCATTGAAGTAGCAAATTTTTAAAGTAAAATTTAATAGTTTATATTTGGATATGAAGATTTTAAACATATTTATTATTCTACTTAGTATAGTGGGTTGTAATACAAATAAAAATATTAATACCAATGCTAAAATAGCGGCAAGTTCTAATTTGTGTCCTGAAGACGGCGTTTGCACTTTCGAGGTTTTAAGAAATAAAAATTTTAGAATTAAAAGCGATGAGTTTGGCAATAGCTATTCTGAATTATCAGAGGGAAATAAAACGGTTCTTAAATTTGAATATTCTAGAAATGTTCCGGACAATCTTCAAGATGCAAGTTATAACGAGTTTGTATATTTAGAAGTAGATGAAGATGTTAAAAACTTAGAACTTAAAAATTTAGGGCTACAAAAAGTGAATCTTGGGTTTGGAAGAATTTGTTTTTGCCGTGGACAGACAGGTTATTATAATATTACACAAGGCAACCTAAATTTAACAAAAATCAATAACGAAGAATACCACTTGATTTTAGATTTTAAAACAGACGAAGTCCCACAGATTATCACTTCAATTAACGAAACTTTTAAACTATAAAAAAAGCGATTTGAAATTCAAATCGCTTTTTTATTGTTATTCTTCGACAGGTTTTTCCATAACAAAATCTTCCATAAATTTTGTAGTGTAATTTCCAGCTAAATAATCTGGATGATCCATTAATTGTCTATGAAACGGTATCGTTGTTTTAATACCTTCTATTACGAACTCGTCTAAAGCACGCTTCATTTTATTAATAGCCTCTTCTCTTGTTTGCGCAGTTGTAATTAACTTAGCAATCATTGAATCGTAATTGGGCGGAATAGAATATCCTGCATATACATGTGTGTCTAAACGCACACCATGACCTCCTGGAGCATGTAATGTTGTTATTTTTCCTGGAGATGGTCTAAAATCATTAAACGGGTCTTCTGCATTAATTCTACATTCTATTGAGTGTAATTGAGGTAAATAATTTTTACCTGAAATAGGCACTCCTGCTGCTACTAATATTTGCTCACGAATTAAATCGAAATCAATTACCTGTTCTGTAATCGGGTGCTCCACTTGAATACGTGTATTCATTTCCATAAAATAGAAATTTCTATGCTTATCTACGAGAAACTCAACTGTTCCCGCACCTTCATATTTAATGTATTCTGCTGCTTTTACTGCAGCTTCACCCATTTTTTTGCGTAATGCAGTCGTCATAAACGGAGAAGGCACTTCTTCAGTTAATTTTTGGTGACGACGTTGAATTGAGCAATCTCTTTCGGACAAATGACAGGCTTTACCGTTAGAGTCTCCAACAATTTGTATTTCTATATGGCGTGGCTCTTCAATAAGCTTCTCCATATACATATCGTCATTACCGAATGCTGCTTTAGATTCTTGTCTTGCCGACTCCCAGGCATCTTGTAAATTTTCTGGTTTCCAAACGGCTCGCATTCCTTTTCCACCACCACCAGCAGATGCTTTTAGCATTACTGGATAGCCAGTTTCTTTAGCGATTTTTTTACAGTCTTCAAAACTTTCTATAACGCCTTCGCTGCCAGGAACTACAGGAACTCCTGCAGCAATCATGGTTGACTTCGCATTAGCTTTGTCTCCCATTCTATCAATCATTTCTGGAGAGGCACCTATAAATTTTATGTCGTGCTCTGCACAAATTTTTGAAAATTTAGCGTTTTCAGATAAAAATCCATAACCTGGATGTATGGCGTCTGCATTCGTTATCTCTGCAGCTGCAATAATATTCGACATTTTTAAATACGATTCGCTGCTTGGTGCTGGACCAATGCAAACCGCTTCGTCTGCAAATTTAACATGAAGACTTTCGGCATCTGCAGTAGAATATACCGCTACTGTTTTGATGCCCATTTCTTTGCAGGTTCTAATAACACGAAGTGCTATTTCTCCTCTATTGGCAATTAGTACTTTTTTAAACATAAATGCGGATAATTTTCAATATTCAAAAAACAAATCCCAAAATTTACTGGGAATTTGGGAATTGAAAATTGGGATTTATATTAAGATGGATCTACTAAAAATAATGGCTGATCGAATTCTACTGGAGAAGCATCGTCTACTAAAATTTTAACTACTTTACCTGAAACTTCAGATTCAATTTCATTAAAAAGTTTCATAGCTTCAATAATACAAAGTACATCGCCTTCTGCAATAGTTTGTCCTACTTCAACAAATAATGGTTTATCTGGTGATGGCTTTCTATAAAATGTTCCAATTATTGGAGATTTTACAGTAATGTATTTAGAGTTATCATCTGCCGCTGGAGCTGTAGTTGCTTCAACAGGTGTCACAGGTGTTGCTGCTTGTTGAGGCATTTGTTGCATTGGCATTTGCTGCATTGGCATTTGCTGTACAATCGTCGTTTCTTCAGACCCTGTTTTTATTGTAATCTTAACGTCATCGGTTTCTAATTTAACCTCACTTGCACCCGATTTTGCTACAAATTTGATTAAGTTTTGAATGTCTTTTAAATCCATAATTAAGAGTTTATTTAATTTATTTTTGTTAGTTTATTAAGAATTATAGGCCCATTTTAAATATACTGAGCCCCAAGTAAAGCCACCACCAAAGGCTGCAAAAATAATATTATCGCCTTTTTTTAGTTGTGATTCGTAATCGTTAAGTAGCAATGGTAATGTTGCCGAAGTGGTGTTACCATACTTCTCTATATTCATCATTACCTTATCGCTTTCAAGATTTATGCGGTTTGCGGTGGCATCTATTATTCGCTTATTAGCTTGATGTGCAGCTAACCAAGCGATATCGTCTTTTGTAAGATTATTTCTTTCAAGAATCTTTTCTGCAACATCTGCCATATTGAAAACAGCATTTTTAAATACTGTTTTACCATCTTGAAAGACGTAATTTTCTTTCCTTGCCAACGTTTCGGCTGTCACCGGATAAGAAGAACCACTTGATTTTACTTGTAAGAACTCTCTTCCTGCTCCATTACTTCTAAGGTATTCGTCTTGTAAACCCAAACCTTCTTCGTTAGGCTGAAACAATACGGCACCTGCGCCATCACCAAATATTATACAGGTTGATCGGTCTTCGTAATTAATCATCGAAGAATTTTTATCTGCTCCTATTAACAGTACGTTTTTATAACGTCCTGTTTCAATATATTTTGCTGCTGTGGACATACCAAATAAAAAGCTTGAGCAGGCTGCTTCCAAATCGAAAGAAAAAGCATTTACAGCTCCTATTTCTGTTGCTGTATAGGCTGCTGTTGAGGCTGCTTGCATATCTGGTGTGGCAGTGGCCACTATAACAAGTTCAATATCTTCTGGGTTTATTTTAGATTTGTTAAGAAGGTCTTGAGCGGCTTTAATAGCCATATATGAAGTTCCTTTGCCTTCTCCTTTTAAAATACGACGTTCTTTGATTCCTGTCCTTGTGGTTATCCATTCGTCGTTAGTATCAACCATAGATTCTAAAATCTTATTGGTTAATATATAGTCTGGCACATAAGCGCCTACAGCTGTAATTGCCGCTGAGATTTTACTCATACTTTTCAAGTTAATTTAACCAAAAAATGCTGAAAATCGTCTAAAAAAGGCGAAATTTCGTCCAAAATAGGGTTTTTTGGTTAATTACATGCAAATTAAGTTGTTTTTAACTTAAAGAAAAATATATCACAAAAAAAACGCTCACAAGTGAGCGTTTTTCTATATGCATGCATAGTAATTATGCTGCGTTTTCTTCAGTTACTGCGTTGTCAATTAGAACTTGACCTCTGTAATATAATTTTCCTTCGAACCAATGAGCTCTATGATATAGATGAGGCTCACCTGTTGTTGGGCAAGTTGCAACTTGTGGCGCAGTTGCTTTATAATGTGTTCTTCTCTTATCTCTTCTGGTTTTCGAGATTTTTCTTTTAGGATGTGCCATTTTATTATTTTATTTATCCGTTAATAGTTTCTTTAATGTATTCCAGCGAGGATCTATTTCCTCTTGGTCTTCTTTTATATCCTTTACTTTAGGACTTAATTCTTCTAATTTTTCGAGTATGTCTGAATTTAATGTACCGTCTTCAACTCCAGGGTGAATGCGTTTTGTTGGCATTGCTAATACAATTAATTCATAGACATATTGCTGTATACTAATTTCGTATTCACCATGAGGTATGATTAATATATCGATATTTTCGTCGTTATATTCATCCCCAAACTTAACAACCAAATCAAACGCATTGTCTAATACTTGATCGTAAGGTTCGTTTGTTACATCGCAATTGACATTAACTGTTCCCGAAACTTCAAAATGCAATTCTAAAAGTGTTGTCTTTTTTTCTAAAAAAACATCAACTTTTAAATTACTATTATTAAAGTCGTCATACTCAAAATATTCAAAGAACTCTTTTTCAATCTCATATTCAAAGTGATGTTTCCCGACTTTAAGTCCTACAAATGGAATTGTAAACGCTTTCAATGGCTTCATTATCACATCTCTTTTGAGCCCGCAAATATACAATTTTTTATTAATTCAGCAGACTTATTAACAATTTTTTGTTTACTTCTTTTTTGATTCGAATTTTCTCTCATCAAATCGCTTTCTTTTACTAATTGCGAGCGGGTTTTTATTTAGTTCTTCGTACTCTCTTCGATTGTTAAAAATGCTTACTGCAGTAAAGAGGGCTTCTTTAAAAGAACCTGTATCTGCCTCGCCTTTTCCAGCTATTTCGTAGGCTGTACCATGATCTGGAGAGGTACGAATTTTATTTAGTCCAGCTGTAAAATTTACACCTTGTCCAAATGACAATGTTTTAAATGGTATTAAACCTTGATCGTGATATGAAGCTATTATAGCGTCGAAATTTTTGAAATTATCGCTTCCAAAAAAACTATCTGCAGCATAAGGACCGAATACCAGTTTACCACTTTCTTTTATTTTTTTTAATGTTGGTCGCATAACAGTGTCATCCTCATTGCCAATAACACCATTATCTCCTGTGTGTGGATTGATACCTAAAACAGCAATTCTTGGTTTTCGTATTCTAAAGTCTTTTTTTAAAGAATTATAAACCGTATTAATTTTTTCTGTTATTAATTCTGAAGTGATATGGCTCGCTATATCTTTTACAGGCACATGGTCTGTAAGTAAACCAACCCTTAACGTATCTGTAACCATAAACATTAAACTGTCTCCTTCTAATTCCTGAGCTAAATAATCTGTATGGCCCGGAAATTTAAATGTTTCAGATTGAATATTGCTTTTATTTATTGGAGCCGTAACTAAAACATCTATAGCATCGCTCTTTAAAGCTTTTGTTGCGCTTTCTAAAGATTTAATAGCATATTCTCCAATTTTAATATCTTCTTTCCCAAAATTTATGTCCACGTTTTCTTTCCAGCAATTGAATACATTCACTTTTCCATGAAGCACTTCGTTTAAATTATTAACTCCATATAGGTTGATGCTTAAATTAAAATGGTTTTTAATAAATGTCATGGTTTTTATGGACGCAAAAATAACTGGAGTGTAAAAATCCAACATTCTGTTATCATCAAAAATTTTCAACACTATTTCTGCTCCTATTCCGTTTAAGTCGCCTATAGATATGCCTACAATTATTTTTTCTTCTCTCTTCATTATAATGCTAACTATTGTTCGTAATTTTATACGCACAAATTTAACCAAATAATACAGTTAAAAGTATGTTTACGGGAATTATTGAAACCTTAGGTAGAATTACTAATCTAAAACATGAATTAGATAATTTACACATTACTGTTAAAAGCAGCATTAGCAAAGAATTAAAAATAGATCAAAGTGTTGCCCACAATGGTGTATGCTTAACGGTTGTAAATATTGAAGATAACAACTATACTGTAGTGGCAATTAAAGAAACACTTGATAAAACTAATATTGGAGGCTTAAAGGTTTCTGATGCTGTTAATTTGGAGCGCGCCATGAAACTTGGAGATCGGCTTGATGGTCATATTGTGCAAGGCCACGTAGATCAAACTGCGGAATGTGTTAATGTAACAGAAACACAAGGCAGTTGGTTATTTGCATTTAAGTATGATCCCGCTTTAAACAATATTACTATAGAGAAAGGCTCTATTACGGTTAACGGAGTAAGCCTTACTGTTGTCAATTCTAAACGTGATGAATTTAGTGTTGCAATAATTCCTTACACTTATGAGCACACGAATTTTAAAACTTTTAAAAAGGGTACAATAGTAAACTTAGAATTTGATGTTATAGGTAAATATATTACGCGGTTGACCGCTTTGAAAGATTAAAATGCTTGCTTTTTAAATCGAAGCATTTTATAGACACCAAACACAGCGCCTACTACCAATAAGATAATTAAACCACCATCAATAGGCAGACCAACAGGACCTGTGGGAGGCTGCGGTGGAGGAGGAAATTCCTGAGCTGAGCATACAAAACTTATTAATATAAATAAGATTGAGGCAAATGTCTTTTTATATTTTATCATAATCAGGCGGTAAATGTATAAAAAAAACTCTCGCTACAAAACTTTTCAACATTTTTTTCGACAAAAAAACACTATGAACGGTATTTTTTTTCGACAAAATACCAAAAATAACCTAAATCTGTAGGGTTTTTGTTTAATCTATGTGGGTTTAAATTCCTTAAAATGTTAATAAATATTTAAACAAAAAAAAAGCCTCTCAACTTAATGAAAGGCTTTACAATTTTATGTGGTCCCACTTGGGCTCGAACCAAGGACCACCTGATTATGAGTCAGGTGCTCTAACCAACTGAGCTATGGGACCAAAATTGGTGTGCAAATCTAATATTATTTTTAAAAGACTACAAGATTTTATTTCTTTATTTCTTGACAAAGCTCAATTAACACTCCATTTGATGATTTTGGATGGAGAAAAACAACTAATTTATTGTCTGCGCCTTTCTTGGGAGTTTCGTTTAATATAATAAACCCTTCAGCCTTTAAGCGCTTAATTTCTGCTTCAATATCGTCTACATCGAAAGCAATATGGTGAATACCTTCTCCCTTCTTTTCTATAAACTTTGCTATTGGGCTATCTTCTTTTGTGGCTTCAAGTAATTCTATCTTATTTTCTCCAATTTTAAAAAAGGAGGTATTTACACCTTCAGACGTTACTTCTTCAATTTTATAATGCTGCTCTCCAAACAGTTTTTTAAACAATATATTAGAGTTTTCTAAACTTTTTACAGCAATTCCAATGTGTTCTATTTTATTCATAGTTAATTATTAAAAAAAGCGAGACTAATGTTTTTAAATTCTAATCTTCTTATATATCAGGCACATATTTTGCATGTAAAAATACTATAATATTTAAAAAGCGTATTTTTGCAGTCCAAATTAACTATTAAAATTTTGGAGTTAACACAATAGATGAAAACAGAAGAAAGTCAAAGACAAAAAAAAATAGGATCGGTTTTACAACGCGATCTGGTAGATATATTACAAACAGCAGCTACACAAGGTGGTATGCGTGGTGTTATTATTTCGGTAACAAAGGTTGCGGTAACCGTAGACCTATCGGTTGCAAAAGTTTATTTAAGCATTTTTCCAAATGACAAAGCGAAAGAATTAGTAGAAGGCATAAAATCTAACCAGCCATTTATTCGTCATGAACTTTCGCAACGTACAAAAAACCAACTACGAAGAATGCCTCAACTATACTTTTTTGTAGACGATTCTTTAGAGCATATCGATAAAATTGAACAATCTTTAAAGGGAAAAGATAACCCATTAAGAGATCCAGACCTTTTAGGAAAACGTAAAAAATCTTAAACTGTTTTTGGGCTTTCCTCTCTACATAGCAAAACGTTATTTACGCTCTAAAAGCACTAATAATGCTATTAACTTTATAACCTATATTGCTGTTGCTGGTATTATTTTAGGTTCGGCATCATTATTTATTGTGCTCTCAGGTTTTGCCGGTCTGCGTGATTTTACATTAGAGTTTACTACTATTATTGATCCCGATTTAAAAGCTGAAGCTACCATTGGAAAGTCTTTTGTTTTAGATTCTCTTCAAGACCAAAAACTCAATAACATAAACGGTATTTCAGAATATTCTAAAATAGCAGAAGAACGTGTAATTGCCTCTTTCGATGGTAATAAGCAAGCTTTATACATAAAAGGAGTAGATGCTAATTACAAAACAGTAAATACTGTTGATTCTATTTTGTGGCGAGGGAGTTGGCTTACAGATAAAACCAACCAGATTGTTGTTGGTATGGGAGTTTCTAACAATTTAAATATTGGTGTTTTAGATTACGGGAAACGTGTTTCGCTATTTGTACCAAAACCAGGAAAAGGTCAAATTACCTCAATAAATCAGGCTTTTAATCAGGTAGATGCTATAAATGTAGGTGTTTTTGCAGTGAATGAGAATCTAGACGATAGCCATATTTTTGCAAGTTTAGATCTTGCACAAGAATTGCTTAGTTTTAAACCAAATCAGTTAACGCATATTGAATTTAGATTAGAAGAAGAGGCAGATGAGGATGACGTTAAATCTCAAATTCAAGCTGTTTTAGGTGATAATATTACTTTAAAAACCACTGCTCAACTTAATGACGCCTTGTACAAAATGTTAAATACCGAAAACTTAGCAGTTTATCTCATTTTTACATTAGTATTAATAATCGCTTTTTTTAACGTTGTTGGCTCTTTGATAATGATGATGCTCGACAAGAAAAAAAGTTTAAACACATTATTTAATGTTGGTGCCACAGTAAAAGATATTCGTAAAATATTCTTTTTACAAGGTGCCTTAATGAGTGTTATTGGTGGAATAATTGGTTTGGTTGTAAGCACATTACTTGTATTGTTTCAGCGCTACGGACCAGATAATACCAAAATAATGATTACCGAAAATCTGGCTTACCCTGTTTCCTTTCATGTAGAAAACTTGTTTATTGTATTTATTACAATTACCATTTTGGGCATTATAGCTTCAAAAATTGCTTCTGTTCGTATTACCAAAGAAATGATAAAGACAAGTTAATTGTTTGCAGATTATTCTGTAAAAACATAATCACCAAATTTCTCTAAAACCTCATCGAAAGCAGCAAATACATCTGCCGAGGCATCGCTGGTAACCATTTTCATGCGATATTCTTTAAAATGTGGAATACCTTTAAAATAGTTGGTATAGTGTCTTCTGGTTTCGAAAACGCCAAGTATTTCGCCTTTCCAATCAATGGCCATTTGTAAATGTCTGCGTGCAGCTTCCACGCGTTCGGCTAAAGTAATTGGCGCCAAATGTTCTCCTGTTTCAAAAAAATGTTTTACTTGTTTAAAAAACCATGGGTTTCCAATAGTTGCACGACCAATCATACAGCCGTCCAATCCAAATTCATCTCGCATCTCCATAGCGCGTTCTGGCGTTGTAACATCGCCATTACCAAATACAGGAATATGCATTCTTGGGTTGTTTTTTACTTGAGCAATAGGTTTCCAATCGGCTTCACCTTTATACATTTGTGCTCGCGTTCTACCATGAATAGCAATAGCTTTACAGCCAACATCTTGCAATCTTTCGGCTACCTCAACAATTTTTATCGAGTCGTGATCCCAACCTAAGCGCGTTTTTACTGTAATAGGAATATTGGTACGTTTTACCATTTCCGCAGTAAGTTGTTCCATTAAACAGATATCTTTTAAAATACCTGCGCCTGCGCCTTTACTCACTACTTTTTTAACCGGACAGCCAAAATTAATATCAATAATATCTGGTTTCGATGCCGAAACAATATCAATGGTTTCCAGCATGCTATCCATATTGGCTCCAAATATTTGAATACCAACAGGTCGTTCTTTTTCGTAGATGTCTAATTTCATTACACTTTTAGCAGCGTTACGAATCAAGCCTTCGCTACTTACAAACTCGGTATACACAACATCTGCACCTTGTTCCTTGCACAATGCTCGAAATGGTGGGTCGCTAACATCTTCCATTGGTGCTAAAAGCAATGGGAAATCTGGAAGTTCTATGTTGTCTATTTTTACCAAAGTGTTTGATTTTGTGGCAAAATTAGTGCTTTTTCTCGAATTCATGATAAAAGACCTCACAGGTTTTAAAAACCTGTGAGGTCTAACAGGGAAAATGAGTATCTTTTCTCCATAAAAAAATAGCTTTTGCAAATTCCTTTCGAACCCAATCTCTTCGGTTATAACATAAACATTCACCTTGTTTTAGAGTATTTGGCTTTTTTTGTTGCCTTTAGATATTATGTGTATTTAAGAAAACGCTCAAAAGATCATATTTCAGGAAACAACAGGCTCTCAATAATTTTAGGTGCCGCTATTGGTGCTCTGGTTGGTTCGCGATTGGTTGGTTTACTGGAAAATCCGTTTGTAGAATGGTCTCAACAAAACCTCCTTAATTTGCTAAATACCAAAACCATTATGGGTGGTTTATTTGGCGGTTTGCTTGGCGTAGAATTAGCTAAAAAGTACATTGGTGAAACGGAATCTTCTGGTGATTTATTTGTGCTTCCTATTATTCTGGGCATCTTTATTGGTCGTATTGGTTGCTTTTTGTCTGGTGTAGAAGAGTTTACCTACGGACGAGAAACCACTTCAATTTTCGGGATGGATTTAGGCGATGGTATCTTAAGGCATCCAACTTCACTGTATGAATTAGTGTTTCTTGTTATTCTGTTTTTCGGCTTAAAACGATTGCTAAGCAATTCCTCTTTAAAAAATGGTGACTTATTTAAGTGGTTTATGGTTTTGTATTTCGGATTGCGTTTTTGTATTGAATTTTTAAAACCAAACGTCTTTTATGTTTTCGGTTTGAGCAGCATTCAAATATTATGTGTAATTTGTTGGTTGTATTATTATAAATTCATCTTTGAAAAACTAAAAAATGCCCGTTAGAAACTATACCTATTACGATTTTACTTTAAGCTTATGCCCAGAGTGTTTACGGCGTGTGGATGCAAAAATTGTTTTTGAAAATGGTAATGTTTACATGCTAAAACGCTGTAACGAACACGGTAATAGTAAAGTGCTCATTGCGGACGATATTGAGTATTATAAAAATATTAGAAATTATAATAAGCCAAGCGAAACACCTTACACCTTTAATACCAAAACACACTATGGTTGCCCATACGATTGTGGTTTGTGTCCAGATCACGAGCAACACTCTTGTCTAACCGTAGTTGAAGTCACAGACCGTTGTAATTTAACGTGCCCAACCTGTTATGCTGGCTCGTCGCCTACCTATGGCAGACATCGTACTTTAGACGAAGTTAAAGCGATGTTAGACACCATTGTGAAAAATGAAAAAGAGCCAGATGTGGTGCAAATTTCTGGTGGTGAACCAACCATTCATCCGCAGTTTTGGGAGATAATGGATTATGCGAAGTCGTTACCAATAAGGCATTTAATGCTGAATACCAACGGAATTAAAATTGCAAAAGATATCACTTTCGCGGAACGACTTAAAACCTACGCACCAGATTTTGAGGTGTATTTACAGTTCGATTCGTTTGAAAACAGTGTGCTTCGCGAGTTGCGTGGTGCCGACTTAAATGATATTAGAAAGCAAGCGATTGAAAACCTCAACAAAGTTAATCTCTCAACAACATTAGTTGTCACACTTCAAAAAGGCTTAAACGACCACGAAATTGGAAAAATTATCGATTACGCTTTAAAGCAAAAATGTTGTCGCGGTGTAACGCTTCAGCCAACGCAAATTGCTGGTCGATTAGAGCATTTTAATCCGGAAACAGATCGCATGACGCTAACCGAAGTACGACGAAAAATAATGGAACAAACCACTGTTTTTAAAAGCGACGATCTTATTCCTGTGCCTTGTAATCCTGATGCTTTAGTTATGGGCTATGCACTTAAATTGGAAGATGAAGTATTTCCTTTAACGCGCTATATTAATCCTGCCGATTTGTTAGATAATAGTAAAAACACCATTATTTACGAACAAGATGAACAGCTTCAAGATAAAATGATTGCGTTGTTTAGTACAGGAAATTCTGTTGAAGTAGCCGAGGAAAACTTAAAGTCTATTATGTGCTGTTTACCCAATATTGATGCGCCTAATTTAGGTTACGATAATTTGTTTCGTGTGATTATTATGCAATTTATAGATGCTTATAATTTTGATGTACGCGCTATTAAAAAATCGTGCGTGCATATTGTGGATAAAGACAATAAAATAATACCTTTTGAAACCATGAATTTATTTTATCGTGATGATAAAAAAGAGCGATTAGAAGCACTTAGAAACGAAATAGTATGATTACATTATTTATAGAAGGTGGTGGAGATTATACTGGAGTTGTAATCATGTTTCTTGTTATAATGCTACTACCAGCAATTATTTTGACGCTTATTGGACTTGGGATAAAAAAAACAAAACCTAAAACCAGTAAAGTATTGTTTATAATTTCAGTAATTTATACTATAATTAGTCTTGGCGCTTGTGGTGCCATGATGAATTAAATTTAAATATGTTGTATTTAGGACCAAATATGAATTTAGACGGACTCTTTATCATGATTGCATTAATCATGGTTGGTCCAGCCGTATTGCTTTTTATTATTGCTGCAGTTTTAGGTTTAAAAAACAAAAAGAAAGCCTCAAAAATCTGTTGGATATTAGGCGTTGTTTACCTAATTATTAGCTTCGGGATTTGTGGTGCGATGATTTATGGTTATTAAAATCGATGTGTTTGACTTAAAATGTGAAACTAATTTCTTCGAGTTCATTTTTGGATAACACTTCTCGATACAATTCTTCATATTTCAGAATCACTCGAAGAAAGCATGCAGTTTATTGTCAGTTCGAGTGTTTTGTGAGGCACGAACAAAATGTATCGAGAACTACTTCAAACTAAATTGTTTCTCGATACAATTCTTCATGCTTCAGAATCACTCGAAGTGACAGCAAATTAAAAAGTAACGCTAACCTCAATTAATTCTTCGCCTCTCTTTACAGTAACTTTTGTTGTATCACCTTTTTTATAGTTGGATAATGCGCCCATGTAACTTTTCATATCTGTTACATTATTTCCCCCCATTTTCACTACAATATCACCTTTTTGTATGCCTGCGTTTGTTGCAGGTGTATCTTCACGCGTACCATCTATTCTTAAACCTTTTCCATCAAATAAATAATCTGGAATAACGCCTAAACCAACCTCGAATTTTGGTAAATCATCACTTTCATTTTTAGTTGCCCTAAACGGTAATTTACCATTGTTATCAAGGTCTGTAATGATTTCAAAAATGTAATTTGAAATAGTTTGCATACCATCGTAATTTAACTTTTCGGTATCATCGGTTGGTTTGTGGTAATCTTCATGCTGACCAGTAAAAAAATGCAATACAGGAATATCTGCATTATAAAAACTTGTATGATCGCTTGGGCCAACTCCAGATTCTTTTTGAACCAATTTAAATTTCGAATTGTTAGACGACACCGTTTGCTTTAAAATTGGAGACGTACCAACACCGTAAACTGCCAAAGTACTATCGGCTTTTAGTCTGCCAACCATATCCATATTAATCATGTAATTTACTTTTTTGGTGTCTATGGTTGGATTTTTTACAAAATAGTTAGAACCCAATAAACCCATTTCCTCTCCTGAAAAAGCCATGAATAAATAGTTGTTATTTGTGTTTTTAGCTTTTAATTTTTCAGCTAAATTTAGCATGACAGCTATTCCACTTGCATTATCGTCTGCTCCATTGTGGATTGCTATTTCGCCTCTATGTAAAGAACCTTCAGCACCTAAACCTAAGTGGTCGTAATGCGCGCCAATAATAATGGTGTTTTCTGCTTTATTGTCTATTAAACCAATAACGTTTGTTCCTGTAATGGTGCTATCGCCATCTTTTACCGTGTAATTGACTTCTTGATGCGGATCGGTTTTTGGGCGAAACGAAAAGGTTTGAAAATAACCTTTAGTTCCTTTTTCAGTTAAACCTAAATTTTTAAATCTTTCAGCAATGTATTTGGCCGCTTTTTGTTCGCCATTACTTCCGGTTTGTCTGCCTTCCATGGCATCGGAAGCCAAAACAGTAACATCGTCTTTAATAGAAATTGGTTTCGTGTTTTCTGAGTTACAAGCCGTTAAAATGACTAAAAAAATGATAAGGATTCCGTTTTTCATTATAAGAAGTATTAATTTTGCACAAAATTAGTCAAAATTATATCATAATTTAAACCTACAAGGTTTTAAAAACCTCGCAGGTTTTTTAGTATTTTAATATGAAAAAACTCTCTTTCTTTTTGATTCTTATAGCAATCGTTTCTTGTAAAACCGAAGAAAAACAAACAGCAACCGAAACAAAAACTAAAGTTTCAGAAAATAAAAACCTATTAATTTATCCAGAGGAAGTTCATTTTAAAAGCCTGCGTCAAGTCACTTTTGGAGGTGATAATGCTGAAGCGTATTGGAGTTTCGATGACAAGCAAATTGTATTTCAATCTAACTACACAAAATGGAATGTAAGTTGCGACCAGATGTTTTTAATGAATGCTAACGACACTTTCGATAGTGTTGCGCCGCCAATGGTAAGTACTGGAAAAGGACGTACAACGTGCTCGTACTTTATGCCAGATAATAAGCATATTATTTATGCATCTACCCATTTAGGAGACGAAAAATGCCCAGATACACCATTACGTAAAAACGGAAAATACATCTGGCCAGTTTATGATACGTTCGATATTTTTGTTGCCGATTTAGAAGGCAATATTGTAAAGCAATTAACCAACGAAAAAGGTTACGATGCCGAGCCAACCGTATCGCCAAAAGGCGATAAAATTGTATTTACCTCAACACGAAGTGGCGATTTAGAATTATATACCATGAATCTTGATGGTAGTGATGTTAAGCAAATTACAGATGAATTGGGTTACGATGGTGGCGCTTTTTTCTCACCAGATGGTACTAAAATTATCTTCCGTTCGTCGCGCCCAAAAACAGAACAAGAAATTAAAGAATATAAAGATTTATTAGCTGAAGGTTTAGTGGAACCAACAGACATGGAGCTTTACATTTGCAATGCCGATGGTAGCGATTTACGCCAATTAACCGACTTAGGAAACGCCAATTGGAGTCCGTTTTTTCATCCTTCGGGCGAAAAAATATTATTCTCTTCAAACTTTGAAGCTGAGCGTGGATTTCCGTTCAATTTATATTTAATAGATATTGATGGTAAAAACCTTGAACGCGTTACACACAGTGAAACCTTTGATGCTTTTCCGGTATTTTCTAACGATGGTAAAAAATTAGCGTTTTCGTCTAACAGAAATAATGGTGGTGGTCGCGATACGAATTTGTTTATTGCTGAGTGGGTGGATTAAAAATTATGTTATACATAGGAATTTGTGTTTCTTATATTGTTTTGCTGTGAAAGTACTATACAAGTAAGAGGATTATTCCTTCTCCAAACGATTACGCTCTTTTAATTCTGTTGTACGCTCGTTGGTTTTTAGTGTAGTATTACCAAATTTATAGTTAAAACCAAGCTTGATATAACGGTTATCTAAATTTGTAAAATTACGATTGTCTTGATTTCCAAATTTCGATTTTACGGCAAAATCTTGAGCGTTAAACAAATCTGAAATGGCTAAGGATAAAGTGCCTTTCTTTTTTAAAACCGTTTTACTAAGGGATAGGTCTGATGCCAAACGAGAATCTACGATTTGAAAACCTTGTTGATTTTTACCAATATAAGTTAAAGTAAAATTGGCTTTAAGGCTGTTATCTTTTAAAAAAGAAAAATCGTTACTCAATATAGAATAGTTACTCCATTGGTTCATTTTAAGCAGTTGATTATCAATAAATGCTTCATCTTGTATGTTGTAAAAAGAGGTTACAAAATAAACAAACCAGTTGTCCATTACATCGAAATAAGTAATAAAATCGAAGCCAAATTCTTTAGTGTTACCAATGTTTGTAGGCGAGTAGATTAAAAGATTATTAGCATTGTCTTGTCTTGGTAATTCAATAATATCGTTTGTAATATCTTTGTAATATGCTTCAAAAGTATAGCGTTGGTTTAATGTTGTACCAACAACAAAGTGGTTGGTAAAAGAAGGTTGAATGTTTGGATTACCAGTAACAATGGTATTATCGTTTAAAAAAAAGTTGAACGGATTTAATAATTGATAACTTGGTCTAGAAAGTGTACGTTTATAATTTGTGTAAACATTTACCTTCTCAGAAACTTGATGGCTTAAATTTAATGTTGGAAATAGCTCCAAATAATCTTGAGTGGTTTTTAAATTGTTTGAAACAGATAAACCATCGACATTAGTGTGCTCCACTCTTAACCCACCGCTTAAGCTCCACTTTTCCCAAGATTTATTGTAGCTGGTATAAGCTGCAAAAATGGATTCTGTATAGTCAAACGCATTAGAATTTTCAGCATTAAAATCAATTGTTCCAGTACTTTGGTTAATATCAAACTGCGTGATATCACTATTGGTATCTATATTAGATGTTTTAATACCGAAAGCAAAATCGGAACTGTCGTCCACAGGTAAATTATAATCAATTTGACCCGTTAAAATATTAGTATTTTGGTTATTATCTGTTACAAAAGCTGTTCTAAAATTATTAACATCGTTAGCAAAGAAATAATGGTTATTTACTCGCTGGTTTCTCTGGTAATCATAATCTGTAAAATGTGCGCTAAAAACCACTTTTCCTTTATTTTTAAAATGATGGGTAAAATCTAAGTCGAAACCCAGATTATATTTTTCATCTTGAGAATGGTTATTTGTGTTAAAATTAAAAAGGTTATTGTTAGCATTATCTGTAACTTCAGTTTGTCCGTTTATTCTATAATCGAAATATGGCAATAACAATGTGTTTGCTGAAAATCTTAACGTATTTCTATCATCTATAAAATAATCGAAGTTTAAATTAACATTGTGTGTTTTAGTGCTGGTATTTCTATTATTGTTTGTTTGCCATTTCTCATCTAAAAGACCAGTGTTATCATTATAATTTATGGTATTGTCACTAGACCTGTTTGTTTTACTATCTGTAAAGCTATAGTTTAAATTTACATTTACTTTTTTGGTTTTATAAAACTGATTGATCCCAGCATTATATCTTGGGTAAACACCTTGAGTATAATTAGTAAAGACATTACCACGGTAACCAGTAATTAAATTTCTACTCATTACAATGTTTAAAACAGCACCACTTTCAGCATCGTATTTAGCTGGTGGATTTGTAATAACCTCTACTTTTTTTATCGTATTTGCAGGTGAACTTTCTAAGAGCTGGGTAATCTCACTCGCCGAGAGGTTTACTTTTTTATCGTTAATGTACACGGCTGGTGTTCCATTTTTAACGGAAATAGCATCGCCTAAAACCAAAACGCCAGGTGTGCTACGTAAAACATCCAGTAGGCTACCTTCACTTAAGGCTGTATTTGCAACATTAAATACCAGACGGTCTAATTCTTTTTCCAACGTTGGCTTAGTTGCGTTTATAGTTACACCTTCTAGTATTTGAGCGTCTTCCTCTAAGACAATTTTAATATATTCGTCTTTTGATAATTGAATAGGATAAAGTGCTTTTTCAGATTTATAACCAATATAAGAAGGCTTAATAAAATAGGCATATTTTTTTAAATTGGTAAATTCAAAATTACCGTTTTCATCTGTTACTGCTCCTTTTTTATTCTCTCCCGAAATTCCAGAACTCCCTTCTATAGTAGGAATAACTGATTCGTGAAGCATTACATTTACGTAAGGAATAGCATTATTTTCTTCATCTACAATAGTTCCAGATATAGTAAGTTGCTGAGCTATAATTGGGGAAGAGAAAATAAATAATATGAGAGATATAAAAAATTTCATTAAGTGCTATTAACCAAAGGGCAAGATAACAATAGTTTTTTAGTTTTTTGTACGGTAAAAGCCGTAAATTATAAGGAATTCTCTTGCGAAGAAAAACTGAAAATTCGTCAATTTTTGCACTATATTTGCACTCTCTTTGTTAGTTAGAGACACAAGATTATGAAGAATATTAGAAACTTTTGCATTATTGCACATATTGATCATGGAAAGAGCACACTTGCCGACCGTTTACTTGATGCCACAGGCTCTGTAACGGCTCGAGAACAACAAGCGCAATTATTAGATAGTATGGATTTGGAGCGTGAACGTGGTATTACCATTAAGTCGCACGCTATACAAATGGACTATACTTTAAATGGTGAGAAATATGTTTTAAACCTTATAGACACACCTGGTCATGTAGATTTTTCTTACGAAGTGTCTCGCTCCATTGCTGCCTGTGAAGGTGCTTTATTAATTGTAGATGCTGCACAAAGTATCCAAGCGCAAACTATTTCTAATTTATATTTGGCTCTTGAAAATGATTTAGAAATAATTCCTGTACTTAATAAAGTCGATTTACCTAGCGCAAACCCAGAAGAAGTAACAGACGATATAGTAGAGTTATTAGGCTGTGATGCCGAAGAAGTTATACATGCCAGTGGTAAAACTGGTTTTGGTGTCGAGAACATTTTAAAAGCAATTATTGAGCGTATTCCTGCACCAAAAGGAGATCCAGATGCACCATTACAAGCTTTAATTTTCGATTCGGTTTACAATACGTTTAGAGGGATTGAAACTTATTTTAGAGTATTTAACGGTGAAATTAAAAAAGGACAAAAAATCAAATTCGTCGCTACAGATAAAGAGTACTATGCAGACGAAGTGGGAACTTTAAAACTAACGCAAGTCGCAAAGCAAAGTGTAAAAACAGGTGATGTAGGTTATTTAATTACCGGAATAAAAACAGCAAAAGAAGTAAAAGTTGGTGATACTATTACCGATTTTGCAAACCCAACAACTAATATTGTTGAAGGTTTTGAGGACGTAAAACCTATGGTTTTTGCTGGTATTTACCCTGTAGACACAGAGGATTATGAAGAACTAAGAAGCTCGATGGAAAAGTTACAACTTAATGATGCTTCTTTGGTCTTTCAACCAGAAAGTTCTGCGGCTTTAGGTTTTGGTTTTCGTTGTGGATTCTTAGGAATGTTACACATGGAAATTATACAAGAGCGTTTAGAACGTGAGTTTGATATGACGGTAATTACAACAGTACCAAACGTGTCATACTACGCCTATACTAATAAAGAACCAGATGTGCCTTTTATAGTAAATAACCCAAGTGATTTACCAGAACCAACGATGATAAATCGTGTGGAAGAACCCTTTATAAAAGCAACCATTATCACCAAAGCAGATTTTGTTGGCAACGTTATGAGCTTGTGTATTGAAAAACGAGGTATGATTACCAATCAAACTTACCTAACTCCAGAGCGAGTTGAGTTAACTTTCGATATGCCTTTAGCAGAAATTGTTTTCGATTTTTACGATCGTTTAAAAACAGTTTCCAAAGGTTATGCCTCTTTCGATTATTCGCCAATTGGCATGAAAACGTCTAAATTAGTACGTTTAGATGTTTTACTAAACGCTCAACCAGTAGATGCACTTTCTGCTTTAATTCATGCCGATAATGCCCATTCAATAGGTAAGAAAATGACGGAGAAACTTAAGGAGTTAATTCCGCGTCAGCAATTCGATATTCCTATTCAAGCAGCTATTGGTGCTAAAATTATTGCCAGAGAAACTGTAAAAGCGTTACGTAAAGATGTAACTGCAAAATGTTATGGTGGAGATATTTCGCGTAAGCGAAAACTACTTGAAAAGCAGAAAAAAGGTAAGAAACGTATGCGCCAAGTGGGTAATGTAGAAATACCTCAGCAAGCATTTATGGCTGTTTTAAAACTTAATGATTAACATTACAAATTTATAATTACTTATAAACCTTCAGTTTTTTAGCTGAAGGTTTTTTTATTGCTCTAACCATTTTCTAAACTCAGAGGTGGTAGAAGAACTCGTCATTACTTTTTCCTTAACCCCTTTCATTGTTATTAATAGTCTGTTCTTAAAATGACTTTCTATGTTTTCTATATAATCGATATGAACAATCTCACTTCTATTAATTTTAAAGTATTTTTTAGGGTTTAATTGACTGTAAATAGAACTAATGTTTTGCGAAATAGAGTGGCGTTTTCCTTGATTGTCGTTAGCAATACAAAAGTCACCCGAGGCTGTAACCACACTAATATCCGAAGCATTTAATAATTGAATTCCTTTTGTTTTTTTAATAACAAACCGTTTTTTATAGTTTGCATTTTCCTCATGCAATGCAGATTTTAATGCATTTATAGTAGAATTATTTAAGGCGTTATAATCGCCTTGTTTAAATAGGGCTTGATATTTTTCTATCGCTTTATTAAAATCGGTTTGTGTATAGGGTTTTAAAATATAAGCAATACCATTAGTATTAAAAGCTTGAAATAAATAATCGTCGTGCGCAGAGCAGAAAATAATGGGAGCTTCAACTTCTACGTTATTAAATAAATCGAAAGAAGTACCATCTAATAATTGAATATCTGACAATATAAAATCATAGCTTTTATTAGTTAACAGCTCTTTTCCTTCCATTATCGATCGCGCCCAATCGAGAGTAAACCCTTCAGAAAAAAACGATTGTAAACAACTCATTAGTTTTTGGTATGCTGGTATTTCGTCCTCTAAAATTAAAATTTTCATCATCTTAGTTTTCGTCGCTTAATTTTATAATTGGAATTGTAATTTTAAATGCTTCGTTTGTATCTTCTATTTCAATTCGCTTGTCGCTAAGTAGTTTGTATCTGGATTCTAAATTTTTTAATCCTGTCCCTAAGGATTCTGGATTAACTTTAGTGCGAGACTTTGTATTTATAACCGTTACCCAATCTTCTGTAATTACAATAGTAGAATTAATAGTTTTGCCATTAACTATCTTATTATGCTTTACTACATTTTCAAGCAAAATTTGTAATGCTCCTATAGGAATAAATTTATTGGCTAACGAATGGTCGCTAATAATATCAAAACTATAATCGTTGGCAAAACGTGTTTTAATTAAAAAAATATAATTTTCGGCAAAGGCAACTTCTTTAGAGAGCTCCATAACCTCTGCATCTTTTGTTTTTATTAAATATCTATAAATTAAAGACAGCCTGTTAATATATTCTTTAGCTTTTTCCTTATTACTATCTATTAAAGCATCTAAAGTATTTAGATTATTAAACAGGAAATGAGGATCTATTTGCGAACGTAGTAATTTGAGTTCATTTTCTTTTTGTTGCTTTTCAATTTTTAAAAATTCATTTTGGCCTTCATAAAACTTTTTGGTAAGCAATAATGCAAATGGAAATGCGGTTTGAAAGGTGCCTCTATCTATCATTTGTAAAACAAAGTTTAATCCTTTTGGGAATTTACTCCAATCGTTATTTCCTGTCCAGTAACCAATAGTATAATCTATACCTGGGATTACGACTAATACAATTAGTCCGACAACAATGAAAAAAACATACTTTCTTTCCTTAACAAATTTTGGTACCAACCAAAAAACATAAATAAAAATCATGCTGGTAACACTAATGATTTCTACCGGAAAATCTATTAAATATTCTCTTAATAGAGCTCCTCTCTCATAATACCCATTACCTTGAATTGCAAAGGAAACAGCAAAATAAATGGCTAAAATAAGGAGGTCTGATTTGTTGATTTTATTATTCATAGGGTGTTAAAATACGAATGTATTAATTATTATCGTTAATTCTATTTTCCTCGTCTTTTGATGCGTTTTCGCGATTCTTTTTCTTCCCATATCTAGAACCAAAACTGTAAGACATTCTTAGCTGTATATTTTGTCTTGATTGATTACTCTCAATATCTGCTTGTAAATTATTGTAATCTATTTTGCCTACAAAACCTCTATTAAGCATTTTATTAAAGCCTAAATTTACTTTTAGCCTTTCCTCTAAAAATTTTCTACCAAAGGAAAAGTCTAATCCTGCAAACCATTCTGCATCAATTCCACCTTCTAATGCTCCAGTACCATAATTACCGCTAATTTCTGCATTTATTTTCCATGGCAACTCGTAACTCGCTTGTGTAAACCACATGACACTCCATTTCTGTAAGCTTAGGTTATTAGGGGTAGATTCAAATTTATTATAATTTACAATAAATCCTGTGTAACCTTCCACGTCTTTTATAAAGCTTAACGGACCAAATAATCTAAAATTCCAGTTTTTACTATTCGATAAGTTAATTGTAGTTCTCATTATTTCTGCTGTTTCATTGTTTTGAGAAATAAATTGAAACATATCGTCTTTTGTGGTGCGATATCCTACTGTAAAAAAAGGTTGGCTATCGTAAGTTAAATTAAATTGATAATTATTAGTAAAAGAGGGCTTTAAATTTTCGTTTCCAACGTCTGATGACAACGGATCGTAATACGTAACAAACGAATTTAAGGTATTGTAATTAGGTCGACGAATACGGTAGCTGTATGCGATACTTGCACTTAAACTTTTGTTTATTTTTCTGCTAAGAGATGCGCTTGGAAATAGCTTAGAGATTTTGCGTTCCCTACTTTCGTTATTACTACTTGAAATGCCTTGTGTATTGCTATCTTCAAAGCGTAAACCTCCTGAAAAAGACCAATTTCCTTTTGTTAAATTTAATTTAGAGTATAGAGCGAAAATTTTTTCGTCTACAAGAAATCGATTACTATTATTGCCCTCAAAATCGAAGCCGTCATTACCATTTTGAATGAAAGATTTTAAATCACTATCTGTATTTACTTGTGCGTATTTGGTACCAAAGCTAAGTTTAAAATCTTCGGAAAACATTCTCGAATAGTCTGCTTTGTAGGTTTTAATTTGGTAATCTCCATTTTGTCTGTAGCGTTGGTTTGTGTAAGGAACAGTGCTTCCTGAAAGTGAAGAAATAGTATTTAAGTTGTTATTAGAATAATCTACAAAATTAAAATCTGTTGTAAATTTTTGTGCTTCAGTTTTATACTCGTAATAAGGATTAATGTTCAATACTATTTGGTCTCGATCAAAACTGTTTTGGGACAATAAAAAGTCGGTATTCGATGCGCTTGTAATAATGTTTGTGCTTTTAGATATTCTATCAGAATTTGTTGAGTTTCGTCTTACTCCAATTCCTACAGTATGATTATCGTTAATATAATAATCTACACTCGCACCTGCATTATATCTTATAGGATTATAAGGTTCAATTGTGGCTTGATCATATGTATCGTTCCCAACTCTTCTTTTAATAAATAAATCCTCTCTCCACGTAGGACTTGAATGCCCTACGCTTAGTTGCCAGTTTAATTTGTTTTTATAACTGGCTATTGAGGCACTTGTACCATATTCAAATCCCTCATCTTCTCCAACCCATCCCACAACATTACCGTGAGTTCCTAATTTTATATTTTTCTTTAAAATTATGTTTATAATAGGTCCTGATCCTTCGGCATCAAACTCTGCTCCTGGTTGCTCTACCAGTTCTACTCTGGCGATATTATCTGCAGGCATGTCGCGTAACAAAGTGTCCATATCCATATAGTCTGTAGTTTTGCCATCAATTAAAATTCTAATATTACTTTGTCCTGCGTAGCTAATTCCATTATTTGTTACAATTACTCCCGGAACACGTTTCATAACATCTTGTAAGTTTGAATTAATCATCTCAGATTTTTCTAAATCTACTATTAGTTTTTCTGCAGTTTGTCTTATAACAGGTCTTTTACTTTTTAAAACAACTTCGTCTAAAGCTTGAGCCTGCTCTGTTAAAGAAAAATTGAAAGTTCTTGGTTCCGTGGTGAGTTCAAACACATCTGTTTTTTCAATCTTAAAGCCTAAAACTGATACTTCTATATAATAGCTGCCTGTTGAAACCTCTTTAAAAATATATTGTCCTTCATCATTTGAAACAACGCCTGTAATAACCTGGTTTGAATTAGCACTGTACAGTATGACATTGGCGAATTCAAGAGGTTGATTGTTTTCTGTAATCGTACCCGAAATATTTTGCTGTGCGTTTAAAGAAATTACGATAAATAAAAAGAAATAAGTAATTGTAGTTTTTAATTTCATAATTGATTGATTTTAATTAACAGTATAAATGTCTTTATTTATTCCGATGCAAAACAGTCAATTCTGATGAGTTGGGTTAAAAAAAGGTTGAATTGGCATATAATTAAACTCACCTAATCTTAATAGTTTACCTCATGGTGTTGTTACTGTATTAGAAATTTATGGTTGTTTTAAAGTTTTCAGGTTAACTATAACGATTAAGTAGTTAAATAAATAGTATTAAATATAGTTTCATTATTATTTTTAACATAATATGAGTAAGTTTATAATTCGTTATAAACCAACCTCATGAAAATTATTCACATAAGTGCAGAATGTTATCCTGTTGCCAAAGTTGGTGGATTGGCAGATGTCGTTGGAGCTTTGCCAAAATATCAAAATGATTTAGGTGATGACTCGGCCGTTATTATGCCTTTTTATAATAATAAATTTACCCAGTCTAATCACTTTACTTCTATATTTTCTTCAGAATTATCCCTTGGAGAAACCAGCTATGCTTTTGACGTTTTAACCTTAACTGAAAATTTATTAGGTTTTAATATCTATTTTATTGATGTTGAAGCACTACTATATAAAGATTATGTGTATTCATTTAATGATACCGAGCGGTTTTTAGCGTTCCAAATTGCAGCATTAGATTGGGTTATAACACAAGACCATAAACCAGATATTATCCATTGTCATGATCATCATACAGGTTTAACACCATTTATGCTTCAAGAAAGTTATAAATATGAAACACTAAATAAAATACCAGTAATTTTTACTATTCACAATGCCCAATATCAAGGCTGGTTTTCTCATGATTTAGTGCATTTAATTCCAGGTTTTAATTTCGATCATGTTGGATTATTAGATTGGAACCACCAGATAAATCCTTTAGCTGCAGGTATAAAATGTGCTTGGCAAGTTACTACTGTATCACCAAGTTATATGGAAGAGCTTAAAGAAAGCGCCAACGGTTTAGAATCGCTTTTAGCCTCTGAGCAAGATAAATGCGTAGGTGTCTTAAATGGTATTGATACAGAAGTCTGGAATCCAGAAACAGATAACTTTATCGTTAAAAATTATAGTCATTCAACCGTAGCATCGGGTAAAAAAGCGAATAAAAAATGGCTATGCAAGGAGTTTAATTTAGATGAAACTAAGCCACTTTTTTCTTTTATTGGTCGGTTAGTTGGTGAAAAAGGTGCCGATTTGTTTCCCGAAATATTTAGTCAAGTTCTTGACAATGAGGACATCTCGATATTATTGTTAGGTTCTGGTGCAGCGGACACAGAAAATGCTCTAAAATCCTTATCTTCAAAGTATAAAAATTATAACCACTTTATTGGTTACGACGAGAAACTCTCGCATATTATTTACGCTGGCTCCGATTTTTTAATCATGCCTTCGCGCGTAGAACCTTGTGGATTAAATCAGTTATACGCACTACGTTATGGTACTATTGCCATAGTAAACAATATTGGAGGATTAAAAGACACCATAGCAGATGTTTCTAATGGTGGTTTTGGAATCGTCATTCCCGAAGCCACAATCTCTGAAGCCGTGAATGGTATTTTAAAAGCGAAAGAGTTTTACAATAAAAAAGAATTATTTAAAAAAACTCAAAAGCATATTATGTCTATTGACCATTCGTGGTTACAATCGGCCAAAGCATATCAGGAACTATATAAAACTAAGCTAAAATGATAAACAACAAAGTCATTTCAATAATTTTGGGAGGCGGACAAGGTTCGCGCTTGTACCCATTAACCGAAGCACGTTCTAAACCAGCAGTACCAATTGCGGGTAAATACCGTTTAGTAGACATCCCAATTTCAAATTGTATAAATTCAGACATTAAACGCATGTTTGTTTTAACACAATTTAATTCGGCTTCGCTTAATCGCCATATAAAAAACACCTTTAGATTTAGTTTTTTTAGTCATGGTTTTGTAGATGTTTTAGCAGCTGAGCAAACACCAGAAAATAAAACTTGGTTTCAAGGTACCGCAGATGCCGTAAGGCAAAGCATGCATCATTTTAAAAGACACGACTATGAATATGCACTCATACTTTCTGGAGACCAATTATACCATATGGATTTTAACGATATGTTGAATAAGCATATAGAAAGTAATGCTGCAATTTCTATTGCCACACTTCCTGTTAAAGAGAAAGAAGCGACTTCATTTGGAATATTAAAGACTAACAATGAAAATGTAATTACATCTTTTATTGAAAAACCAGACGAGAGCTTATTACCAGAGTGGACCTCTGATGTGAGTGAAGAAATGAAAGCTCAAAACAGAAACCACCTGGCTTCAATGGGTATCTATATTTTTAACAGAAAATTGTTAGAAGAGCTTATGGAGAATCCTGATACCATAGATTTTGGTAAGGAAATTATACCACAATCTATAAACCAACATAAGGTCTTAAGTTATCAATTTGAAGGCTATTGGACAGATATTGGAAACATTGATTCCTTTTTTGAAGCCAATATTGGCTTAACAGACGATTTGCCAAAATTCGATTTATACGATAGTAAAAATAGAGTTTACACAAGAGCACGTATGTTACCAACCTCTAAGATTTCAGGAACTAAATTAAATAAAGCCGTTATTGCGGAAGGCTGCATAATAAGCGCAGATACCATTGAAAGATCTGTAATAGGCATTCGTTCAAGAATTAGAAGCAATAGCGTGCTTAGCCATGTTTACATGATGGGTAGTGATAAATACCAAAACCTAAATACTATTTCGAAGGAATCGAAACCCTTATTTGGTATAGGTAAAAATTGTAAAATAAGCTATGCCATTTTAGATAAAAACTGCTGTATTGGTAACGATGTAGAAATTAAAGGAGGAAAACATCTTGAAGATATAGAAACCGATACATATTTAGTTAAGGATGGTATTGTTGTGATTAAAAAAGGTGCTGTAATTCCTTCTGGATTTAAACTTGTTTAATGAGTAAAACTAAAGTATATAGTCTGTTTACAGACTTCGACATTAACCTTTTCAAATCTGGAAAGCATTATAAATTATACGAAAAATTTGGCGCACACATAGTCACCCACGAAGAAGAAGAAGGTGTCTATTTTGCTGTTTGGGCGCCATCTGCCAAGTCGGTGTCTGTAATTGGAGATTTTAATTTTTGGGATGATTCCCAACATGTATTAAACGTTCGCTGGGATTCTTCTGGCATTTGGGAAGGTTTTATTCCCAAAGCTAAAAAAGGCATGCGATACAAATATAAGATCTTATCAAATAACGGTGATATTGTTACCGAAAAAATTGATCCGTATGCGCTATATTTTGAAACACCACCAAATACAGCCTCAATTATTTGGGACATTTCAGATTATAAATGGAAAGATAAAAAATGGTTAAATTATAGAAAAGATAAAAACGATTTAGACAAGCCATACTCCGTTTATGAAGTACATTTAGATTCCTGGCGAAAGAAAGAAGATGGCACCAGCCTAACGTATAAAGAGTTCTCTAAAGAGCTTGTTGATTATGTCAAGGAGATGAATTTTACGCATATAGAGTTTATGCCAATAATGGAGTATCCTTACGATCCTTCTTGGGGATACCAACTCATTGGTTACTTTGCGCCTACCTCACGATTTGGAAATCCACAAGAATTCATGCAACTTATCGATGCGTTTCATCAAAACAATATAGGTGTGATTCTAGATTGGGTACCCTCGCATTTTCCTAGTGACGCTCATGGTCTTGGATTTTTCGACGGCACGCACTTATACGAGCATCCAGATACCAAAAAAGGCTACCATCCAGATTGGAAAAGTCTCATTTTTAACTACGAACGTAACGAAGTCCGTTCCTTTTTAATAAGTAATGCGCTGTTTTGGTTAGAACATTATCATATTGATGGTTTGCGTGTAGATGCTGTTGCTTCTATGATTTATCTTGACTATTCGAGAGAACATGGTGAATGGGATCCAAACGAGTTTGGTGGTAACGAAAATTTAGCAGCCATTTCATTTTTAAAAGAATTTAACGAAGCGGTTTACAGTCGCTATAACGATGTACAAACCATTGCCGAGGAATCTACTGCTTTTCCAGGTGTAACAAAACCAGTAAGTATAGGCGGTTTGGGCTTTGGTATGAAGTGGATGATGGGCTGGATGCATGACACCCTTAACTATTTTGAGCGTGACCCTATTTACAGACAACACCATCAAAATGAAATTACGTTTAGTTTGGCCTATGCTTTTACAGAGAATTTTATGCTTCCTTTATCTCACGACGAAGTTGTTTATGGTAAAAATTCTATTTTAGGAAGACAACCTGGAGACGAATGGCAACGTTTTGCAAATTTAAGACTTTTATATACCTATATGTTTACACATCCTGGAGGAAAATTACTTTTTATGGGTGATGAATTTGGGCAATATGAAGAATGGAATTTTCAAAAAAGTTTAGATTGGAATTTATTAGAATTCTTGCCACACATTGGTATAAAAAATCATGTAAAAGCATTAAACACGTTTTATAAAGAAACACCTGCCCTTTACGAAAAAGCCTTTAGTATTGAAGGTTTCGAGTGGATAAGTTATGACGATGCACAAAATAGTGTCATTTCATACATTAGAAAAGGACACGACCCAGAAAACGATGTCATTGTAGTGTGTAATTTTACACCTAGCACCCATAAAGCGTATAAAATTGGATTGCCAAGAAAAGGTAGTATTAAGGAAATATTTAATAGTGATGCTAAAGATTTTGGAGGCAGTAATACTATAAATACAAAAGCTATTAAAACAGTTAAAAAAAGCTGGAATGGTAAACCTTTTTCTGCCACTATAATAGTGCCTCCATTAGCTGCTGTGGTGTTTAAATATAGCTAATTAATACCTTCTTATTTTTTACCGGTTAAATTTCATTTTTAGCAATAAATGTCCATAATTTTTAAGGAATTAAAACTAATTATAATCTACTAAAACATTACGTTTACATTTAAAATTTCCCAATAATGATTACAAATACAGAACTTGAGAAAAAAGGCAATCAATTCCCTTCAAAAGTTACTTCATATAAAAAAGACATCGATATTCTTCATTTTAAAACAAAGAATAATGTTGCGCTTCAAATAACCGTATTACGAGATAGTGTATTGAGATTTAGATATTCTACAAACCTTAGTTTTGAGAATGATTTTTCTTATGCTATTACACGCTATGCAAGTCGTGGCTACAATAAATTAGAAATAACAGAAGATGATGACTTCTATAATATCATAACGAAGAAATTAATTTGTAAGGTAAGCAAAGCCAATTTAAAAATTTCTCTTTACGATGCTAAAGACGAAACTTTAATAAATCAAGATGAGCTCGGTTTTCACTGGGAAGAAAGTTATCAGTTTGGTGGCAACGTGGTTAAAATGAGCAAGACAGCTCAAGATGGAGAAAGTTATTATGGTTTAGGAGACAAACCAGAGCATTTAAATTTAAAAGGGAAACGTTTTCAAAATTGGGTAACAGACTCTTACGCTTATGGCAAGCAAACAGATCCTATTTATAAGGCGATTCCGTTTTTTACAGGCTTACAACAAGGTAAATCTTATGGTATTTTCTTCGATAATACCTTTAGATCGTATTTCGATTTTGCACACGAGCGTAAAAACGTAACCAGTTTTTGGGCACAAGGTGGAGAAATGAATTATTACTTTATTTATGGTCCTGAAATGACCGATGTTGTTGAAAGTTACACAGATTTAACAGGTAAGCCGCATCAATTACCAGCGCTCTGGGCTTTAGGGTATCACCAATGTAAATGGAGTTATTATCCAGAGTCTAAAGTTAAAGAGATTGCCAATAAGTTTAGAGAATTAAAAATACCATGCGATGCTATTTATTTAGATATCGATTATATGGATGGTTTTAGATGTTTTACTTGGAATAAGGACTACTTTCCAGACCCTAAACGTATGGTTAAGGAGCTATTAGACGATGGTTTTAAAACTATTGTTATTATCGATCCTGGTATTAAAATAGACTTAGAATATTCAGTCTTTAAAGAGGGATTAGATAAGGACTATTTTTGCAAACGTGCCGATGGACCATATATGAAAGGTAAAGTTTGGCCTGGTGAGTGTTACTTTCCAGATTTTACTAAACGTGAAGTGAGAGATTGGTGGTCTGGTTTGTTTAAGGAACTTATTGAAGACATAGGTGTAAAAGGGGTGTGGAACGATATGAATGAACCTGCAGTTATGGAAGTACCAAATAAAACGTTTCCAGACGATGTGAGACATGACTATGATGGTAATCCTTGTAGCCATAGAAAAGCACATAACGTTTATGGCATGCAAATGGTACGAGCCACTTATCATGGTTTAAAAAAATACTCTTATCCAAAACGTCCGTTTGCTATAACACGCGCAGCTTATTCTGGAACACAGCGTTATACCTCATCTTGGACAGGCGACAATGTAGCCACTTGGGAACATTTATGGATTGCAAATGTCCAGGCGCAACGTATGGCACTATCTGGTTTTTCGTTTATTGGTAGTGACATAGGTGGTTTTGCTGAGCAGCCAAATGGCGAATTATATGCAAGATGGATTCAATTAGGAGTGTTTCATCCGTTTTGCCGTACACATTCTTCTGGAGATCATGGTGAACAAGAACCGTGGATGTTTGGAGACGAAATAACCGATGTGATTAGAAAATTTATTGAGTTACGTTATCAACTTTTACCTTATTTATACACTTCTTTCTGGCATTATTTAAACCAAGGTACTCCAATGCTAAAGTCTTTGGTTTTACACGATCAACACGATATACAAACGCACTACAGAACAGACGAATTTATTTTTGGTAAACAGATGTTGGTTTGCCCAATTTTAGAGCCAAATTCTTTAGGAAGGCGCATGTACGTGCCAAAGGGGATTTGGTATAATTTCTGGACAAATATTTCTATAGAAGGAGGTAAAGAAGTTTGGGTAGATGCCACGTTGGATAGTATGCCTATTTTTGTTAAAGCAGGAGCCATAATCCCTAAATATCCTGTGCAACAATATGTTGGCGAAAAAGAAATTGAGCAAGTTACTTTAGACGTTTATTATAAGCAAGGTAAAGAAAATTCAGATTTATATGACGATGCTCACGATGGTTACGACTACACGAAAGGCCGTTATAGCTTACGTACCTTTAAATTAACTGGGAAGTCTAATGAGTTAATTATTCAGCAGCACAAAAACGGGAAATTTATTGCACCATATAAGACGTTTAAATTGAATCTTATTGGATTACCTTTCGAAATTAAAAAAATAGAAATTGATAACGTTGAAATTCTATATAAAGACATAAAATTCACTCCAGACAACTCAATGATTATAGATAAAGATTTTACAGAACTTCACATTATGTAAAGTGTATTTATAACAGTTAAATTATTTATACGGTTTCTACGGTTTCAACATCAAAAGGTTTGCCCAAATACACGAGTTGTGAATTCTCGTCAAGAGATTTAATGTCTTTGTTGTGAGAAGGAATTATAGATAATTCACCGTCGCTATTTTTAATAAACAATGGTATTATTTCTTTATCTTTATTAGATACTTCAATAAGGCTATCGTAATGTGCTTTATCTTTTAAGTCAATTTCCTGAATGCTCGGAAATTTTCTGGTCACATTAGTAAGTGTGTTATAATCATCAGTATGGCTAAACAGTCCTTCTTTTGGGTTGTTAGACATATCGTTCATCTCGTCTGTAGTTACTAATCTAAACGAACCGTTTTCTCCAAATTGCTTAGTGAATTTATTAATGGCATATTTATTAATGTCTGCACTTCCTGTTAACGCCATTAAATATCCTACATCATTAAGCTCGATGTTATCCATTAAAGTATCAGAATAAATATTAGCACTAAAAGCTTCTAATCCCATTTCTTTTGCTTTGCTTATATTACTTTGATTGCTGTCTACTAAAACCACGTGCCTACCATGAGACTCTAAATAGTGGCCCAGCAATCTCGACACTTTCGAAGCGCCAACAATTAATATGCCGTTAGAAGACTTTAAAAACACACCCACCATTTTCGCAAATAATCTGGCAGTAGTTGCATTTAATAAAACAGTTCCTAATACAATAACAAATACTAAGGGTGTAATATATTCTGCTCCCGGAACACCTTCTTTAGCTAATTTTAGTCCGAATAATGAAGCAATACCTGCAGCTACAATACCCCTTGGGCCAACCCAACTAATAAATAGTTTTTCGTTGAGCTTTAAAGTAGAACCATAAGTGCTTAAAAACACACCCAAAGGTCTTATAAAAAAAACAATTATAGCAAATAAAACAACCGTTTTCCAATTGTAGATTAAATATAATTCTTCCATATTTATATTTGCGGCAAGTAAGATGAAAAGAATAGAAATTAAAAGTACGCTTAACGATTCTTTAAAATATAAGATATCTTTTAAAAATGGCGATTTAGAGTTTCCTAAAACCATTCCCATTACCACTACTGCTAATAATCCAGACTCGTGCGCAAAAGCATCGGAAAGCACAAACACGCCTAAAACAGTGGCCAGCGTAAAGACGTTCATTAAATAATGTGGTACTAGTTTTTTATTAAGTATAAAGTTAAGTCCGTGAGCAAATGTAAAACCAAATGTGGCACCAAAGAGTACAATTTTTCCAAACTCAATGAAGGCTGTCTTTGTAAATTCTCCACCAGCATCCACACTTATAAACTCGAACACCAAGACAGCTACTAAAGCACCAATAGGGTCAATTAAAATCCCTTCCCACTTTAATACGGCTGATACATCTTTTTTTAACGGAATGTTTCTTAAAATAGGCGTAATAACAGTTGGCCCTGTTACTATTATTAGTGCGGAGAATAAATAAGAAATTTTCCAGCTTAAATCGAAAATATAATGGGCTGCAATTCCTGCAGCAAAAAAAGTAACTAATGAGCCTATGGATATTAATTTGGAAATTACGGGTCCAACATTCTTTATTTCACCCATTTTTAGGGTTAAGCCGCCTTCAAAAAGAATAATACTTATGGCTAAAGAAACAAAATAAAATAAGCTTTCTCCAGGAAACAAGCCTTCTTCCCCATTCCAGATTGGTTCAATCCATTTGGTTCCATCCTCGCTTAAAAACTCTGCTGCAATTGGTCCTACTAAGAGTCCTATTAAAATTAGTGGTAAAATAGCCGGTATTTTAAATTTCCAGGCAACCCATTGTGCTAATATTCCTAAAATAATAATACCTCCTAATTCTACCATGTGTTTTCGGTTAGTTATAAAATGCTAATGTAAAAATTTTTCAATCATATTTATAGCTCAATCAAGATTACTTAATCGTTTGTAGGGTATAACTAAAAAAACTATCTTCACTTTTTTCGAAATACTTTTAAGTGAATATAAAACCATTCAAAACCATAGGTTTAGGTATTGCCTTCTCACCAAACCTAAAGGGAAATCTTTATGAAGCTGCACGTTTAGCGTTGTTTTTCGACTGTAAGCTGGTGTTAATTCACGTAGGAAATAAATCTGAAGACAAGATAAAAACGCTTAAAATTATTTTAAATAGCTTTAAAAAAGACAATTTAGAATACCAAGTTCTTTTTAAAACAGGAAACCCTGTTGAAGTGATTTTAGATGCTTCTTTAGAAAAAAACATCGATTTATTAATTATTGGTGCTGCAAAAAGAGAAAAATTTCTCACTTATTATGTGGGTTCTATTGCCAGAAAAATTACGCGTCGTGCAAAATGCTCTTTATTGCTGCTTATCAATCCATCAATAGACCGTGTCCCTTGTCAACATATTGTGGTAAACGGATTAATAGATCCAAAAACCGAACAAACCATTGCTTCCGCTTTTTATGTTGGCGCCAAGTTAAAATCTGAAAAAATAACAATTGTCGAAGAAATAAAACAAAATGAAATTACTGTAAAAGTAGATGATGACAAAACCTTAAGAAAAGCAACAATTTTAAAAGAACGTTTAAGAAATCGTGAACGTTCAAGAATAAATCATATTATAGAAGACATCCCGAAGCAATTTACCGATAATATTGCTATAAAATCGCAGCCCATTTTTGGTACTCAAGGTTATTCTATTGGTCATTATGCACAAATAGTAAGAGCCGATTTGTTAGTGATGAATGCACCCACGAAAATGACCTTTTGGGATCGTGTATTCACTCACGATATTGAACATATTTTAACCGAGCTACCAACCGATGTTTTAATCATTCAATGAGGCCAAAAAAAAATAATATAAAAACATTTTTTAAAACACTTCCTAAAAATATTTTTTCTGGTTTTGTAGTCAGTTTAATTGCTTTACCATTAGGTTTAGGGCTGGCTATGGCCAGCGAAGCACCTCCAATTGCTGGTGTAATTGCTGCTATTGTAGGTGGTATTATGGTTTCCGTCTTGGGTGGAAGTAATGTAACCATTGCAGGTCCTGGAAATGGAATGGTAGGTGTGCTTTTAGTCGCAATTGCTACTTTAGGGTTAGAAAGTGCGTATGCTGCTATTATTTGCTCTGGTCTGGTTGTTTTAACTCTCGGGTTTTTAAGATTAGGTAAATTGGCAGACTTTTTTCCATCATCAGCCATACAAGGCATGCTTGCTGCAATTGGCCTTATAATTCTTGGTAAGCAGTTTCACATAATGCTCGCGCATAGAATAAAGAGAGAAGACACTGCAGATTATCTTTTAGAAATACCATTTACCATTAACGATGCTTTACATTACGATAATACTGGACTTATTTATGCCGCTGCGGCAGGAATATTAAGTTTGTTAATTATGGTGTTTTATTCTAAAATTCGAAATAAGTATTTGCAGTTAATTCCTGCTCCAATGTGGATAGTTATTCTATCTGTAACATTTAGTTATTATTTTGAGTTAGTGGCACATGAAAATAACCCTATTGCTATTGATTATATGATTTCTGGTATCCCAGAATTTTCTCAAATTATAGATCAACTTCCAACCGTTAATTTTAGTAAAATTGGCACAATCCCATTCTGGACAAGTGTATTCTCATTAACATTAATTGCAAGTATAGAATCGCTTCTAAGTATTAAAGCAGTAGATAAACTCGATCCCCAAAAACGAAGAAGTAATGTGAATAAAGATTTAAAGGCGCTAGGTATAGCCACAGTGGGAAGTGGATTTCTTGGTGGTTTAAATGTTGTAACTGTTATTGCAAGAAGCTCTGTAAATGTAAACAATGGTGGTAGTAATCGCTCATCCAACTTCTTTCATGCCACTTTTTTAATCATTTTTATTGTGTTGTTTAGTTCACAATTAACCCGGATTCCATTACCTGCTTTAATGGCTATATTGGTTTATACAGGTTATAAATTAGCCTCTCCAGAAAACATTAGAAAAATATTTAGAATTGGAAAAGAACAATTAATTATTTTCTTTATCACGCTCATTGTTACTCTTAAAATTGGATTAATTTCTGGTATTACCTCTGGAGTAATTGTCACTTTCATTATTCATATAATCCTAAATAAAAGCATAGTTCTTTTTGCAAAAAATTTTATGAAACCTAATGTTTTAATGTTTCAAGAAGAAGGTAATTATTATGTAAGTGTCAAACATTTTTGTAGTTTCTTGAATTACTATAAACTAAAAGCAAAATTAGACGCCATACCAGAAACCGAAGATGTTGTTTTAGATTTTTCTTTGTGCCAGTTTGTAGACCATACAGTTATGGAGAGTTTAAATAGTTATCAGGAAGTATTCACCAAACGTGGTGGTCATTTTGAAGTGCTCGGACTCGATTTACACGATACAGATTCTAAACACCCTTTCGCATTACGTCGCTTATTACCTGTACCTAACGTGATTAAAAAAAGTTTAACAAGACGCCAAACAACTATTGAGGAGTTAGCCGAAGATTATCATTTAAAATATTTATCTACAAAGCAAAGAGAAACACATTTTTTAAATGATTTTTTGTTTTTCAGAATTAAGAAAATAAATTATATATATAACCAGCTTTCAAGTGGAAATGAAGCATTAAACGCGTTCGATATTGAGTTCTCTGAAGGAGAATTTATAGCCAAAGAAGTTGTAAGGTCAACCATGTTGCACATTAAACTTGACAAAACCATACCAGAGTTTACGCTAGATCGCGAAGGTTTTCTTGAAAAAGTATATACGTTTGCTGGTTTTAAAGATATCCCTATAGAAAACCATACAGACTTTTCTAATCGCTTTTACTTACTTGGTGAAGATACTAAAGCCATTCAGGAATTTTTTACTGATGAAATCACCCATTTTTTCGAAAGTAATCCCTATTACCACGTTGAATCTAACGGACACAACCTGCTTATTTTTGGTCGCGAACGCTTAGCTAGCATAAAAGAAATTAAAGCGCTTTACGATTTTGGAAAACGCTTACAACAAGTAGTTTCTTAATAAAAACTTAACGTTACTGTAGAATCACTTCATTTTTTATAATTTGCGGCTATGAATTTATATCCAATCAATGCAGGTAATTTCAAGCTCGATGGTGGCGCTATGTTTGGTGTGGTACCAAAATCGCTTTGGACAAGAACTAATCCTGCAGACAATAATAACATGATTGATATTGCTGCGCGTTGTTTATTAATTGAAGATGATGATCGCCTTATTTTAATAGATACAGGCATGGGTAATAAACAAAGTGAAAAGTTTTACGGTTACTATCACCTATGGGGAGACGATACTATAGATAAATCTTTGGCTAAGTACGGGTTTCATAGAGATGATATTACAGATGTATTTATGACGCATCTCCATTTCGATCATTGCGGTGGAGCCATACAATATAATAAAGACAAGACGCTTTTAGAGCCGGCTTTTAAAAACGCCATTTTTTGGAGTAATAAAAAACACTGGCAATGGGCCATACAGCCTAATCGTCGTGAGGCGGCTTCGTTTTTAAAAGAGAATATTTTGCCAATGGAACAATGTGGGCAATTGCGTTTTACAAAATCCGAAGATGGTGATATATTGAAAAATTCAGCTTTAGGTTTCGATATTTTCTTTGCTGATGGTCACACCGAAAAACAGATGATCCCTATGATTAATTACAAAGGCAAAACAATTTGTTTTATGGCAGATTTAGTGCCTACTGTTGGGCACCTTCCTATTCCTTTTGTAATGGGTTACGACACACGACCTTTGTTGACTTTAGACGAAAAAGAAAAATTCCTCAATTTAGCAGCAACTCATAATTATTACTTATTTTTGGAACACGACGCACATAATGAGTTAATTACTGTGCAACATACAGAAAAAGGTGTGCGTGTAAAAGACACATATACTTGCAACGACATTTTTAATTTATAAAACAACAACTAAATAATTTATAACATGAAATTAATTAATAAAACACTTTTATTTTCAGTATTCTCAGCAGCTATTTTATCTAGCTGTGGTGGTGGAGCGCCCATTTTAACAACACCTGTTGAAAATATTGACACATCACCAATTAAGGAGGCTAAGTTAACCGAAGCAGAAGCTCATAATTGGGGACATTTAGATCTTAAAAAAGATACCATTCCTGGAATGAGTGTGGATAAAGCATATAGTGAAATTATTAAAGGCAAAAAAGGACAAAAAATTATTGTGGCAGTAATCGATTCTGGAATCGATATCAACCACGAAGATTTAGATGGTGTGCTTTGGACCAATAAAGGAGAAATTGCTGGTAACGGCATTGATGACGATAAAAATGGATACGTAGACGATATCCACGGTTGGAACTTTTTAGGCGATGCCTACGACGAGCAGTTAGAATTCATTCGTTTAATTGCAAGTGGTAATACTACAGCACCAAGGTATGACGAAGCTAAAGCAAAATATGATGCAGATTATAATCAGGCTGTTGCAGCAAAGCAACAATACGAGGGGATTTATAATATGGTAGATGGTGCACATAAAACCTTAACTGCCCATTTTAACAAAGAAGATTATACTGCAAAGGAAGTAGCTGCAATAACAACAGAAGATGCTAAGCTTAAAGAAGCTGTAGATACAGCTAATAATATGTATGCAAGAGGTGCGCCTTCTTTACCAGAAGTTTTACAGCAAGTAAAAGGTGGTGTTGACTATTATAGCGATCAAGTAGCTTTTAATTTAAATAAAGACTTTAAAGGAAGAACAACAGGAGATAACCCAGACGATTTTAACGATAAACCAGGTTACGGAAACGGAAACGTGTTACCAGTTAAAAAATCTGAAAGCCACGGTACTCACGTTGCAGGAATTATTGCTGCAGAACGCAACAATGGTTTAGGCGCAAATGGTGTAGCTAATAATGTCGAGATTATGTCGATTAGAGCGGTACCAAATGGCGATGAGTACGATAAGGATGTTGCAAAAGCAATACGTTATGCCGTAGATAATGGTGCAAAAATTATTAACGGAAGTTTTGGAAAAAGTTTTTCACCTCATGCAGACTGGGTAAGAGATGCCATTAAATATGCAAGTGATAATAATGTTATTTTTGTACATGCAGCAGGTAACTCAAGCGAAGATGTAGATGTAGCACCCAATTTTCCAGACGACAATGTAAATTACGTAGAAGTAGGTAATACTTATATTCGTGTTGGTGCATTAGCACCAAGCTACGGAACTAAAATGGTTGCAACTTTTTCTAACTACGGAAAGAAAAATGTAGATGTTTTTGCTCCAGGCGCTCAAATATATTCTACAACACCAGAAAACGAATACGATACTAAAGGCGGAACGTCTATGGCTGCTCCTGCTGTTGCTGGAGTTGCTGCTTTAGTTTGGTCTCAATACCCTAAATTAACTGCTGCTCAAGTAAAGCAGGTTATTTTAGATTCTGGTTTAGCAATTAACACTAAAGTAATTGTTGGTGGTAATGCAGAAGATATTAGACCTTTTGGAGATTTAAGTAAATCGGCTAAAATGGTTAATGCTTACAATGCATTAATTATGGCCTCGCAATTATCTAAGTAATTATAAAACTCTAAAAAGCCTCAGTAGATAAATTTACTGAGGCTTTTTTATTTAAATAAATTAAAATGAAAAAAATTCTCCTTTTAAGCCTTTCAGCCTCATTGTTTTTAATGGGTTGTGGTACGTCTAAAAGTGTATCGACAACTAATAATTCGTCCCAAAGCAGCCCAATGGCTGTTACAGCATCTTCAGCTAAATCTACCTATTGGCAACAACATGTAGATTACAAAATGGAGATTGACATGGATGTAAACAATTATCAATATCAAGGCACACAAAAATTAGTATACACTAACAATTCTCCAGATGTATTAAACAAAGTGTTTTATCATTTGTATTTTAATGCCTTTCAACCAGGTAGTGAAATGGATGCAAGATTACAGTCTATTGAAGATCCTGATGGTAGAATGGTAACCGAAACCAATGGAGAAAAAGAAAGTAGAATTAGTACTTTAAAACCAAACGAGATTGGTTATATTAATGTTTCTTCTTTAAAACAAAACGGAAGTTCTGTAAAACATATTACTGCCGGAACAGTTTTAGAAGTTACTTTAAACAAAGCTATTCAACCTGGAGAAAAAGTGACTTTCGATATGGTTTTCGATGCTCAGGTTCCTGTTCAAATTCGTCGATCTGGAAGAAATAATGCAGAAGGTGTTGCACTCTCAATGACACAGTGGTACCCAAAATTAGCAGAATATGATTTTGAAGGCTGGCATGCCGATCCATACATTGGAAGAGAATTTCATGGCGTTTGGGGAGATTTCGATTTAAAATTGACTATTGACAAAGATTACGTTGTTGGTGGAACAGGCTACTTACAACCTAATCCAGAAATGAAAGGCAATAAAAAGACGCTTCATTTTAAAGCACCAAATGTTCACGATTTTACCTGGGCTGCAGATCCTGATTACATTCACGATACTATGCAAGTACCAAATGGGCCAATGCTTCATTTTTATTATAAAAAAGATTTACCTGCCCAAAACCTGGAAAACTGGAAAAACCTTCAGCCTAAAACAGTTGAGATGATGCAGTATTTTAGTGAACACATTGGCAAATATCCTTACGAGCAATACTCTGTTATACAAGGTGGTGATGGTGGTATGGAATATGCCATGTGTACCTTAATTACAGGAAAAAGAAAGTTCGGTAGCTTAATGGGAGTAACAGCCCATGAGCTGGCTCATACATGGTTTCAGTTTTTATTAGCAACTAACGAAGCAAAACATGAGTGGATGGATGAAGGGTTTACAAGCTATATTAGCGACCATGCTATGGATTATATAACAAATAAGAATACAGATAACCCTGCTGCTAGTGCATACAGAGGTTACGATTATTTAGCTAAATCTGGGAAAGAAAAACCTCAAACTACGCACGCAGACCGTTTTGAAACAAATATGGCCTACGGAATTGCAGCTTACAATAAAGGTTCTGTATTCTTGTCGCAATTAGGTTACGTTATTGGAGAAGACAATTTAAAGAAAACATTAAAGCAGTATTATAATGAATGGGCTTTTAAACATCCAACACCAAACGATTTTATTCGCGTGGCAGAAAAAGTCTCTGGTTTGGAGTTAGAGTGGTACTTAACCGATTGGACTATGACTACAAACACTATAGATTATGGTGTAAAAAGTATTGTAGGCAATACTGTAACATTAGAACGCATAGGGGAAATGCCAATGCCAATAGACTTGGATGTGGTCTATACAGACGGAACTACCGAAAGTATTTACATTCCTTTACAGATGATGCGTGGCGAAAAACCAACAACAGCAACCATTGTTAAAGACTGGGCTTGGGCGCATCCTACATATACTTATACCGCGAAAAAAGCAATTAAAAGTGTAGAAATAGATGCTAAAAATTTCATGGCAGACATCAATAAAGAGAACAATAAAAAGTAATTTATATCATTATTTTAAAAACCACATCTAAAGATGTGGTTTTTTGTTTTTACAAATGTTTGATTTCTAAGTGATGTTGTATATTAGCATTGTATTATTTTTTAAGACGTATGGACAACCCAATAGACATTAAAATAAAGCATATTATTAATCATTTTAACCTTAACAACTATGCGTTTTCAAAACGTATAGGTGTAACAGGTACTACCATAGACAGTATTGTTAACGGTAGGCCTCAGGCAGATGGTACTAGAAAAAAAACCAAACCTGGATACGATGTCTTAGCTGCCATAATTAATGCTTTTGATATTAATCCAGATTATCTGTTTGGTAAAAGTAAAATAATGCTTAAAACTGATATAAAAAACAGTCAAACATATTCTGGAATACCTCAGGTAATTTCGGTAGGTCAGGATGAGCAAGAAAATATTGTATTTGTGCCAGTAAAAGCGCGAGCAGGTTATTTAGACGGTTATGGAGACCCCGATTTTATAGAAACACTACCCACTTTTAGAATTCCGCATCTTCAAAATGGAAGTTATAGGTGTTTTGAAGTAAAAGGTAACTCTATGGCTAATACTTTTTTTGATAATAATTTGGTTTTTGGAGACTATGTGGAAGATTTAAATACGATTAAAGACGGCAAAGTTTATGTTATAGTTACTAAAAATGATGGTGTTGTTTTAAAGCGTGTTTACAACACCACTAAAAATAGAATAACATTAAAAAGTGATAATCAAGATGGAAACTATCCAGACATTGTTTTAGATACCGAGGATATTGTAGAAATTTGGTACGTAACCATGTTTGCCTCTAAGGATATACCAGAACCTATTGGTGTTTACCACAAGTTACAAGCTCTAGAGAACCATTTATTAGCGCTCAAACAAAAAAACGAAAATAAATAGAGCAATTTTTTTCATATGTAATGAAACTAACCTACAACAAAAACGAAAAACTAAAAAGCCAGAAAACCATTGAGAAATTATTTCTCGAAGGAAAATCGGTTTCGGCATATCCTTTGCGGTTAGTTTATTTAAAACATGGCGAAACGCAAAAAGTTGGTGTTTCGGTTAGCAAGCGTAACTTTAAGCGTGCCGTAGATCGCATTCGTATAAAACGCTTATTACGAGAGGCTTACAGGCTAAACAAATCTATGTTAAAAAACAACAATGATGATAATTATGCGTTTATGATTTTATATCTTAGTAAAGATATGCCCGATTTTCAACTGGTAAACACCAAAATAAAAACGCTTTTTACCAAATTTATTAATAAATAAACACCATTATGCGTCTTTTAGTGTTCTTTTTTCTAACATTCTTTCTTTTTAGTTGTAATGAAGAACATGCAGCCTATTCTAAAAATGAGGCAGTAATGGATGATTATGCTATTGAGGAAACAGTTATGGATATGGAGGCAGATTACGATGTGCCTGCTCCACAAGATATTCCCCAAAAAATAATAAAAGAATCGTATTTAGAGTTTGAGACCAAGGATTTAGATAAAACGTTTGCTAATATTCTTCGTTATGTAAATCAAAATAATGGTGTTATTCAAAACGATAATACCTCTAAAAACTATAATCGAAGCACAAGAACTTTAGTCGTACGTGTACCAGCTAAAGGGTTCCAAAACACCTTAGACTCTATAAGTAAATCGGTTGAGTATTTCGACACTAAACGTATTTCTTCTAAAGATGTTACAGAAGAGTTTATTGATCTCGAAGCAAGACTAAATGCCAAAAGAACACTAGAAACACGCTATTTACAATTGCTATCTAAAGCAAAAAATGTAAAAGAAATGTTAGAAATAGAGCGCGAACTTGCTAACATTCGTGAAGAAATTGAAGCCAAGCAAGGCCGTTTAAAATATTTAAATAATAGAGTGTCGTTAAGCACAATTAATATAACGTTCTATAAAACAACAGCAAATTCTAAAATTACGCAGTCCTATGGTTCTAAAATGGGAAAAGCTATTAAATCTGGATTTAATGGTTTATCTTTATTTTTCCTTGGACTATTAAATATTTGGCCACTTCTACTCCTCATCCTTTTAGGTGTGTTTTTGTTTAGAAAATGGTATAAGAAAAAATATAAAAAATGAAAAATTTACTAAAAAGAAAAATCCTCATTCCCGTTTTAGCATTAACGATATTGCTAACAGGTTCAGCATTTAAAACGTACAATAACGATTTTTTCGAAATTGCTAAGCAAATCGAGATTTTCACTACTCTTTTTAAAGAGCTGAATATGAATTATGTAGATGAAACTAATCCTGGCGATTTAATGGATAATGCCATTAAAAACATGCTAAACGAATTAGATCCCTATACTAAGTTCTACAACGAGCAGGATGTTGAAGATGCCAGAATAAAAAGAACAGGAGATTATACAGGTGTTGGAGCGCAAATTAGAATTTTAAAAGATAAACTTGTAGTTATAGAACCATACCAAGGCTATCCGGCAGATAAAGCTGGTCTTAAAGCAGGAGATGAAATTATTGAAGTAGATGGACAAGTGGTAGCAGATTACGATGATGATGCCGGAAATTTATTAAAAGGAATTCCAAACTCGACTGTTGATATTACTTACCTTCGACAAGGCAAAAAAGCAAAGACTACCGTAAAACGTAGCGAAATTGAAATAGATGCTGTCCCTCATTTCTCAATGATTGATGAAACAACAGGTTACATAGTGCTTAGAAAGTTTAACGAAAAAGCCTCGCAACAAACAGGCTATGCCTTAAAAGATTTAAAAGCACAAGGCGCAAAAAGCATTATTTTAGACCTGCGTAGCAATCCTGGTGGCCTTTTAAGCGAAGCTGTGAATGTTGTAAACTTATTTGTCCCTAGTGGTCAATTAGTAGTAACTACAAAGTCTAAAGTTAAAAAATATAACCGAACATATTATACGAAAAGAGATCCTATAGATACAGAGATTCCTGTCGTGGTGCTAATAAACGGCAGCAGTGCTTCGGCAAGTGAAATTGTAGCAGGTACTTTACAGGATTTAGACAGAGGTGTTATTGTTGGTGCCAGAAGTTTTGGAAAAGGTTTAGTACAACGTCCTAAAAAATTAACTTATGGTACACAGCTTAAAGTAACTATCTCGAGATATTACACGCCTTCTGGGCGTTGCATTCAAGCATTAGATTACTGGAATAAGGACGAAAAAGGTAATGCTGTACGTGTTAAGCAAAAAGATTATAACGTATTTAAAACCAAAAGCGGAAGGAAAGTTTACGATGGTGGAGGCGTGTTTCCAGATGAGGCTTTAGATTATTCTAAAAATTCGGCCATTACTAAGGCTATTTTAAGCAATCAAAGTGTGTTCGATTATGCAACTAAATACTATTATAGTCACCCTAATATTCAAGATATAAACAAGTGGGAACTAACAGCTTCAGACTTTCAAGATTTTAAAAGTTTTTTAAAAACCTCAGATTTTTCGTTTGAAACAGAAACAGAAAAGTCTTTTAGTAAAGCTTTAGAGGTGGCTAAAACAGAAAACCTGAACGACGATATTCAACGCGATTATAATACATTAATACAAAATTTAAACAACTCAAAACTTAAAGCTGTAGACGATAATAAATCTCAACTTATGAGTTTATTAAGCGATGAAATTATTAAACGTTACGTATATAGAGAAGGCTTATACGATTATTATAAAATACATAATGCTGAAATTAAAAAGGCAACCGAAATACTATCGAGCCCTACCAAATACAAGCGCTATTTAAACTAAGAGGTTATTCTCAAATCCTTTAAATACTTTAAAATAAGTATATTTAACATTCTATTTATTTACAATGAAATATTTTATAGCCATACTATTATTTGTATCGCACATCAGTTTTTCGCAAGAAAAATTTACACACGATGTGTATTTCGATACAGATAAATATGTGGTACCACTTACCGAAGAAAACCGATTATTACTATTTATCTCCTCATTAGATACTATTCCTGTTGAAAAAGTAGCCATCTATGGATTTACAGACGACAGAGGCTCTAATGAATATAATTTAGAGCTTTCTCAAAATCGTGCAGATGCCATTAAAGAAATGTTTTCTGGTTATGGTATAGATCCTAATTTAATTACTAATGTTAATGGTAAAGGCGAAATACTTTTAAAGGTTTTAAATGAAGAAGAAGTACACCAAATACGCGGTTTAAATCGTAAAGTTGAAATAATAGTTACTAAAAAAACGCCGTATAAAGATATTAAGGATGCCACAAGTAGTAATGATGAAGGCGATGGTATAAACGATGGTCCTAAGAAAAAAACAACCGATGATATAAAAAAAGGTACAGTTAAAAAAGGAGATAAAATTCGTTTAGATAAAATATACTTTAAAACCAGCTATAGTTATGTTACTTCAGATTCTAGAAAAACACTTGAAGAATTAGCCAAAACCTTAGTAGAGAATAAAAATATTTATTTTACCATACAAGGTCATGTATGTTGCACACAAAACAGTCGGGATGCTGTAGATAAAAAAACGAGAAAACGAAACTTATCTGTAGCGCGTGCCAAATTTATTTACGATTATTTAGCAAAAAAAGGAGTTGATAAAAAGCGTATGAAGTATGTTGGCATGCGTAGAAAATTTCCTCTTGGAGGAGAACCAAAATTTGATAGACGAGTGGAGATTTTGGTTACTTATGTTGGAAATTCCGAATAGCTTAAAATACATTTCAGGCAGTAAAAACCATCTTTTTTTGATGGTTTTTTTATACACGGTTTTTAGAGGCATCTTTGAAAGGTCAATAATAACGGTTGATAAGCACTGTTGTTTATCGTAATTATTAAACCGCTTGTCCATTTTTACGCATTTAAACCAATTATTTTTGAAATTGAACTAAAATTTTTTCGCAAAACCTGTTCTATCTCTATGTTTGATGCATCACCCCAAATGATGCTATTATGAAAAACCTAATCCTACTCATTGGTTTTGCTTTTACTTTTTTTACAGCAAATGCCTCAGACAATCACAAGAATAATAACTTAAAAAATCACGTTTCTGGAATTAGCCATGATGTGTTTTTTAATACAGATGAGTACTCTTTAACTCAAAAAGAGTTCAAAAAATTATTAGCGTTTATTAAAGAAACCGAAAACGTAGCTATAGAAAGAATGTCTATAATTGGGTTTTGCGACGACAGAGGAAGTATAGCATACAACAAGGCATTATCTAATAAAAGAGCAAATGCTATTAAAAATATTATTGTTGATTACAGAAAAAGTTTAAAGCAACCTAAAGTATTAAATGTAAATGGAAAAGGAGAGGTTGCATTATCAACATCTGAAGAGGCTCTGTTTAAGGAATTAAGAACATTAAACAGAAAAGTGACTATAGTTGTTGCTCCTAAAAAATTAATTGCTGGTTCTTTTTTTGGTGAAGATTTAAGAACTGGAGATTTAATAAAATTAAATAATTTAAACTTCGAAATGGGTTTGCGTTACACAACACCAGAGTCTACAGAAACTTTAAAAGAATTAGCAGCTTATTTAGCTAAAAGAGACGATATCTTCTTTACAATTAATGGTCATGTATGTTGTACAGAAAACGGAAAAGATTCAAGAGATAAGGAAACAGGAAAAGTGAACTTAAGTATTGTTAGAGCTAAATTTGTTAGAGATTATTTAGTTAAAAATGGTGTTAGCGCTAACAGAATTAGATACCAAGGTTTGGCAGGAAGGTTTAACTTAAATGGAGATGCAAGTGAAGATAGAAGAGTAGAATTAAAAATAAGATATATTTCTAAGTAATCAATTTTTAGTAGGGTTTTTTACTTATAAAGTCAGCGCAATGCGCTGACTTTTTTTTATGCTTTGTATAACATGCCAATATGTGGTATGCCATCTTCAAGATACTCCTCTCCTATTTCAAAAAACCTTAAATTATTATAGAAATTTTTTAAATAGCATTGTGCAGAAATTTTAATTTCGTCGGTATTATAATGAGATTTAATAACTTTAATAGAGGCTTCCATTATTTCATAGCCAAATTTATATTTTCTTTCTTTTTCAGCTACTACTACTCTACCAATACTGGAAAATTCAAAATAATCTCCTGGTTTAAATAAGCGCGTGTAAGCTACTATTTTTTCATTTTTAAAACCTATTACATGCAATGCTTTTTCATCTTTACCATCAAGGTCTTGATATACACAGTTTTGTTCTACAACAAAAACTTCGCTTCGTAGTTGAAGCACATTATACAACTCTTGGGTTGTTAATTCTTGAAAAGTTTTTGTTATTATTTTAAGCATTTTTTAGTCTTGAACTATTACATCTTTAACATCATCCTTATCGAATTCCGGTTGAATATTAACGTGGTTAATTTCAAACTTATTTAACAGGAGTTCTTCAATTTGAGTAAGAATAACATCAAATTCGGTAATAGTAATATTTTTTTCAAAATCAACATGCGCTTCAAAATGAATTTCATCTTCATTTAACTGCCATACATGAATATGGTGAACATTGTTTATCTCTTCAAACTTATTAATTTCTTTTACTATTTCATCTACAGGAATTGTATCTGGTGTAAATAACATAAGTACTTTTGTAGATGCCTTAAGTAAATCGAATCCCATCCAAATTAAATATAATGCAATGGCGAAAGTGAGTAGACTGTCTACCCAGAATAGTTGATAGAATTGCATTAATAAACCACCTATTAATACCGCTACACTTGCCATCATGTCTGTGAGTAAGTGTAAATAAGCACTTCGCATATTCATGTTAGAATTACTGTCTTTTTTTAGTAATAAAACACTAAATCCATTACCTAAAATTGCAATAGCAGAAAGCCATATAACCAATGTGCTTTCAATTTCTTGTGGATTTTGAAAACGTTTTACAGCTTCAATAATTAATAAAACAGCTACAATAATTAAAGTCGCTGCGTTAATAAATGCTGCTAATATTTCGGCGCGTTTATAACCAAAAGTTCTATTTAAAGATGCTTCTTTTTTAGAGAGTTTATTTGCAACATAACTTATAACAAGAGAAACTACATCGCTAAAATTATGTAAAGCATCGCTTAATAAAGCAAGACTTCCAGAGAGTAATCCACCTATTACTTGTGCAACTGTTATAACAATGTTTAGAAGTATAGATATTAAAAGATTACGTCCTTTTAGGTCGCTGTGATCATGAGCATGGTTATGAGAATGATTGTTTGCCAATTAACATGGAATTTTATTAACGCGGTTTTGGTGTCTTCCACCTTCAAATTCGGTTTCTAAAAATACATCCACCATAGCTATTGCCTGTTGTACTGCTGTGTAGCGTGAAGGAATACAAATAATATTAGCATTATTGTGTTGTCTTGTTAACGCTGTAATTTCTTTGTTCCAACAGATACCTGCACGAATATTTTTGTGTTTATTTGCTGTCATAGCAACTCCGTTAGCGCTGCCACAAATAAGGATACCAAAATCTGCTGTTTTGTTTTCAACATCATTAGCAACAGGATGTACAAAATCTGGATAATCAACACTGTCTCTTGCATCTGTTCCATGATTTATAACAGTGATGCCTTTAGTCTTTAAATGGTCTACTATCGCAAATTTATAATCTGTTCCTGCGTGATCGTTTCCTATTGAAATTTTCATTGGTTATTGCTTTAAGTTATTTTCTTTCTAAAAATGTAAAGTTAATAATTGCTTACAACTATTAATACCTTATAGCAATGAACTTATTCAAAATTTATAGGTTTATTAATTGAATTAAAAAATAGTCTTTATACGTGGTGTTAATAAAACCCACTTTAAGTAATGACTACTTGTTAATATCTATTCATGGTTTTTTAAAACTTTTATTAGGATAATCCGGTTAATTTTCCAAACCAAAACCAAAACTGAATCACCAAAAAAGTTAGCCAGTTTTTTTGTGTTATTTATCAGTAAAAAAATAACACATACCAACATAAAAAAATAAAATACTTATTAAAAATAAGTTGTGAACTCAGGTTATAAACAGTTGTTAATAGTACTTGTAAATCCTTTTAAAACCAATACTTTATATTGTTTATAATATGTTAGTAGAAAGAGAAAACTAACAAATCAAACCAAAGGTTAAAAAAGTTATACCGCTATTCACAAGCCATCATCATCATCATTATTTTTTTAAATTTTTAAAAGAAAAAGTATATAATGTATATAAATGTGGATAAGTGTTTACGTTAACATAATATTAAATAAATTTCTATTTAATATTAAAACCGTAGCTTTGTAATAATGGTAATAACTTCTCTTCTTCATAATTACCTAAAAAATAACCGAATTTCCTCCGACACTTCGGATAATAGAAATTCAATTGATTACAATTTAAATGACAAAAAAGAAACACAGGAAACCTTCAAATAACAAGATTTCCAACCTTACAAATACAATACTTAGTATTTTAAAAAAAGATAGAAACCAAACGTTTAACTACAAGCAAATTGCTGCTAAATTAGGTGTTAACGATGCGAGTAGTCGTAACCAGATTATAAAAAAATTAGCGCAACTTAAGGCTAAGGAAGAAATTAAAGAAATTGAGCGTGGCAAGTTTCAAATAATAAATAATACAGAATACCATACAGGTATTTTCGATGCTGCGCAACGTGGTAATGGCTATGTTATTTGCGATGATTTTGAAGATGATATTTATATAGCTTCTAACAATGTTAATAAAGCTTTAAATGGCGATGAAGTAGAGTTGTATGTTTACAAACGTAGAAAACGTGGCAAATTAGAAGGCGAAATTACCAAGATTATTAAACGTGCTAAAACGGAATATGTAGGGATTATTCAACTTCATAAAAACAATAATTTTGCTTTTGTAGTGGTCGATGGTAACAAAATGAAAACAGATATTTTTGTTCCAATTAATAAAACCATGCAAGCAAATGATGGTGATAAAGTATTGGTGGCAATGGAAGAATGGCCAGAAAAAGCCGATTCTCCAAACGGAAAAGTAATAAAAGTTTTAGGCAAAGCAGGTGAACATAATACCGAAATTCATGCGATTTTAGCAGATTACGGTTTGCCATACGAATTCCCTAAAGAAGTAGAAGATTTTGCAAACAACATCGATTTAACTATTAAACCTGAAGAAATTGCAAAGCGTCGCGACATGCGAAAGGATTTAACCTTTACAATAGATCCAAAAGATGCTAAAGATTTTGATGATGCCTTATCGTTTAAAGTATTAGAAAACGGCAACTACGAAATAGGAATACATATTGCAGATGTCTCGCATTACCTGCAAGAAGGAACAGTATTAGACGATGAAGCTTACGAGCGTGCTACCTCAGTTTATTTAGTAGATAGAGTTGTACCAATGTTACCAGAAATTTTATCGAATGGTGCATGTTCTCTTCGTCCTCACGAAGAAAAATATACATTTTCTGCAGTCTTCGAATTAAATAACAAAGCAGAAATTAAAAAAGAATGGTTTGGTAGAACAGTAACCTATTCTGATGCGCGTTTTGCTTACGAAGAAGCACAAGCGATTATAGAAACCAAAACCAATTTAATTCCAGCTGAAGTTTCACTTACCGGAAAAGAGTATAAAACAGATCAGGCTATTGCAGATGCTGTTTTAAAAATGGATGACTTAGCAAAAATTATGCGTGGTCGTCGTATGCGAGATGGTGCTATTTCTTTTGATAAAGTTGAGGTTAAATTTGAATTGGACGAAGACTCTAATCCAGTTGGTGTATTCTTTAAAACCAGTAAAGATGCTAATAAACTTATTGAAGAATTTATGTTATTGGCAAACCGGAAGGTTTCAGAATTTGTAGGAAAACAAAAACCAGAAAAAACATTCGTTTATCGTGTTCACGATGAACCAGATGAAAGCAAATTAATGGCCTTACAAGGTGTTGTGGCTCGATTTGGACACAAACTTAATTTTAAAAGTAAAAACAATATTGCTTCATCCTTAAATAAATTATTAAGCGATGTTCAAGGTAAAAAAGAACAAAATTTAGTAGATACTTTAACTATTAGAACCATGTCTAAGGCAGAGTATACCACAAATAATATTGGTCATTATGGCTTAGCTTTCGATTATTACAGTCACTTTACCTCTCCTATACGTAGATATCCAGATGTCATGGCACACCGTTTATTACAACGGTATTTAGATGGTGAAAAATCGGCCAATGCAGAGGTCTACGAAGAAAAGTGTAAACATTCCAGTAACATGGAATATTTGGCAACAAAAGCCGAAAGAGATTCTATTAAATACATGCAAATTCGTTTTATGCAAGATCATCAAGACGAAGAGTTTGTTGGTGTAATTTCTGGTGTTACAGATTGGGGAATTTATGTAGAGATAATCTCTAATAAATGTGAAGGTATGGTAAGAACACGCGATATAAAAGGCGATTACTACGAGTTTGATGAAAGCCAATTTGCATTAATTGGTAAAAAAACGAAAACTATGTACCAATTAGGCGACGAAGTTGTGGTAAAAGTAAAACAAGCCGATTTGGTAAAACGTCACTTAGATTTCGAACTTATAGGAAAAGTAACAGAATAAAAAACAAATTTCTTAACTTGTTAGTCCCTTAGTTAACCGCTCATACTTCTGTTATGAAACCGCATTGTTCAAATTGCCAGTCAGAAAAAATTGTTCCAAATGTAAAAATTATAGATTTTACACACATGAACATTAAATCGAGTTTAAAATTAGAACTCGTTGAAGATTCTAAAAATGAATTTAAGGCGTCTAAAACCGAATCTATAAAAGGTAATATTTGTGGCAATTGTGGTCATGTAGATTTACGTGTGGATCATTTTCAGGCACTTTGGGATTTCTATCAAAAAAATAAAAATTTATAAAATCATGGTTTTAACAACAACTAATTCAATCGAAGGGTTTAAAATATTAGATTATAAAGGCATAGTAACTGGTATATCTTACAATTCCAGCTACTCATACAAAGGCACAAAACTATCATTTAAAGACATGTTTAATACCAAAAAATATTATGCTGCCTACGAAGAAGGATTACAAAATGTTAAAGAAGAAGCTTTTCAAAAATTAAAAGACAATGGTAAAGCATTAAATGCCAATGCTATAGTTGGCATAAGCGTAGATATAGAACCTTTATCTAATACTTCTACATTAATAGTTTCAATAACTGGTACTGCTGTGCATGTTGTAGCAGAAAAATAATTTTAAAAAAACTGTAACAGTCTTACTTTTTACTGCTCTTTAAAGAAATAAAATACTTTATAATGAAAACAATTATAGCAGCTTTACTCCTATTTCTATCAATTTCAGCTTTTTCACAAAACCCAAAAGAAATTAAGGTTGAAGACTTTACAACAGTTAAAGTTTACGATTTAATGCACATAAGTTTAGTTAAATCTAAAGACAATAAAGTGATTATTTCTGGAGAAGATGCAGACGATGTTGAAATAATTTCGAAAAATGGAATTTTAAAAGTACGCATGAAATTCGAGCGTATTTTTGATGGAACTAAAACCTTTGTAGCTGTTCACTATAAAAACTTAGACATTATTGATGGTAATGAAGGCGCAAAAATTGTGGGTAACGAGCTAATTAAGCAAGACAAAATAGAACTTCGTGCACAAGAAGGAGCTGTTTTAAAAATAGGATTAGATGTTAATAATCTTGAAGTTAGAACCGTTACTGGAGGCATAATTGAAACCAAAGGAAAAGCCAAATCACAGGAAATAACTATTAATACTGGAGGTATCTATCAAGGTCAGGAATTTGAAACTGAAGAAACCACAGTAAAAATTAGCGCAGGAGGCGAAGCAGATGTAAAAGCGAGCCAAATGGTAGATGCAAGAGTAAATGCAGGAGGCGATATTTATATCTACGGAAACCCTAATAATGTTAAGCAAAAAACAACGTTTGGAGGTAGAATAGAGATGAAAAACAACCAGTAATTATACTTTTAATAAAAATATAATTTAAAGCTTCAGTTAATTCTGAAGCTTTTTTATTTACAATAAACCATTCTCATATACTTAAAAACCCATAATCTTTTACTTTAACCGCATAATTTCTTTACTTTGTAATAAACAGGTTACTTTTTTATGATCGAAGATATTCAGGCGGCAATTCCATTAGGCTTTTTTTTAGCTTTTATGATTGGTCCTGTGTTTTTTGTACTATTAGAAACCAGTGTAATAAGAGGATTTAGAGCTGCTTTAGCTTTCGATTTAGGCGTAATAGTTGCCGATGTTTTATTTATTGCAATTGCTTATTTTTCAAGTTTCCAGTTATTAGAAAATTTAAGTAACCAACCAGGACTGTATGTTTTTGGTGGTACTATTTTAGCTGTTTACGGGTTTATTATCTACTTTAAAAAACCTAAGAAAAATGCCATAGAAACAATGAAAATTGTGGTTCCAAAAACCAACTATTTTAAATTATTTATCAAAGGGTTCTTTTTAAACTTTATTAATATTGGCGTTTTAGTTTTTTGGTTAGGTGTTATTATTGTAGTTGGACCAAGCTTAGAAAATAATACCAACCGGTTTGTAGTCTTTTTTGGTACCATGATTACAGCCTATTTAATTACAGATATTTTTAAAATTCTTTTGGCCAAACAACTTAAAAATAAACTTACTCCAGAAGCCATTGTAAAAGTAAAGCGCCTTTTAGGGCTTATTTTAGTAGTTTGTGGAACGGTACTTATTATAAAAGGATTCCTTCCTAAAGACCAACTTAATCCTCAAAATATTATAGAGGAAATAGAACAAAGTAGAAACATTAAATAATTTATTAAAATTATTATGATGCATTCTCAAGAACAAGAACGATTAAAATTTTGTAATCGTTGTATCAATAAAAAAGAAGATCCTCGTTTTAGCGTATTATTCGGTTTTACAGACCAAAATTCAAATTTTTTCAGCATTTCTCGAGTTGTCGAGCGGTTTCGAACCGCTGTAACATATTACTCTAAATTTTCTCAAAATTTAAAAATAAAAAAAACCCTCAACGTGTGTTGAAGGTTTCTTGAGGTGTCGAGCGGATTCGAACCGCTGTAGATGGTGTTGCAGACCACTGCCTAGCCACTCGGCCACGACACCAGGTTTCCTGCAAAAACAGGAATCTCATTAAAAGTAACGAGACGACAAATGTAAAAAAAATAATGTTTTCACACTATCTCTCTTAACTTTTTCTTTTTTCGGTTAATTCAATCGTTACCATTTCTACATCGCCACCAATAGGTGGGTTAACTTTACTCACCGCAACCGTAGCAATAGTCACTAATTTGTCTTCAGTAAAAATACGATCTAATATGCGCTTAGCAACATGTTCTAAAAGGGCACTCGGTATTGCCATTTCTTCAACAACAATTCTATTTAAAAGCACATAATCTACAGTATCGCTAAGCACATCAGAATTTGCACTTTTTTGTAAATCGGCTTTTATCTTTAAATCTACACGGTAGTCGCTGCCAATAGCAGTTTCTTCTTTAAGGCAACCATGATTTGCAAAAACACGAATATTTTCAACTTTAATTATTCCCATAAGGTAAATGTAATAGGTCTTTTATCTCTTCGATAGCATTTTTGTAAAATTTTTATCGATAGATTAGTTTGTAAAAAAGTCAAAGATATTACTAATTGTACTGGTTTTGGTCTTAAAAAACTCGGTATAAGTACATTTTTTACAAGTTACTGTTGTAAAACGCTTACTCTGTATATTAAACAGCTTCGTAAATAAACCTCCAGTAGCTTGCATCTGGTCGATATCGCAAGAGGTATTGTGGCATTTAGGACATTCGTAATTCATAGTATAGAATTTAATAGATTAGAGAATACAACTATAAGTATAATAAACACATATTTTGTTACGTATTTTCATTAATTTTACGGTGTTTTTCAAATTGATTTAATAGCAAATAATCAATTAAAATTAAGATTTTATTTATGGCTACAGAAACCAAATCGCTCAATTTTTTAGAGCATATTATAGAAGAGGATTTAGCAAATGGTTTATCTAAAGATAAGTTACGTTTTCGTTTTCCTCCAGAACCTAATGGCTATTTACACATTGGCCACACAAAAGCCATTGGCATAAGCTTTGGATTAGGAGAAAAATATAATGCACCAGTAAATTTACGTTTCGACGATACAAACCCAGCAAAAGAGGAGCAGGAATATGTAGATGCTATAAAAGAGGATATCTCGTGGTTAGGTTACGAGTGGGCCGAAGAACGCTATTCATCAGACTATTTTCAGGAATTGTACGATTGGGCAATTTTACTTATTAAGGATGGAAAGGCTTATGTCGATTCGCAATCCAGCGAAGCCATGGCAGAACAAAAAGGAACACCAACACAACTTGGTGTCGATGGGCCTTACAGAAATAGAACCGTTGAAGAAAACTTAGCGCTATTTGAAAAAATGAAAGCTGGAGACTGTAACGAAGGTGAGCATATTTTACGTGCCAAAATAGATATGCAGCATCCCAATATGCTCATGCGCGACCCAATTATGTATCGTGTATTAAAAAAGCATCATCATCGCACAGCTAACGATTGGTGTATTTACCCAATGTACGACTGGACGCATGGTGAAAGCGATTACATCGAACAGATTTCGCACTCTTTATGCTCGCTCGAATTTAAGCCTCATAGAGAGCTTTACGATTGGTTTAAGCAGCAAGTTTACGACTTTGCTAAAAGCAAGTATCCTATGTTACCTAAACAGCGTGAGTTTGCACGTTTAAACCTTAGCTACACAATTATGAGTAAACGTAAGTTGCTTAAATTAGTGGAGGAAGGTATTGTTTCGGGTTGGGAAGACCCAAGAATGCCTACCATTTCTGGCTTGCGTCGTCGTGGTTATACACCAGAATCTATTAGAAAATTTGTTGAAACTGTTGGTGTTGCTAAACGCGATAATATTATAGACGTGTCGCTTTTAGAATTTTGTATTCGAGAGGATTTAAATAAAAAAGCAGACAGAGTCATGGCTGTTTTAAATCCTGTAAAGCTCGTGATTACTAATTATCCGGAAGATAAAGAAGAATGGTTAGAAGCCGAAAACAACCAGGAAGATGACAGTGCTGGCTTTAGAAAAGTACCATTTTCTCGCGAAATTTACATTGAAAAGGAGGACTTTAAAGAAGAAGCAAGCGATAAGTTTTTTAGACTACGGTTAGGAGGTGAAGTTAGACTTAAAAACGCTTATATAATTAAAGCCGAAAGTGTAGTAAAAGACACCAATGGCGAGATACAAGAAATTCATTGTACTTATTCTCAAGATACCGAAAAGAAAGTAAAAGGAACCTTGCATTGGGTGTCTATAAAACATGCTCTAAAAGCTGAGGTTCGCGAATACGACAGGTTATTTACAGACGAAGCTCCAGATAGCCATCCAGAGAAAGATTTTATGGAATTTATAAATCCAAATTCTTTAAAAATTGTAGAGGCATTTGTAGAACCAAGTCTGGCAGATGCTAAAATTGGCGAGCAGTTTCAATTTCAGCGTTTAGGCTATTTTAATGTTGATAATGATTCAACACCTAAAAAATTAGTATTTAATAAAACCGTTGGCTTACGAGATTCATGGGCTAAAGTAAGACCGAAATCTAATAATAACCAACAAAAGCAATCGCAACCTAATAATCGCTCTGCGATTGATCAAATTAAATCGTATGGTAAAAAGTACGATAGAATGAAAGAAGAGCAACGTGAAAAAGCAAAGGTAGAGATACAAGAATTAGCTAAAAGCGTTACTTACGAAGATTTAGAACCACTTTTTGGCACTTCTGTAAAAAAAGCTGGAACACGCATTATTACTATGATTAGTTTAGGTGTTTTATTAGCTAACGGATTACAAAAAAATGAAGCGATAAACGACTTTATTACTAAAGCTCTTGAAGATAAAAACGATTTGCTGGTTGCCGAGGCTAAAGCAATTCAATAATAATTTCACAACCTGCAAGGTATTTAAAACCGTGTAGGTTTATTTATGGAGATTTGAACCATCTAAAACTAATATGCTTCCTTTTTTTTATTTGCTTTCAAACAGCAAATACACAAAATACATATCCAGAACTTAATAAAATTGTAACAGATAAAGCAGAGCTTTTCAGTAAAAGCGAGAACCTCGAACTCACCACAAAACTTACGGCTTACGAAACCCGAACGACGCATCAAATAGTGGTGCTAACCATTAATTATTTAGGTAATGATACGGTTGAAAATTATGCTTATCAGACCTTTAATTTAGAAGGTAATAAATTAGGGCAAAAAGGCGTAGATAATGGTATTCTTATACTGGTTGCAAAAAACGATCGTAAAGTTAGAATTGAGGTTGGCGATGGCCTTACGCCAATAATTACTGATTTATTATCTAAAAGAATAATTAACCACATTATTACTCCAGCTTTTAAAGAAGGTGATTATTTTAAAGGTATAGACAAGGCTACTTCTGCAATTATTAAAATAATAGATGACCCTATTTATGCCGAAGAATTTGCAAATACAGAAGAAATAGAGGAACCAGTAAGCCTAATTACCAAATTTATTTCATCTATATTCTTAACTGTATTTTTCTTTGTAATTGGTGTTTTAGGGTATAATTACATAATTTTAAAGAAGAAATTAAAAAAATTAAGTATAAAACAGTTGTTTCTAAACAACAAAACGAAATTTATAACCATTTGGTTATTAGCTATTTGTTTCGTTACCTATTTTAATGCTTTTTTCTGGTATGCTTTCATTGCCGTTTTTGTTACTGGTTTTTTATCTGTTTTTGTAGGTATAGGTTTTTTTATGCTTTTAAAGTCTGTATTTAAAAGAGCTGTAAGCCTATTTACAGCATTGTTTACTGGTAAACTAGGCGTATTTATTTTTCCTTTTTACCTACCTATAACTCTAATGTTATTATTTGCTGGACTTGTATTTGTCTTTTTACCTCTTGCAATGGGAGGTATGTTTTTAATAGATATTGTTTTCGAAAAAAGCATGAACGACATTATGTCTGGCGTAACAATATATCATGTTTTATCTGTTATAATAAGTGTTATTATTTTGTTTTTCATTACAACAGGAATAGTTGCATGTAGAGATATTAAAAACAGCTTAAAAGAATCGTTTGGTTTTTCATTTTTCAAAATAGACAAAACCTTTTTAAGAAATTTTACTGGAGGAGGGTTTTCCAGAGGCTATTCGTCATCAGGTTCTTCAAGTTATTCGTCATCAAGGAGTAGTTCCTCAAGCAGTAGTTTTTCTGGTGGTGGAGGACGTTCCAGTGGTGGTGGAGCAAGCGGAAGTTGGTAACAGCACTTTTATAGTGCGATAAAGCATTTTTTTTGTACTTTTAAAATATTAACTAACACATTTAAAGATATGGAAATGAATTTTTTAGCAATTACAGTTGCTGCTATTGTGCCAATTATATTAGGCTTTTTATGGTACAACCCAAAGCTTTTTGGAAACGCCTGGATGCGTGAAGCCGAAATGACACCAGAAAAAATGAAAGGAGGAAACATGGCCGTTATTTTTATAATAACACTTATACTTTCCTTTATGTTATCTTTCTTTTTACAACAATTAACAAACCACCAAACAGGAGCTGTGCAATTAACAGGTGGTGATCCTGCGATGGCAAAACCATCTTTCGATGCCTTTATGGCAGACTATGGTAATGCTTTTAGAACCTATAAACATGGTGCTTTGCATGGCGTATTAGCTGGAATTTTCTTGTTTTTCCCTGTCATTGCAATTAATGGTATGTTCGAACGTAAGAGCTGGAAATATATTTTTATTAATTCAGGTTACTGGGTAGTTACTTTAGCTATTATGGGTGCCATTGTATGTGGTTGGGTGTAATAATGATTATCTGTAGAAATTATTTGGAAAAACAACCATAAACGCTAACTTTACAAAGACTGAAATAGAAAATTTCAGTCTTTTTTCTTGTCTTTAATTTTGACGACTTTTAAAATTTTTTCTTCAGTAAACGAACTTCCAGAGTCTTGGAACGCTTTGCCACACAACGATTTGTTTTTAAAATCGAACTTTTTAAGGGCATTAGAAAATTCTTGCCCAAAAAATATTACCTCGTTTTATGTCGGTATTTTCAAATCTGAAAACAACGCAGAAAAACTTGTTGCTATAGCTATTATACAACGTGTTGAGATGTATTTAGAAGATATATTTAGAAATGCAGACGACAAATATTTAATACGGAAATCGAAACAATTAGTTTCTAAAATAGTAAGAGGTAATGCCTTGATTATAGGCAATATTATGCATACAGGGCAACATGGATTGTATTGTAATACTCAAGCAATAAGTTATTCTGAATATTTATCTCAAGTCTCGATAGCCATTAAAACTATTGAAGCTCAGATAAAACAGAAACATAAAAAGAAAGTACGAATTATAGCATTTAAGGATTATTTTGAAGACGATAGTATACATGATAACCAAGAATTTTTCTATAATCATAAACTCTATAAAGTACAAGTACAGCCAAATATGATTTTTAATATTCCGCCATCATGGAAGAAAACTTCAGAGTATATTGCTGCTTTCAATAAAAAATATCGAGACCGTTATAAATCGGCAAGAAAAAAAGGAAAAAACCTGACTAAAAAAGAACTAAGCTCCGAGGAGATAAACCATTTAGAGCCAGAACTATTTCAGCTTTATAAAAATGTTTCAGACAATGCACGTGTAAATTCTTTTGTTCTAAGTAAAAATCACATTCGTGAGCTTAAAAAAGAATTAAAAGAAAATTTTAAAGTTTTCGGTTACTTTTTAGATGGAGTGCTTGTAGGTTTCTTCACTTTAATTTTAAATAATAACAGCTTAGAAACCTATTTCTTGGGTTATAATCACAAACTACAACATCAACATCAAATGTATTTAAATATGTTGTACGATATGGCACAGTTTGGTATCGATAATAATTTTAATGAGGTTATTTATGCACGAACAGCCATGGAAATAAAAAGCTCAATTGGTGCAAAACCAAAGACCATGCATATTTACATGAAGCATACTAATTTTATTGCCAATTCTGTTTTAAAACTCATTGTAAAGTACTTAAACCCAACAAGACAATGGGTAGAGAGACATCCTTTTAAGAATTAATTAACGCAATAGATAGTGGTATAAATACTCGTTTTTTTTAAATTGAATTAAAATAAGCCAATATTATGAAAAATAGAGACCTTCTTACTAAAATAAGTGCAGTTACAAGAGAAATAGAGGAAAATCACCCAGAAGTTTACGAGCATTTAGACGAAATTCCACAAACCATCCCATCTGAAGAAAATCCGGAAGTGCATAAAAAACAACTTGAAGATTATTTAAACAGTCTTGAAACCATTTTAGAAAAAGCAAAAAACCCGAAGTAATAACTTCAGGTTTTTAATACTATGTCGTATAACGTTATTCGTTATCGTTATTTTTCTTCTTTTTGGCGTTTTTCATCGCCTCTCCAATTTGGTTACTTGCCGTAAAACTAGCAACCATATCGTTTAACATCTGGCTTCCTGCCTGTGGAGAATTAGGTAACAATATTAAGTTACTATTTGTTTCCTGGCCAATAGACTGTAAGGTATCGTAATGTTGGGTTACAACAATAAGCGCAGACGCTTCTTGTGAGTTAATACCAACCTTGTTTAATACTTCTACACTTTCTTCCAGACCACGAGCAATCTCACGACGCTGGTCTGCAATACCTTGTCCTTGTAAACGCTTGCTTTCTGCTTCAGCTTTTGCTTTTTCTACAATTAAAATACGTGCAGCATCACCTTCAAATTGTGCAGCAGTTTTTTCACGATCAGAGGCATTAATACGGTTCATTGCTGCTTTTACCTGTGCATCTGGATCAATATCTGTTACTAAGGTTTTAATAATATCAAACCCATAGTCTAACATAGCATCGTTAAGCTCAGCTTTAACAGCCAAAGCGATATCATCTTTTTTCACAAAAACATCATCAAGTTTCATTTTTGGTACTTCGGCACGTACCACATCAAAAACATAACTTGTAATTTGATCGTGCGGATAATCTAACTTGTAAAAAGCATCGTATACCTTTTGTGTTAAAACGCGATACTGTACAGATACTTTTAAACGCACAAATACATCGTCTAACGTTTTTGTTTCGATAATAACATCTAATTGCTGAATTTTTAAACTCAATCTGCCAGCAATTTTATCTACCAAAGGTATTTTAAGCTGTAAACCAGATTGCCTGATACTTTGAAATTTACCAAAACGCTCTACAATAACAGCTGTTTGTTGCTTTACTACGAAGAAAGCAGAAATTAAAATAATAAGTCCGAAAAATATAATCGGAATAAAAATAAATTGTCCCATAACAGTTTTTAAATGGTTTAAAAAAGCTAAAAAATGAGCTTTTAAGGTTAAAAAAAATCGAATTACTAAAATAAGTTATATTTGCTCAGAAATCCCTAAATAACCAATGAAAAAAACACAACTTACCTTATTAGTAGCAATTACCCTATGTTTTGTTACAAAAAGCTTCTCCCAACACAAAAATTACGATATTAAAAACGGCTTTGGCTTGTTTGGAGGAATTACACAATTCGATATTATTACAGACAACTTTGAAACCACAAAAGGCGATGGTTGGATTGGTGGCATGAGCGCTACGGTAGATATTCCTCATAAATGGTACAATGCCAGTTATGGTATGCAATTATCCGAAAACACAATTGGAATTTCAGGCAGAACTTCTAATACCGATTTAGCGGTTCAGGAATTAGAATACAAAATGTTTACAGCGCAAATTGCTTTTTTATGGCATGCCAAATTAGCTGGAAGTTTTGTAACCATAGATTTTGGACCCATGTTACAATACAATAGCGATTTAGAATTAAAAGACGAGCAGCAAGAAAACTTTATAGTTAATAATTACAACAACTTAACAGCCAATGATATTACAGAAATCTCGAATTTTAATGCCAATGGAACCGTTGGTATTACTGCAGGTTTTAGTTTTATAAAGTTTAAGGCACATTATATTTATGGCTTCACCAATACCCTAAGCAAGTTAAATAACAACAACGAATTAGATTTATTAGGCAACGACAAAAAGTTTAACGGACACCAATCTATTTTTACCTTTTCTGCAATGATTACGTTTTAAGTTTAAGTTATTATATTGCAGGAGGTTATATTTAACTAATAATATTATTAATCATGATACAAAAACTACTTTTATTACTTGTCACGATACTTTGCTGTGGAACTATTTTTGCGCAAAGCGAAAAACTAACCATTGCGACCAATTGGTTAGAAGACAATAAACATCTACTAAATATTCAGGACAATCACGAATTGGATATGCAATATAGCAGAGCAGGACTTGCGGGAGAAACCTTTCGTTTTTACCAGATGATGAATGGTGTACAGGTTTTTAATGCTGAAGTTACCGTACACGTTTCTAATAGAAACAGTGTTACTTTTCATGCTAGTACTTACGATCCATCTATTGAAACGATAAATACAACGCCAACAATTACTGAAGCGCAAGCTTTTGAGATTGCATTAACAAACCTGAATGTTGAAGCTTCAAGTATTACTCAGCAAGAAAACAAACTTTTTATTATAAAAAACAACGATAATCCTATTTTAGTAAGAAGAGTTTATGTTCATGCTTATACCAAAGCAGGAGCTTGGGAAGTCATGGTAGACGCACAAACAGGAGAAGTTATAAGCTCTAAGGATGTTGCTATTTACTATCATAAGCAAAAAGACAAGGATAAGAATAAGCAAAAGAAGGAAGAAAAGGCTTCTTCTGTTATGATGGCAACAGGAACAGCAATGATTTTTGATACAGATCCTTTAACAGCAACAACAAGTGCTTATGGCGGACAATATGTAGATGGAAACGATGCTACAAACGCGGCCTTAGATGCAGCAAGAACACCTGTTACACTTTTAGATATAGAGCTTTCAGGTGGTAACTACAGGTTAAGTGGACCATATACTGAAATTGCAGAATTGAGCTCACCTAATAAAGGGTTATTTATTCAAACTTCAAATAATTTTGAATTTAACAGACAAGAAGATGGTTTTGAGGCTGCAAATACGTACTACCATACAGATAAAAGTATGCGATATATTAATAATGATTTAGGCATAGCTTTAGCTCCACCACAAAATGGTGGCGTTATTCGTTTTGATCCTCATGGAGCAAATGGAGCAGATAACTCTTATTATTCTGGAGGAACCTTAAATTTTGGCGAAGGTTGTGTGGATGATGCCGAAGATGCAGATGTAATTTTGCATGAATTAGGTCATGGATTACACGATTGGATTACTAATGGTGGTTTATCGCAGGTAAATGGATTAAGTGAAGGTAGTGGAGACTATTGGGCAAACTCTTACAAAAGAAGTTTAGGTTTATGGTCTGCAGGTGATGCGGCAAGAAACTGGGTTTTTGGTTGGGATGGACATAACGTATGTTGGAATGGTCGCTCAACAGTTTATGGGGCGCAATATCCTGGAGGTTTAACAGGGTCTATTCATACAGACGGACAAATGTGGGCAACAACATTAATGGAAATATGGGAAGATATAGGTCGTGAAAAAACAGATAAAGCTTTTTTGGAGGGTTTAGGGATGACCAATAGTGGAACCAACCAACAACAAGCTGCTGTTGCAGTAAGACAAGCGGCTATAGATATGGGAACAGCAGGCGGTTATACCTGTGCAGATATTCAGGCATTTACAGATAGATTTAATGCACAAGGTTATAATATGCCAGCCTACACTTGTAATTTAAGTGTAGAAGAGTTTACAGCTAATACCATTTCAATATTCCCAAACCCAACCCATGGAATTATAACATTAAAGCATATCGAGCAAGAATATAACGTTGCTATATTTAATATGTTAGGTCAAAAAGTAAAAGACCAAACCATTGATGCAACATCCAATACTATGGATGTTTCAAACTTAGCAACAGGCACTTATTTCATTAAATTTAATGGAATAGATACTGTATTGAAGTTTATAAAAGAGTAATTATTTTATAATACTTAAAGTAAAGCGAGCTCAATTTAATTAAGAGCTCGCTTTTTTTATTTAAAATAGCTATGAGATTTATAGTATAGCAATTACATTTTCAATACGTTTAATCGTTTCGGCCTTACCAATCATAAACATAATATCAAATACATCAGGACCTTGTAAAGCGCCAACAAGTGCTAAACGTAAAGGCATCATTACTTTTCCAAAAGCAATATCGTTTCCAGTTATCCAGCCTTTTATTTCTTTTTGAAGTGTTTCTACTTCAAAATTTTCAATATTAGAAATAATAGAGACTAATTGTGTCATTAACGCTTTAGTATCCTCTTTAAAAGCTTTTTTAGAGGCTTTTTCATCATAACTATTTGGAGCAACAAAAAAGAAGCTGCTTAAATCCCAAAAGTCGTTTACAAACGTTGCACGTTCTTTTATTAAGCCAACCACTAATGAAATATAATTTGTGTCAATGTCTTTTAGTTCAGAACGGTTTTTTTGAAAAGCTTCAGCTAATTCATCGTTATTTTGTTCTTGCATATAATGGTGATTAAACCACTTAATTTTATCTGGATCAAATCGAGCACCTGCTTTATTAACACGATCTAAATCGAAAGCCTGAATTAATTCCTCTAAGCTAAATAACTCTTGTTCTGTGCCTGGATTCCAGCCTAAAAAAGCTAAAAAGTTAATTACTGCATCTGCAAAATAACCTTCTTCTTTATAACCTTTAGAAACGTCTCCATCTGGAGAAGTATACTCTAATGGAAACACAGGAAAACCTAACTTATCTCCATCGCGTTTGCTTAATTTGCCTTTTCCGGTAGGCTTTAAAATTAATGGTAAGTGTGCAAATTCGGGAGCTTTCCAACCCAAAGCAGTATATAACTGCATGTGTAAAGCTAAAGAAGGTAACCATTCTTCACCACGAATAACATGCGAGATTTCCATTAAATGATCATCGACAATATTCGCCAAATGGTAGGTTGGCATACCATCGCTTTTAAATAATACCTTATCGTCTAAAACATTGGTATCAATTTTTATATCACCACGAATAATATCTTTTAGGTGAAGCGTTTCGTCCTTAGGCGACTTAAAACGGATAACATAATCGTCTCCAGCATCTAATTTTGCCTGAACTTCTTTGGCATCAAGCATAATAGAGTTGGATAAAAAGTGCCTGTTATGCCAGTTATAAATAAAGGTTTTACCTTTTGCTTCGTGGTCTTTTCTATAGTAATCCAACTCATCAGACGTATCGAAAGCATAATAAGCATCTCCACTAGCAATAAGCTGGTCTGCGTACTGCTTATATAAATGCTTACGTTCACTTTGTCTGTAAGGTCCAAATGTTTCGTTTTTACCAGGTCCTTCATCAAAAGGAATATTACACCAATTTAAGGCATCAATAATATATTGCTCGGCACCTTCAACATAACGGTTTTGGTCTGTATCTTCAATACGCAACACAAATGTACCCTTATGTTTCTTGGCAAATAAATAGTTAAAAAGAGCTGTACGAACACCTCCAATATGTAACGGTCCTGTTGGACTTGGTGCGAAACGCACACGAACGTTTTTAGACATTGTTTTTGTGAAATATTAACGCTTAAACAGTTTATATGTTTAAGGTACTTATTAATTAACATCCTGAACTTGTTTCAAGATCTGGATTGCAAAGATACAATTAACACATAATTATTAGAGATTGAAAAATAAAATTGTAGTTTTATGAGTTAAAAACAAGCGAGTACGCACTTGTTTACAAATGATGAAGTAAGATTAATGAATAATTATAAAAACATACAATATAAGTTAGAGCAGTTTATAAGAAAGTTTTATACTAACGAACTTATTAAAGGAGCCATACTCTTTTTTAGTATTGGCTTGCTATATCTTTTAATTACATTGTTGATTGAGCATTTTTTATGGCTTAACCCTATAGCGAGAACAGTGTTGTTTTGGCTGTTTATTGCTGTTGAATTAGGATTATTTATTAAGTTTATTGCTATCCCTTTAGCGAAATTATTTAAGCTTCATAAAGGAATTAATTACGAGGAGGCATCCTTGCAAATAGGCAATCATTTTCCCGAGGTTAACGACAAGCTGCTTAATGTCCTTCAGCTTAAAAAAACCAATTCAGATTCTGAGTTGCTTGTGGCAAGTATCGATCAGAAATCGGCAGAATTAACGCCAATTCCGTTTAAATTGGCCATAAATTTTAAGAAAAATGCTAAATATTTAAAATACGCAGCCATTCCGTTACTTATTATATTAATAGTTGCTCTTTCTGGAAAATTAAACTGGTTTAGCGATAGCTACGAGCGTGTGGTAAATTATCAAACAGCCTACGAGCCTCCAGCACCTTTTCAGTTTTTTGTATTAAATGAAAATCTGCAAGCCGTAGAAAATAAAGAGTTTCGATTAATTGTTAAAACCGCTGGTAATGTTATTCCTGAAAATGCACAAATAAGCTTTAATAATGAGACTTATTATTTACAAAAACGTGGAGCAGGAGCCTTTGAATATGTATTCGAGCAACCAAAAAACAACATCACATTCAATCTAAGCGCTAATAATGTTAACTCTAAACCATACACCATTACCGTTGCTCCTGTACCAACTTTACTGGGTTTTGACATGGTTTTAAACTACCCTAATTATACCAATAAGCGGGATGAGGTTTTAAAAAGCACAGGAAATGCAATAGTACCTGTAGGAACAAACGTTACTTGGAAATTAAGAACTAAAGCTACAGATTACGCCACACTTTATGCTAAAGACACCACTAAGTTTGCAAATAACGAGAACGGAGATTTTACTGCTGGAAAAAGACTTTATAATAACTTAGATTATAGCATTGCCACAAGCAACGAGCAACTTAAAGATTACGAAAATTTAGCCTTTAACATTCAAGTTATTCGCGATGAATACCCAGAATTAAAATTACAGTCTAAAGTCGATTCGTTAGATCAGCAATCACTATATTTTTTCGGTCAGGTGAGTGATGATTACGGATTAAGTAAGCTACAATTAGTCTATTATCCAAGCGGAAATGATAAAGATAAAAAGATAGAACGTCTTCCTATTTCTGGAACTAATTTTAGCGAGTTTGTTAGCGCGTTTCCTAACAATTTGCAAATTACGGAAGGCATTAGTTACGACCTGTATTTTGAAGTATTCGATAATGACGCAGTTAGTAAAAACAAGAGTACTAAAAGTAGCGTGTTTAGCTACAGAAAACGAACCGCCGATGAAGAAGAGCAGAAACAGTTACAGGAACAAAATGAAACAATTCAAGATTTAAACAAATCTTTAGAAAAGTTTGACGATCAACAAAAAGAGTTAGAGGAACTTTCTAAAACCCAAAAAGAAAAGTCTGAACTTAATTTTAACGATAAAAAGAAATTCGAAAACTTTTTAAAGCGCCAGAAGCAACAAGAGCAGATGATGCAGAAGTTTAATAAAAAGCTTCAAGAGAATTTAGAAGATTTTCAGAAAGAGAATAAAAAAGAAGACGAATTTAAAGAGGATTTAAAGGAGCGTTTAAAAGAAAACGAAGAGCAACTTAAGGAAGACGAAAAACTTTTGGAGGAACTCGAGAAACTGCGTGAAAAAATGAATAAAGAAGAGTTTTCTGAAAAATTAGATAAACTCGCTAAGAAAGCAAAGAACCAAAAGCGAAGTTTGGAACAAATGCTGGAATTAACAAAGCGTTATTATGTCAATAAAAAAATGGAAAAAATTGGCAATGAGTTAGATAAGTTAGCAAAAGAACAAGATAAATTAGCCAATGAAGAGCCAAAAGATAATACGAAAGAGAAACAAGAAGAATTAAACAAAAAGTTTGAAGACATCCAGAAGCAGCTAGACGAGCTCGAAAAAGATAATCAAGAATTAAAACAACCTGTAAAGCTGCCAAGAGATGAAAATAAAGAGGAAAACGTAAAAGAAGATCAGGAAAAAGCATCAGAAGAATTAGAGAAAAAAGAACAGGCTCCAAACGAAGAGCAAAAGCAAAATCAGAACGCGAAAGCTAAGCAAAAACAAAAAGCAGCTGCTCAGAAAATGAAAGAAATGAGCATGAAAATGCAAGCACAAATGGGCCAAGCAGCTCAGGATGCTCTTCAGGAAGACATAGAAATGTTACGCCAAATTCTCGATAATTTAGTCTTGTTTTCTTTTGATGAAGAAAAGGTAATGAAGCAATTTAAAAGCATTGAGGTTAACCATAATGAATATGCTACTTATTTAAAAAAGCAAAAAGAGTTGCGCACGCATTTTGAGCATATAGACGATAGTTTGTTCGCCATGTCTTTACGCCAGCCTAAAATATCGGAAGAAGTTAATAAAGAGATTTCCGAAGTGTATTTTAATATTGACAAAGCGTTAGCAGAATTAGCCGAAAACAATTTATACAAAGGCGTTTCTGCGCAACAATACACAGTAACATCTGCAAATAATTTGGCGAATTTTTTAAGTGATGCTTTAGAAAATTTACAAAACGCCATGGCAATGCCATCTCCAGGGCAAGGGCAGGGTGAAGGTGGTATGCCACTACCAGACATTATTATGAGCCAGGAGGAGCTAAACAAGCAAATGAAAGAAGGCATGAAAAAAGGCGATGGAGACAAACCTCAGGATGGAGAAGGTGATAAATCTGGCGAAAAACCAGGAGACAAACCTGGAGACAAACCTGGCGAAGGCAAAAAACCAGGAGAGGAAGGAGAAAATGGCGAAGCAGGTGAAAACGGTAAACAGGGTGAAAAAGGCAAGAAAGGTAAAGATGGTAAAGGAGGCGAAGGTGAAGGTGATGGCAAAAACGGCGAAGGCAAAGGTGGAAACCAAGAAGGAGGAGATGGTTTTAACGAAGACATTAATGGTGAATTATTCAAGATTTACCAACAACAACAGCTTATTCGTCAGGCTTTGGAAGATAAATTAGCAATGGACGAAAAAAATGGTAAAGGCACACCTGCAAATGCGAAACAGTTGCTTAAGCAAATGGAAGATGTGGAGTTAGACCTTATTAATAACGGTTTTACTAATGAAACGCTCTCGAAAATGATGAATTTACAGCATCAGCTTTTAAAAATGGAAAAAGCAACCTTTCAACAAGGTCAGGATAACAAGCGAAAATCTCAGTCGAATAAGAAAGAGTTTTCAAATACAACTAATAGTCAAATACCTAAGGCTAAAGAATATTTTAACACTACCGAAATTTTGAATAAGCAAGCACTACCTTTGCAGCAAGTTTATAAACAAAAGGTACAAGAATACTTCAAACAAAAAAATGATTAGTTTCAATTACGAAAACAGTTTTAAGCTTCCTAACGAAACTAAAATTTCAAATTGGATATCTTCTGTTATTAAAGCTGAAGATTGTAAAGAAGATGAGATAAACTATGTTTTTTGCGACGATGACTATTTACACAAATTAAATGTAGATTTTCTACATCACGACACACTAACAGATATAATTAGTTTTGATTATTCAGTAGGAAAAACACTACAAGGAGATATTTTTATTTCCACAGAAAGAGTGTTAGATAATGCCAAAGATTTTGATACTTCTTTCGAAGATGAAATTCATCGTGTAATCGTTCACGGCATTTTGCACTATTGTGGGTATAAAGACAAAACTGAAGATGATGCAAGACTAATGCGAGAGAAGGAAAATTACTATCTAAATTTACTGCATTAGAATTCGTTAATTCGTCGTATATTTGCAAACTGATTTTTCAGAGAGTTACAAATTTTTTAGGTTTGTTTATTTGTTCCACGTGAAACAATTAGAACAACACCTCAGTTTAATAAAAATGACACGTATTTAATATTTATAAATTAGATGTTTCACGTGGAACAATTTTAAAGTTATGTTTAACGAAGTATATGATGTTATTGTTGTAGGAGCTGGTCACGCAGGTAGCGAGGCTGCTGCCGCTGCTGCTAATATGGGTAGCAAAACATTATTAATTACAATGAATTTGCAGAACATTGCTCAAATGTCATGTAACCCAGCTATGGGTGGAATTGCCAAAGGACAAATTGTTCGTGAAATTGATGCGCTTGGTGGCTACAGCGGGATTGTTAGCGACACGTCTGCTATTCAGTTTAAAATGCTAAATAAATCTAAAGGTCCTGCAATGTGGAGTCCTAGAGTACAAAGCGACAGAATGCGCTTTGCTGAAGATTGGAGATTGTTATTAGAGCAAACAGAAAATCTTGATTTTTATCAGGAGATGGTTTCTGGATTGCTTGTTGAAAACGGAAAAGTAAGAGGTGTAAAAACATCTTTAGGGATTACAGTAAAAGCCAAAACAGTTGTATTAACTAATGGTACTTTTTTAAACGGATTAATACACATTGGTGATAAAAATTTTGGTGGTGGAAGAGCTGGCGAAAGAGCTGCAACTGGTATTACAGAACAGTTAGTTAATTTAGGTTTTGAGTCGGGTAGAATGAAAACAGGAACACCACCACGAGTAGATGGTCGTTCTTTAAATTATTCTAAAATGGTTGAGCAGCCTGGTGATAAATCACCTGAAAAATTCTCTTATTTAGATACAACAAAAGCTTTAGAGCACCAACGCTCTTGTTATATGACACACACTAGTAATCAAGTGCATGATTTGTTGCGTGAAGGATTCGATCGCTCACCAATGTTTAATGGCAGGATTCAAAGTTTAGGACCCAGATATTGCCCTAGTATCGAAGATAAAATAAATCGTTTTGCAGATAAAGACAGTCATCAATTATTTGTAGAACCAGAAGGATGGAATACAGTTGAAATGTATGTGAATGGGTTTTCAACGTCACTGCCCGAAGATGTTCAATTTAAAGCAATGCGTTCTATTGTTGGTTTTGAAAATGTAAAGTTCTTTAGACCAGGCTACGCTATTGAATACGATTATTTTCCACCAACTCAATTAAAACATACTTTAGAAACCAAGTTGGTGGAAGGTTTATATTTTGCTGGACAAATAAATGGCACAACAGGTTACGAGGAAGCTGCATCGCAAGGCTTAATGGCTGGAATAAATGCTGCACTTCAAGTCCAGGAAAAAGAACCTTTTATTTTAAAAAGAAACGAGGCATATATAGGTGTGTTGGTAGACGATTTAATCACAAAAGGTACAGAAGAGCCTTATAGAATGTTTACATCCCGTGCCGAATACAGAACATTATTAAGGCAAGATAATGCAGATTTTAGGCTAACACCAAAGGGATACGAATTAGGATTGGCAAGTGAGAAACGTTTGAAGCGCATGGAAGAAAAACGAGAAGCTTCAGAGAAATTTGTACAGTTCTTTAAAGATACAAGCGTGACCGCAGAAGAGGCTAATCCTGTTTTAGAAGCTAAGGATTCTGCTGCTGTAAAGCAGCAAGGTAAAATGCATAAGTTGTTTGCAAGACCAAATATTACTATAGATGACATGCGTAAAATACAGTCTGTTGATGATTATATTAAAACCCATGAGCTGGATAGAGAAGTAATAGAGCAAACAGAAATACAAGTTAAGTATTCTGGTTACATTGATAAAGAAAAAAACAATGCGGACAAGTTAAACCGATTGGAGAACATTAAAATACCAACTAATTTTGATTACTCTAAATTACAATCCATGAGTTTGGAGGCGCGAGAGAAACTAAATAAAATACAGCCGGTTACTATTTCTCAAGCATCTAGAATCAGCGGTGTTTCACCAGCAGATATTTCTGTGTTATTAGTTTATATGGGGAGGTAAATACAGGGTTAGTATAATAAACGTTCCACGTGGAACAAATCAATTAAAGACTTAAATTTTGAAAGCAAACAGTTTGATTTTACTATTTATGTTAGGCTTTTTTTCATTTGTTTATGCTCAAAATGTGGTTGGTAAATATATAAACGAAGTACAATTTAAAGACAAAGATATTCAACCAGCTCAAAATAAACTCTTAAATTTAGAAGGCACTGAATTAATGCTCTTAAGAGATGATACTATTCAGATTATGTATTCAAAAACAATATGGCTAAAAGATCTTATATTAAAGAGAGTTGAATAATTAGCAATTATAAGTGGAGAAAAAACATCAAACAAATATTTCAGTAAAGGATTATTCGGTTTCTGGAGAAGCATTTAAACTCGTAGAAAATAAAGCATATGGTTATTTAGAAACACAACCGCAACCTAGTTTAGATAAACTTTCAGATTATTACGAAAGCGAAGATTATATTTCGCATACCAATTCAAAACGAAATCTTTTTGAGAGAGTCTATCATGTTATCCGTAATATTTCCTTAAAAAGAAAAATAAAGCTTATCAATTCATTTAATACAAATGAAAAAAAAATATTAGATATTGGTTGTGGCACAGGCGCTTTTTTAAAAGTTGCTAAAGATAACGGTTGGGAAGTTGTGGGTATTGAACCTAATGAAAAAGCAAGAACAATAGCAAATACAAATTGTTTAAATGCTGTCTACGATGTCGACCAACTCGAAGTGATGGAACCAGAGCGTTTTGATGTTATTACCTTATGGCATGTTTTAGAGCACTTACCAAATTTAGCTCATCAAGTTTCCATTTTAAAAACACTTTTAAAACCAAACGGAGTAGTAGTAGTCGCTGTACCTAATTATAAAAGTTACGATGCCAGTTTTTATAAAAATTTTTGGGCTGCTTACGATGTACCAAGGCATTTGTGGCATTTCAATAAGGCGTCAGTTTCAAAGTTGTTTAAGTCTAAAAGCATGACTGTAGAAAAAGAGCTTCCTATGCTTTTCGATGCTTTTTATGTGAGTTTACTTTCAGAAAAATATAAAACGAATACAATGAATCCATTCCGTGCTTTTTTTGTTGGGTTGTATTCAAACTTGAAGGCTTTAGGATCAGGTGAGTATTCTTCAATAATTTACATCATTAAAAACGATTAAAATTGATTATAGCATGCTTAATTAGCCTATTTTTAATATAGACATACAAATTGCTTTAAATAACTTTAAAACGCGTTAAAACGTCTTATTTATAGCTAATTTCTATAAATTCTAATTATGAAGTTGTTTTGTTAATATAAATAAAACTTATAATCCATATTTCTGCCTAATTATTAATATAAATTCCTTTAGGCTTTCCTATTTTTGTGCGAATTAAAAATTTAAGAAATGAAAAAAATAATATTGCTAGTCGCTGCCACAATAAGTCTATTGTCTTGTAATGAACAAAAAATTGGATATATAGACAATGGAAAAGTAATAAACGAAATTCAAGAGAAAAAAGACATTGAAGCCAAATTTAAAGTTCGAGAAGATGCCTTCAATGCGAAAGCAGACAGTTTAGAAAAATCTATTCAAATGGAAGCGCAGGAGTTTCAAGTAAAAGCGCAACGTATGAGTACTGCCAATCAAGAAAAGGCTTATCAAGAATTAGTGCAAAAAAAGCAGTTGCAAGATCAGCGTCTGCAATTCGAGAAACAACAATTAGCTCAATCCTTTAGAACGGAAATAGATTCTGTAATAGTAAAGGTTAAAAACCATGTTAAAGATTATGGTAAAAATAACGGCTACACGTATATATTAGGCACCAGCGATGCTGCGGCAAGTGTAATATATGGTAAGGAAGAGCAGGACTTATCAGAAACTGTAATTAAAGCCTTAGATGAGGCGTATAAAAAATAACTTTAGTAAACAATTAAATAAATAGAACGCTAAATGGTTATTTAGCGTTTTTTTTACGTATTAATCTCTTATATTTCAGCCCTTTCAAATATTTAGCTATCTTTATTGCAATAATTTAACGCTATTAATTATTCTATACAATGATGATGAAAAACTGTTTAACCTTCAGTTTCATTATCTTTACTTTTATTGGGCATATGTATGCTCAAGAAGCGGTTCCATTTAAAGTTCAAAAGGAATTTTATATATATGGAGACGCAACTGTTATTGGAAATAACATATTAAGTAAAGATGCTAAAGAAGCTTTTAACGATACATCACTTACCAATGATGATATTGACATGGTTTTTGTTGATATAGACAACGATCCTTCTACTTTTAACTCCAGTAATGCGAGTTTAAAACTACCAGAAAACCAAAACAAAATTGTGTATGCAGCCTTGTACTGGACAGCAACCTACAGTTACGAACAAGGTTACAGGCAAGAATCTGGTGGTCAGTTTTTATTTCAAGGTAAACGTATAAAAAAACGTGACGACATAAATAACGTTAAACTCAAATTACCAAATGATAGTTATAAAGACATTAAAGGGACCATTATATTCGATGGTGATAAAGACAGTGCTTTTACATTAAATTCCCCTTATGTTTGTGTTGCAGATGTCACTAAATTGTTGAGAAATTTAGATGATGTTAATGGTGAATATACAGTAGCAAATGTTAATGCTACTAAAGGTTTTATTTCTGGCGGAAGTGCTGCTGGATGGTTACTTTATGTTGTTTATGAAGCACCAACAAAAAACCCAAAATATATTACTACTTTCGATGGTTTTGCGCACGTGAGTAACGTACCAGTAAAACTTAAGTTTAATAATTTTAAATCTTTAGAAAAAGGAGATGTGCAAACGGTTTTAACTTTTGCAGCACTCGAAGGCGATTCGGCCCTAACAGAAGATGAGTGCATATTAATAAACCCAATCACCAAAAGGGCGTCATCTCTAAGCACAATCGATCGTCCGCGAAATAATTTTTTCAATAGTAAAATCACTAATAATAGTACTGTTTTTAGCAACAGGTTTCCTAAAAGCGAAAACACCTTAGGGTTCGATATTGTTTCTTTGGATGTCACTAGTGAACCACAGCCGTTAATAGATAATAATACTACTGAAATTGAGGTGGTTTTTAACACGGAATCCGATAGGTTTTACATGTTTTTTACTGCATTTCAAACAGAAATAAGCAAGAGTTCTTACGAAGAAAATAAAAATACTGTAGTAGAAGTTCCTCAAGATGACAACACAAACGAAATAGCAGAGGCAAAACCTAAAAAAGAAAAGCCCGCAAAAAAAGAAAAAGAAAAAAAGGTTAAAGCCAAAAAGTCTAAACGTGAAAAACCACAAAAAGAAGAAAATAAAAAAGAGCGTTTAGCAACTACCGAAGCGCCACTCATTACGGAAAAACCTATACAGCCAAAAGAAAAATTTTTTACTCCAAAAACCGAAATACCTGAAACAACAACCTACCAACCGCAAATTGAAACCAAAGAAAAACCATTACCTATATGGCTAAAAAAGAAACAACAAGAGGAAGTTGTTGTCGTAGAAGAGAATAACGTTTACCAACCAGACGTAGCATTAAAAAACCCAGATTTTTTTAATAATTCTCTTGTAATGAACAGAGAAAACTACGAAAAGCTTTTAACCAAAGAAGACTATGTATACGAAACACAAAAGTTCAAGCGTATGCTCAACCAAGAAACAACCTACATAAATGGTGTTGAAAAAGGATATTACGTAATTGCCGGTTTATTATACGATTTAGACCATGCTTTAGAATACCAAAACGAACTAAAAGACCAAGGCGTAAATTCTAAAATTTTTAAAGATATTTCTCAAGAAAAGTATTATGTATACCTCTTTAATTCTGAAAATTTCTACGATGTTTTTATGCTTAGAAAAGCATTTATAAAAAGCGAATTTTTAGAGCAGGTTTGGATATTAAATATCAATATAGAAAAGCAAGTCATTAAAAAATTATAAAACTAACCGTAAAAGGAAAAGGTGTTTTTTAACAAAGAAATTCTTATAGTTTCAGCATTAAAAACTTCGCCATCTGCCTGCATGTAAAACCCTTCTTCTTGGGCAATTTGTAATGTTAAACGTTTCGTTTTAAAAGTACTTATTTTACTAGCTTTATGGACTCTACCATTATAGAGCTTAGGTAAATTTTTTATAAAATCCCAAACATTAAAATTGGCTACATTGGTAACATCTAACAAACCGTCCTTTGGGTCTGGGTCACTGGTTAATTGCATACCTCCTCCAGAATATTTGCATAAACCAACAATAACCATCATCGATTTTGTATTAAATTCTTCCTTATCACTGGAAATATAAATTTCAAAATTTGAAAGTGACACTAAGGCTTGGCAGGCAGCGATAAAGTAAGATAACCTGCCCAACCGCTTTAATTTCTCGGTTTTTTTAGAGACTAAACCGTCAAAACCAATACCAGCAATATTATTGAAATAAACAGGCGGATTATTAGAGTCTAAAAATTCTATTTTACCAAGATCCTGTTTATAAATACGATTCTTTTTTATAAGCGAAATAGCGTCTTCCATTCGGTTTGGAATGTTATAATGTTTTGCCCAATCGTTACCTGTACCTATAGGGATAACACCAACCTGTATTTTTGAACATGCTTCGATATTTTGATGCATGATCCCATTAACTATTGCATGCAAAGTACCATCTCCACCAACGCAAATAATGTTTTTAAAACCTTGGCTAATTGCCGTTGTAACCAATTCTGTACTATGCCATTTGTATTTGGTAAAGGCAAATTTATAATTAAAGTGAGAGGCGTTTAGAAGCTTTTGTATCGTTGGCCAACGTTTTAAAGCAGTGCCGTTTCCAGACTGAGGATTAATAATTACAAACCATTTAAGAGCATCCATTTACTCCGATTTTTTGTGAAGCAATCGCGTTAATTTTATAGATAAATCGGTAAGGATAATTTTTGAGTTACCATTGCGCTCAATATGATAAATAGCATCTTGCAACTCGTTTGAGATATCTATAATATTATTGTTATGTACAAAAGGTGCAAACTTACTGAGCTCAAACTTTTCATTTTTAATTTCCATGTAAACCAATGCATCTGCATTGTAGTTTAATAACAAGGCCTGCCTAAAAAAATCTAAGCAAAAGTTTAAAAAATGCTTCTGTGTTTCGCGACCAGTTTTAGCTATTTCTTCGCTCCACTTTATTAAATCATGAATGGCCGATTTATTTCCTTTAGCTTTAAAGGCAGCACGAATCCAGTAAATAAACCAGGTTTCAAATTGGGTGTCTTCGCTATCGTTATAAACTAAATCGCAGGCTTTATTGTAATTACCATTGGCTTGATGCGCTAATTTAGTAGCTACAGTTTCACTTAAATTAAAATTTTTAATAAGTGCGTTTTTAATATCGACCTCTGCCAAAGGAGGAAAATGTAAAATCTGGCAACGAGAGGTAATAGTATTAATAATCTGTTCTTCTTCTTCAGCAATAAGTATAAAAACAGTTTTATTTGGAGGCTCTTCAATGAGTTTTAAGAGTTTGTTAGCTGCTGCAGTATTCATTTTTTCTGCCATCCAAATCAACATAACTTTATAACCACCTTCGTACGATTTTAAAGCCAGAGACTTAATAATATCTTGGGCTTCATCGACACCAATTTGTCCTTGCTTATTATCAACACCCAAGAGTTTATACCAATCGAATAAGTTACCGTACGGTTGCTTAATAAGTAAATCACGCCATTCTTCTAAAAAATGACTGGAAACAGGATGTCTTTTTACCTTATCGTTAGTAGTAACTGGAAAAGCAAAATGTAAGTCTGGATGCGAGAAATTCTTGAACTTTAGATTACATGCTTCGTTTCCCTTATTATTTTCTCCCTCTGTATTAGAACATAAAACATACTGCGCATATGCAATTGCCATAGGTAACGTACCGGAACCTTCTGGACCTATAAATAACTGTGCATGTGGTATACGACCGTTATCTACGCTTGCAGTAAGGTGTTTTTTTATATGTGTTTGACCTATTATTTCACTAAAAAGCATAAAGCAAATATAGTTCACGCAGGAAATAAAAACTATTTTTTGCTCTGTATAAGTTTAAGCATTAATATTAACTAGTTGAACTAAAAACGGAGTCGTAGTATTTCCATATATTTGAATCTTGAAATATAGTAACGCTAATTTTTAAAAGATTAAACCAGTTTTAATGAGATTTTTATTTTTAATTTTTCTCTCGTTTTTAGGGTTATACAACCTTTATTCACAAGAAAATCAAGCTATTAAAGATAGTTTGGGATATGATGGTGTTGATTTTAAATCACGAAATGAATTTTATATTTATGGAGATGCCAAAGCTATTGGAAACAGCATTTTAGGTGAACATAAAAAAAACGAGTTCAACGACATGAATGTTGATAATGACGATGTAAAAATGAAATACATTGACATAGACGACGATAAATCGACTTTTAGCTCCAGTGCAGCCCAATTAAAATTACCAGATAATCTAAAAAAAATCACCTTTGCCGCATTATATTGGACAGCTACTTATAGTTTAGAAGAAGGTAAACGCCGAAAATCAAGAGATAGCTACGAATTTAAGGGCGACTTTAGGCAACAAACAGCCATAGATACCATTATGTTTAAAACACCAGCAGGTGAATACAAAACCGTTGGTGGCGAAATTTTATACGATGGTGCTACTAACCCAACACATGCTATAAATTCCCCCTATGTATGTTATGCTGATGTGACCAAAATTTTACGAGAGGCAGACACATTAAACGGAAACTATACCGTGGCAAACATTAAAGCATCGCAAGGTTACATTTCTGGCGGAAGTGCAGCAGGATGGATGTTGTACGTAGTATACCAATCTCCAACAGATAATCCAAAGTACATTGCCGCTTACGATGGTTTTGCATTAGTAAATAATTTACCAGTAGATATTACCTTTAAAAACTTTAAAGCCGTAGATCAAGGCGATGTAAAAACATCCTTGGTTGTGTCTGCCTTAGAAGGCGATTTAACATTAATGCAAGATGAATGCGCAATAATAAAACGCGATGGTTCTTATCAATCCTTAAGTAATGGCGCAAGAAACCAGCAAAACTTCTTTAATAGTGCCATAACTAACAATAGTTTGGTTAATTACGATCGTATTCCAAGTAGCCGAAACACATTAGGCTTTGATATAGCTGAGTTAGAAATACCCAACTATAACAACTCTATTATAGACAATAATATGAGTTCTACAACCCTACGATTAAAAACAAAATCTGATCGTTTTTACATGTATTTTGCAGCATTTCAAACAGAAATTAGTCAAGATTTCTTTGAAGATGTTGTCGAAGAAAGCCAACCTGTAAGTAAAGTTTCTAAAGTGGAGCCGCAGGTTATTAGAACAACACAAGCCGAAGCTAAAGAAAATAAAAGAAAATACGTTTGGAAACCACCAGGAATTAAGGATTTTAATTCAAGAGATTTTAAATTATTAGTATCTAAACGCTCAACCAAGTTTAACAATGTAAGTGGTGGTTATTATGTAGTAACAAATGTATTTTCCGAAAGTTTTAGAGCTCGAAAATGGGAAGCCTACATGATAAAAAAAGGCTACACACCAGTAACTGTAAAAAACCCAAAAAATAATTGGGAATTTGTTGCAATTTTACAAACCAACAGTGCCAAAGAGGCATTTGCAAAACAACAGGAATTAATACAACAATACCCCTTTAGAGACACTTGGATATTAAAAGTTAACTTAGATTAAAACATTATAAATGAAAACAATAGACGATTTTAATTTTAAAAATAAAAAGGCATTAATAAGGGTAGATTTTAATGTTCCATTAGATGATAATTTTAAGGTTACCGATGCCACCAGAATAACATCCGCAAAACCAACACTAATTAAAATTTTAGAAGATGGCGGAAGCTGCATTTTAATGTCGCATTTAGGACGGCCAAAAGGAGTTCAAGAAGAATTTTCTTTAAAGCACATCGCTAATACTGTTGAGGACATTATTGGCGTAGAAACCAAATTTGTTTCTAATTGTGTTGGAGCAGAAGCTGAAAAAGCAGCTTCAGAATTAAAGCCAGGCGAACTATTAATTTTAGAAAACTTACGCTTTCATGAAGAAGAAACAAAAGGAGATAGTGGTTTTGCAGAGGAACTTTCTAAACTTGGAGACATTTATGTTAATGATGCTTTTGGAACAGCACACAGAGCCCACGCCTCTACCACAGTAATCGCTAAATTTTTCCCAGATAATAAATGTTTTGGTAAATTATTGGAACAGGAAATAAAAAGTATCGATAAAGTTTTAAAATCGGACGAACGTCCAGTTCTAGCCATTTTAGGAGGTGCAAAAGTATCTTCAAAAATCACAGTGATAGAAAATATTTTAGACAAGGTTGACGATATTATTATTGGAGGCGGTATGGCATTTACATTTGTAAAAGCTAAAGGCGGCAATATTGGCGACTCTTTAGTAGAGAATGATAAATTACAAATGGCTTTAGATATATTAAAGCAGGCCGAGGCAAAAAATGTAAACATACATCTACCTACAGACTCGGTCATCGCAGATGCATTTAGCAACGATGCCAATATTAAAATTAACGATATAAATACTATACCAGAAGGCTGGATGGGACTAGATGCTGGACCAGAATCCAGAACACAATTTCACAAGGTCGTAATGCAAAGCAAAACCATTTTATGGAACGGTCCTTTAGGAGTTTTTGAGATGGAAAACTTTTCTGAAGGAACTATAGCTCTTGGTAATTCTATTGCAGAAGCAACTAAAAAAGGAGCTTTTTCATTAGTTGGAGGAGGAGACTCTGTAGCTGCAGTAAAGCAATTTGGTTTCGAGAAAAAAGTGAGCTACGTAAGTACTGGAGGAGGAGCTATGTTAGAAAGTTTAGAAGGTAAAACCTTACCAGGAATTGCAGCGATTTTATCTTAATACATGCATTTAAATACCATTTTAGGTTATTTAACGTTAGTTTTAAAACAAAAAATTTAATGAGATCACTTTCTAAATATATCTATTTTTATTGCTTCTTTTTCTTCGTTTTTTTGCTGAATGCACAAGATGCGCCCGAAGTTAAAACAACAAGGTTATCAGAATCTGAATTAATTGCAGGCGAAAGCTATGTAATAGATACTATTATTGATGGTAAAGCGCTCTTTAAAAAATCTATAGAACCCATTGTTGAAGTTGATTTAACAAAACAATTAAATGATCATGAACTCGCTTCAGAGTTCGATAAAAAATGGATGGAAGAGTTATATAGCACTTCACTTTTCGATACCATTTACCGTGATGTAACAGACTTAAAATACGAAGCCGTTTACTATCCAGAGTTATCTACAGACACTCTAAAGGCAAGATTACAACGACTAAATGCAAAAACACCTTTTAATGTAGAATATAATCCACAATTAGAAAACCTGATAAAACGTTGGTTAAAAACAAGGCACCAATCTATGGAGCGTTTAATGGGATTAAGTAAATTTTACTTTCCAATGTTTGAACGCGAATTAGACAATTATAATATACCGTTGGAGATGAAATATCTCGCCATTGTAGAATCTGCATTAAAACCAAGAGCAAAATCTCGTGTTGGAGCAACAGGTTTGTGGCAATTTATGTTTGCAACAGGAAAACAATATGGTTTAGAGGTAAGCAGTTATGTAGACGAGCGTAGCGATCCTATAAAATCTACAGAATCTGCATCTAAATACTTAGCAAAATTATATCAAATTTTTGGGGATTGGGATTTGGCATTAGCAGCCTATAACTCAGGACCAGGTAATGTAAATAAGGCTATTAGACGATCAGGTGGATATAAAAATTACTGGAATATTAGACCTAATTTACCACGTGAAACAGCGGGTTATGTACCAGCCTTTTTAGCAACCATGTACATTTTTGAATACGCAAAAGAGCATGGCTTTATACAACATAAGCCACAATTTAATTATGTTGAAACAGATACAATTCATGTAAAACAGACGATAACTTTAGATCAAGTTTCAGAATTTACAAATGTTAAAATAGAAGTGCTTCAATTTTTAAACCCTTCATATAAATTAGACATCATCCCATACATAAAAGGAAAAAACTACACATTAAGATTGCCAAGAACTGTAGTAGGCGCTTTTGTTAACAACGAAAAACAAATGTACGCCTTTGCTAAAGCAGAATTGGATAAGCGGGAAAAACCAATGCCTCAGTTATTAACATCGGATACTAAAACACGCTACAAAGTAAGAAGTGGCGATTATCTAGGAAAAATAGCAAGAAAATTTGGTGTGCGTGTAAGCCAGATAAAAAAGTGGAATGGACTGCGTAGTAATGACCTTAAAATTGGTCAGCGATTAACTGTCTACCCTCGAAACCCTTCGGCAACGACAACAACTTCAAATACGCCCAAAAGTGTTTCAAATTTTAGTGGAAAGACGTATACTGTAAAAAGTGGAGACTCACTTTGGAGCATTTCGCAAAAATTTCCTGGTGTTTCTGTTCAAAATATCAAAGAATGGAACGATATTAGTGGTACTAATTTAAAACCAGGCATGACATTACGCGTGTCTAAAAGTTAATGCTTTAAAATAAACATATTATGCGAAAAATAATACTAATTATAGCTGTAATAATTACTGCTATTTCATGTAAAGATAGCGATAAACCTGGTACAAGAATCCTTCCGGATTCTGCTGGACCAGTTAATAAAATTGCAATTGTAATAGACAACGAATTATGGCAAAACTCTGTTGGTGAAACTATTAGAAATGTTATGGCACAACCCATAGATGGTTTACCGCAAGAAGAACCTATGTTTTCTTTAACCCAGATACCAACTCAAGTATTTACTGGTTTTGCTAAAGAAAACAGAAGTATTTTAAAAATTGAGCAAGGCATTGCCGATTTTAAGATTGAAAGAGACGTGCACGCAAGGCCACAAAAAATTGTAACAGTTTCTGGAAAAAATATTGCAGAAATTAAAGAGCAAATAACCAAAAACGCAGATAATATTACTGAAGCTTTAAAAGCCGAAGAAATAAGGTACAAGCAACATCAAATGAGTAAATCGCTTTACCAATCTAAAGATATTGAAGAAGCATTAAATATTAAAGTACGATTTCCTTCTTATTATCGTGTGGCTAAAACAGAAGCCACTAAAGAAGATAAATTTTACTGGATTAAACGAGACATCCCAACAGGTTATACAAACGTTTTGTTTTATCAGATTCCTTTAAATGCCATTAAGAAGAATGACAGCTTGGTGAGTCAGATAATAAAAATTAGAGATTCTATTGGAAAAAAATACATTCCAGGACCTGTAGATGGGAGTTATATGGCTACCGAAATGGCCTATGCTCCACATGTTTTTGAAACTATTATAGACAATAAACCCACTATAGAGGTAAAAGGGCTTTGGGATGTAGAAAATCAATTCATGTCAGGCCCTTTTATTACTTACTATATAGAAGATAAGGTTAATAACAGATATGTTGTAGCCGAAGGTTTTGCTTACGCGCCATCGGTATCTAAACGTAATTACGTTTTTGAATTAGAATCCATTATTAAGTCTATTAAAATAGATTAAAACTAAATTCATACCATAAAAAAACCATCGCTTTGCGATGGTTTTTTTATATCGTTTAATTAAGGATTTTACTTCTTCTCTTTAGCGTTTTCCTCTTCTTTACTAGCGTCTTTAAATTCTTTAATACCGCTTCCAAGTCCTCGCATTAATTCAGGTATTTTACGACCTCCAAATAATAATAAAACAACCACTGCTATTAATACTACTTGCGGCCAACCAATAAATAATGGTAATGTAAATAAATTCATAACTTTTAAATTTAAGCTACAAAGTTAATAATTAAAGTTTAATTAAAGCGTTTAAAAGTTAACTTTAGCATATTGTAAAATAATGTCATAATAATTTTATTTACTTTTGTTTCAACATAAATTCCAATGGCTAAGAAGACAAAAAAGACAAAAAAAATATCAAAAAAACTACTTCACAAGTATCGTTTAGTCATTTTAAATGAAGACACTTTCGAAGAACGTCTGGCATTTAAACTCACACGTTTAAATGTTTTTGTATTAGTTGGTATATCAACAATTATGCTTATTGCCTTCACCATTCTACTCATAGCCTTTACACCTTTAAGAGAATATATTCCAGGATACTCTTCAACAGCACTCAAAAAACAAGCAGTAGAGCTTAATTTTAAAACAGATTCCTTACAGCAAATTATAACCTACAACGACCAATACTACGCGTCTATAAAAAAAGTATTACAAGGTGAGGTAAATACAGTGGAATTTAATAGAGACTCAATAATTGAGGCTGCCAATATAGATGCCAGTAATGTAGATTTATCTGCAAGTGCTGCAGATTCGATATTAAGAGCTAAAGTAGATAAAGAAGATAAGTACAACCTGTTTGAAACCGCAAGATCGAAAACCAATTTTGTGCTTTTTCCTCCCGTTAATGGCGTAATAAGCGAACAGTACAATGCAGAAGAAAAGCATTATGCGGTAGACGTTATAGTTGCCAAAGACACGCCTATAAAAGCTACTGCAGATGGTACTGTAATATTTGCAGAGTGGACAGCCCAAACAGGTAATGTTATTATTATAGAGCACAGTCATGGATTAATTTCAGTTTATAAACACAACGCATCGCTTACCAAAACGCAAGGAGATTTAGTAAAGGCTGGAGAGGTAATTGCTACAGGAGGAAGCACAGGTGAGTTATCAACAGGACCACATTTACATTTCGAGCTATGGAGTGATGGTTATCCTGTAAATCCCACTAATTTTATAGATTTTAAATAATAATATGTCATTAAAATCATTTTTCGCTAAACCCTTTGCAGCTATTGTTTATAATAAAGTTAAAAAATGGTCCGATAATCCAGTAGAAACACAGAACAAAGTATTTCAAGAGTTAATTGACAAAGCTGCTCAAACTCAATTTGGAAAAGACCACGATTTTATGAGTATAAATAGTCATGACGATTTTGTAAAGCAGGTGCCTATTCGTGATTATGAAGATCTAAAACCATATGTTGATAGAGTAGTTGCTGGTGAAGAAAACATACTTTGGAAAGGGAAACCACTTTATTTTGCAAAAACATCTGGTACAACATCTGGTGCGAAATACATTCCTATTACTGCCGAAAGCATGCCTAATCATGTAAACGCGGCAAGAAATGCTATTTTATTATACATACATGAAACAGGACACTCGAAATTTGTGGATGGTAAAATGATATTTCTTCAAGGTAGTCCCATTTTAAAAGAGGAAAACGGTGTGCAACTTGGCAGACTCTCTGGTATCGTTGCTCACTTTGTACCAAAATATCTTCAAAAAAACAGACTGCCATCTTGGGAAACTAATTGTATAGAAGATTGGGAAACTAAAGTAGACGCTATAGTAGAAGAAACGCTGAAAGAAGACATGACAATTATTTCGGGTATTCCATCTTGGGTACAAATGTATTTTGAAAAACTCCAACAAAAAACAGGAAAAAAAGTTGGCGAAATCTTTAAAAATTTCAACCTGTTTATTTTTGGAGGTGTTAATTATGAGCCCTATCGTGCTAAGTTCGAAAACTTAATTGGGAGAAAAGTAGACAGTATTGAACTTTATCCTGCAAGCGAAGGTTTCTTTGCGTATCAAGACAAACAAGACGAGAAAGGCATGCTATTACAATTAAACTCTGGGATGTTTTATGAATTTGTTTTAGCCGAAGAATTCTTCAACGAAAATCCAAAACGAATCACCATTAAGGACGTAGAAGTAAATAAAAATTATGTGATGATTGTTTCAACAAATGCAGGATTGTGGGCTTACAATGTTGGCGATACAGTAATGTTTACCAGCACGAAACCTTATCGCGTTGTTGTTTCTGGCAGAATTAAACATTTTATTTCTGCATTTGGAGAGCATGTTATAGGTAAAGAGGTTGAACAGGCGTTAAAAAAAGCTACCGAAAATTCTTCAGTTAGAATAAACGAGTTTACTGTGGCACCACAAATTAATCCAGCATCAGGTTTACCATATCACGAATGGTTTATAGAATTTGAAAACGAACCAGAAAGTATTTCAGTTTTAGCACAACAAATAGATACCGCTTTACAGCAACAAAACAGTTACTATTTAGACTTGATAAGCGGTAAAGTGTTACAACCACTAAAAATTTCTGTTATCCGGAAAAAAGGCTTTCAAAATTATATGAAGTCTATTGGCAAGTTGGGAGGCCAAAATAAAATACCGCGTTTGGCAAACGATCGTAAAATCGCAGACGCTTTAAATACTGAGATTATTAGTAAATAATAGTATATTTGCCAGCTAAAGAGACTTAATGACTAAAATTAAAAGACACGAAAGAACCAGAGCACAAGAAAGCTCTAATGCCATTGAACGAATGTACATTACCATGCGACATTTATTCAATCGTGGCTTTTATAAGCCTATGGGCATTTCGGGAGAGACTTTGCGAGAAGCACTTTTAGTTTTAAGACCAGAAATTTATGGATCTATTTCTGATGAAAAGGCAGAATTAGATGGACTCTTATATGTTGTAGACAGATTGCCTATTGGTATAGAACAATGTCGTTTTATTAATCTTACAAGTGACGAAGGCTATGCGAATTCACATTTCGAACCTATAATTCCACCAAAAAGAAGACGAAATTGTTATCGCATAGACGAGGAGCAAATGAATATTGAAATTACACGTGGACGTAGTGAAATTTACGATATTTTAACACATTTAACTTTCCTGTTTGTAGAATCTCACAAAATTTGTAAACGCGTTGTAATAGATGAAAAAGGAAAAACCACTCGCGATTGGATTAAACTGGAAAATGCTGTATTAAGCAAAAAGAAACTTACTAAACCAGAACGCGAAATAGCAATTACACATACAGCAAATATTTTAGGTCGAACTTTTAAAGAACTTAGTGATGTTTATAGTGTTTTTGCTACCCCAAAACATCCAGAACGTTTATTGGAAATAGTATATTGGCTTGGGAAATTGGCAATTGATGAGATTATAAATAACAACAAACGAACAGTGACTTTTAGTCCTGTGCTACGCGAGCGCTTAGGACACCACATTCATGGTGAACGTTGGGCAAATACTATTAAAGAAACACTTAAAAAGGAAGGGTTATTATCCAGGCCAATACATATAATTAGTGCAAATTTACATAGTGTGATGAATACACTATATGCGCCTCAAGCCCTAAAAAGTTTGGTAGCTAAAAAAGATATTTTTCAAGTGTACGAAGCCTTAAGTAGCCCTGAAAACGAGGCACTACGCAATAAAGTAACACAAAAAGCGTTACAGCAAGGGATGATTTATATCAAAGACACCTCTGGAACCAACATAAATGTTCAGATTTTTGATACAGCGAAGCTTGATTTAAAATTCACAGACCTTGAAATTTTAAAAACAAATAGTAATGGTGAAAAGCCTGTGCTTTTCGTTATGGATTATGCATTTGGAGAACAGGCCTACGAAACTATAGACGAGTTGTTAAAACCATATGATGACGGTGATGAAAAAACACACCTGAATATCGAGTCTATTTCAATAATGGGAAAAGCAGGAATTCTAGAAGGTGGGAAAGGAGATATTATGATACCCTCTGCACACATATTTGAAGGTACAGCAGATAATTATCCTTTTGAAAACGAGTTAAGCAAGGAGGATTTAGAAGGACATGGTGTTAATATTTATGAAGGAAGTATGATTACCGTATTGGGTACCTCGCTTCAAAATAAAGATATTTTAAAATTCTTTTATACTTCAACATGGAACGTTATAGGACTAGAAATGGAGGGCGCACATTACCAAAAAGCCATTCAAGCAGCTTCAAAAGTAAGAAGTAGCATCAATAAAGACGTTAAGGTGAGGTATGCTTATTATGCTAGTGATAACCCATTAGAAACGGGTAGTACACTTGCTTCTGGAGGATTAGGTACCTCTGGTGTAAAACCAACCTATTTAATAACCAGAAAGATATTACAACAAATATTTAACTAACACGAGTAGTACCAATTATGAATCAAGAATTACCACCAAACAAAAACACCAATGAAGAAGTAGACTTAATCGTGTTTTTTAATTATATAGGAACAATAATCAATAGCATCTTTAAGGTAATTAAAGATATTATTAAAGGGATTTTTTCTATTATTATTTATACTTTAAAAGTAATCATTAATAGTTGGAAAATTATTTTAGGAGTATTAATAATTGCTATAATTTTAGGTTATGTAGCCGAAAAACAAAGTCCAGTTACCTACAAATCTGAAATGTTGGTGAGGCCTTATTTCGACTCAAAATTTCAATTAGTTAATAATATTAGCTTCTTTAACGCCTTAATTGCAAATAAGGATTACGATCAATTAAATAAAATATTTAACCAAGACAGTGCGAAAAGCGTAAATGTTGAAGACATAAAAGGTTTTAAAATAGAGCCAGGTCCAGAAACTGAGAATGACCGTATTCTACAATACCAAAGATTTACCCAAGAGCTCGATAGTGTAGGTTTGTTACAAGCCAATTATGACGATTTTATCGAAAATAGAAGTATTTATTCTGGAGATTTATTCTTAATTACTGCAAAGTCTAATAAAAAAGATATTTTTAAAAGTCTTACCAACGGTATAAATACCGCTTTTACAAACGAGTTTTCTAGCTCTAAAAAGGTAAAAGATTCTTTATTATACGATTTACAAAAGAAGAACATAGATTCCAGTTTAAGCGAAGTAGAAAAGTTGCAGCAAATATACATACAAGCATTACAAGACCAAGCCAAAAACCCTGGTCAACCTGTAAAGTTTGGAGAACTTTTGTTATCTAAAGATACAGAGCTTGATACTAAAGAGTATGCCTTACTTGAAAAAGAATTAGGTTTAAGAGAACAATTAAGACAGCTCGATGCAAAACGAATTAACGAAGATGTCTTTGTAGATGTTATTAGTAGTTTTCAACCCGTTGGAAACAAGGAAACAACATGGAAAGAAAAATATTCCTTAATTTTTCCAGTTTTAGCTATGTTTCTTTTAGCACTGTTTTATGTTATTAAAAAAGTGGTTATTTATGCCAAAAACTATGATGAGTAAAAGTGTTTTAATAACTGGAGGAGCAGGATTTATTGGCTCTAATTTCATTCCGTATTTTTTAGAAGCTAATCCAGAAGTAAAAGTGGTTAACTTAGATAAACTTACCTATGCAGGTGACATATCGAACTTAAACGAAATAGCGGAGCATGAGAATTACACTTTTTTTAAGGGAGATATTTGTGACAGAACTGTTATCGAAAGGCTGTTCGAGCAATACACATTCGATGGTGTGATACATTTTGCTGCTGAGTCCCATGTGGATAATTCTATTAAAAACCCAAGTGCTTTTATAGATACAAATATTACAGGAACGTTTAACCTTTTAGACGTTGCTAAAAACTTCTGGATGGATAAACCAAATCAGGTTAAAGAAAATTTCAAGCATGCGAGGTTTCACCACATATCTACAGACGAAGTTTATGGTACATTAGGAGAAACAGGATTATTTACAGAAGCTACACCTTATGCTCCTAATAGCCCATATAGTGCTTCCAAGGCCGCTTCAGATTTTATTGTTAGAAGCTATTTTCACACTTACGGTATGAATGTAGTTACAACCAATTGCTCTAATAATTATGGGCCCAAACAACACAACGAAAAATTAATACCTACAATTATTAGAAAAGCAATTTCGGGAGAAAATATACCTATCTACGGAGACGGAAAAAACATTCGTGATTGGTTATACGTATTGGATCACTGCAAGGGAATTGAATTAGTTTTTAAAGACGGACAAGCAGGGGAAACATACAATATTGGCGGAAGAAATGAAAGAGATAATTTGTATATTGTAAATTCAATTTGTGAAATTTTAGACACTATCAAACCAAGCAAAAATTCTTATAAAAATCAAATCACTTTTGTAAAAGACAGGCCTGGCCATGACTTTAGATATGCCATTGATGCCTCTAAAATTGAAAATGAATTAGGCTGGAAAGCCGATGAAAACTTCGAAACCGGAATTAAAAAAACCATAGATTGGTATTTAAAAAAATATAATTAGATTATGAAAGGAATTATATTGGCAGGAGGCTCAGGAACACGTTTACACCCATTAACGTTGGCGGTAAGTAAACAATTGATGCCTATTTACGATAAGCCAATGATTTACTACCCATTATCTACATTAATGTGGGCTGGTATTAAAGATATTTTAATAATCTCAACACCTCACGATTTACCATTATTTGAAGCGCTTCTTGGTGACGGAAAGAAATTTGGATGTAATTTTCAGTATGCAGTACAAGAAGCACCAAATGGTTTGGCAGAAGCCTTTATTATTGGAGCCGATTTTATTGGGAACGATAAGGTTGCACTCATTTTAGGAGATAATATTTTTTACGGAACAGGATTAGAGAAACTATTACAGGAAAACAACAACCCAGATGGAGGTATTATTTATGCTTATCATGTTCATGACCCAGAACGATATGGTGTTGCCGAGTTCGATGCCAATGGTAAAGTAATCTCAATCGAAGAAAAACCCGAAAATCCAAAATCTAATTATGCCGTTCCTGGTATCTATTTTTATGATAATGATGTTGTAGATATTGCTAAAAATATTAAGCCAAGTCATAGAGGTGAATTAGAAATAACAGATGTTAATAAGGCTTATTTAGAACAAGGGAAATTAAAGGTAAGTGTACTGGATAAGGGTACAGCCTGGTTAGACACAGGTACTTTTAAATCTTTAATGCAAGCTTCACAATTTGTTCAAGTTATTGAGGAGAGACAAGGATTAAAAATTGGTGCCATTGAGGAAGTAGCATATAGAATGGGCTATATTTCTAAAACACAGCTTCAAGAACTTATACAACCATTAGTTAAAAGTGGTTATGGAAAACACCTTCTTAGTATTTTAGAGCATTAAAATAAAAAACTTAAATGAACGTTTTTGAAACCAACTTAAAAGGCTGTTTTATAATCGAGCCGAATATATTTAACGATAAAAGAGGCTATTTTTTTGAAAGTTTTAATAATTTAAAATTTCAGGAACTCACTAAAACAAAAACTGTTTTTGTTCAAGACAATGAGTCCTATTCTACCAGAGGTGTTTTACGAGGTTTACATTACCAAACTGGACCGCATGCTCAAGCAAAATTAGTTAGGGCTGTACAAGGTAAAATACTAGATGTGGTCGTTGATTTAAGGAAAGACTCCAAGACTTTTGGAGAACATTTTTCAATAGAGCTTTCAGGAACTAACAAAAAGCAACTATTCGTGCCAAGAGGTTTTGCACATGGATTTGTTGTTTTAAGCGATACCGCTATTTTTTCTTATAAATGTGACAATTATTACAATAAACATTCAGAAGAAGGTGTCATCTACAATGATCCAGATTTAAATATCGATTGGCAATTATTAGAAAGCGAACTTATAGTTTCGGAAAAGGATATTGAACTTCCAACCTTTAAAAATGCCAGTTTACCATGAAATTGAAAGTTTTAGTCACAGGCGCAAGTGGACAATTAGGACAATGCTTACAGGAATTAGCACCTCAATTTGAATTAGAGTTTTCTTTTTACGATAGTGCTTCATTAAACATAACTTCTAAGGAAGACATAGCGTCTCTGGTAAAAGACGATTACGATTTTTGTATTAACTGTGCAGCTTACACAGCTGTAGATAATGCAGAAGAAGACACAGAAAACGCCAACTTAATTAATCATTTAGGAGTTAAATATTTGGCCGAAACCTGTTTAAAAAACAATATTGTACTCATTCATATTTCTACAGATTTTGTGTTTAATGGCGAAAAGAACAGACCTTACAATGAAGAGGATTCCGCAAATCCAATTTCAATTTATGGGCAAACCAAACGAGACGGAGAACAAGTTATTGAGGCACTATTAACTAAATATTTTATTATTAGAACCTCTTGGCTTTACTCTCAATATGGCCATAACTTTGTAAAAATCATGCTCAACTTAGCTAAAACTAAAAAAAGTCTTGGAGTAGTGGACGATCAAATTGCCACACCAACCTACGCAATGGATTTGGCAAAGGCTATTTTACAAATTATTACTAATAATAATGATCAATACGGCTTATATCATTACAGTAACTTAGGTGTCGCAAGCTGGTATGATTTTGCTAAAACTATTTTTGATAAAAGCAATACGCTTATAGAGGTAGATGCCATACCTACAACAGCTTATCCAACTAAAGCAAGAAGGCCATATTACAGTGTTTTAGACAAAACTAAGTTTATAACATCCTTTAATATTAAAATACCTTATTGGCAAGAAAGTTTAGAACGATGCTTAAAAGCATTACTTTAGCGAATTAAGTACGATTATGACACATAAAATTGCAATAATAGGATTAGGTTACGTTGGGTTGCCATTAGCTGTTGAGTTTGCAAAAAAATATCGAGTAATTGGTTTCGATATAAATAAAAAACGAGTAAAGTCTTTAATAAAAGGTGTAGACGAAACACTGGAAGTAGAATCTGGTGCTTTATTAAAAGTATTAGCTCTTAAAAAAAACGGATTAACACTAACATCTAACCCAGAAGATCTTCTTGAAGCGAATACATATATTGTTACAGTACCAACACCAGTAGACGGAAACAAAAGACCCATATTCACACCTTTAATAAATGCTTCTAAAACTGTAGGTAAATTTTTAAAACAGGATGATATTGTTATTTACGAATCTACAGTGTATCCTGGAGCAACGGAAGATATTTGTGTTCCAGTTTTAGAATTAGAGAGTAATCTAAAGTTTAATACGCATTTTTATTGTGGTTATTCTCCAGAGCGTATTAATCCTGGAGATAAAAAGCATACCATTACAAAAATTAAAAAAGTTACCTCTGGGTCTACTCCAGAAATAGGTAACGTTGTTAATAATTTATACGCTTCCATTATTACTGCAGGAACGCATCTAGCAACCTCTATAAAGGTGGCAGAAGCAGCAAAAGTAATTGAAAACGCACAACGCGATATTAACATTGCATTTGTAAACGAACTTGCAAAAATTTTTAATAAACTAGATATTGACACGCATGACGTGTTAGAGGCAGCAGGCACAAAATGGAATTTTTTACCATTTAAGCCAGGTTTGGTTGGTGGGCATTGTATAGGTGTAGATCCTTATTATTTAGCACAGAAAGCTCAAGAAGTTGGTTACCATCCAGAAATTATTCTCGCAGGTAGACGCATAAACGATTCTATGGGAGAGTTTGTAGCTACTGAGGTTTTAAAATTAATGGCCCAGAAAGAAATAGAAATAAAAAATGCTAAAATCTTAATGCTTGGTATTACCTTTAAAGAAAATTGTCCAGATATAAGAAATACCAAAGCAATAGATGTTTATAACGCATTAAGATCATTTCATATTAATGTAGATGTTTACGATCCATGGGCTTCAAAAGAAGAGGTGAAAGCGACCTACAATTTCGAGTTGATCGATACCTTAACAAAAACTTACGATGTAATTATCCATGTGGTAGCTCACGATAAATTTAAAAGTTTAACTTTCACTAAAATTAAGGCGCAAAAAGGAATTATTTACGATGTTAAAGGCACATTATCGATAAAAGACATAGATAAAAGGCTTTAGTCGCTAAAATTAAATACTTTCAATTGTTCAAGGATGTTTACCAAAACAAAATTAATTAGTAAATTTGCATCCCATAAAAAAAATGTTGTAATTCATTATAATCGAATTATAACTTTCACTAAACAAAGCACATGTTAGATTTAAAAGGAAAATCAATTTTAATTACTGGAGGAACAGGTTCTTTAGGAAAAGCACTAACCACCCATATTTTAAATAAGTATCCTGAAGTTCGTAGGTTGATTATTTTTTCTCGTGATGAGCAAAAACAGTTTCAAATGGCTCAGGAATATTCAGATAAAGAATATCCTCAAATACGTTATTTTATTGGCGATGTTAGAGACAGGGAACGATTAGAACGTGCTTTACAAAGAGTGGATTACGTAATTCATGCTGCAGCAATGAAACACGTTCACATTGCGGAGTATAATCCAGATGAGTGTATTAAAACAAATATTGGAGGTGCAGAAAATGTGGTTGATGCTTGTTTTAAAACAAATGTTACACGCGTAGTGGCATTATCTACAGATAAAGCTTGTGCTCCAATAAATTTATATGGCGCTACAAAATTAACCTCAGATAAGTTATTTATTGCAGCTAACAATATTAAGGGCGAGAATAATATTCGTTTTTCTGTTGTGCGATATGGTAATGTAATGGGATCTAATGGTTCTGTAATTCCTTTTTTCATTAACAAAAAGAAAGAAGAAAACAGTTTACCAATAACCGACCCTAATATGACGCGTTTCAATATTTCACTACAAGGTGGTGTAGATATGGTTATGCATGCATTAGAACATGCTTGGGGAGGCGAATTATTTGTACCTAAAATCCCATCTTATAAAATTACAGATGTAGCCGAAGCTATTGGTCCAAATTGCGATAAACCCATTGTAGGCATAAGACCAGGAGAAAAAGTACATGAAGAAATGATAACAGCATCAGATTCCTTTTATACTTACGATTTAGGTAAATATTACACTATAATTCCTGCCACGCATTCTTGGGATTTAGAAGAATTTAAAAACACGTTTAACGCTAAAAAAGTTAAACAAGGTTTTAGCTACAATTCTGGTGATAATGAAGATTGGGAAACGGTAGATAGCCTAAGAAAGCTAATTAAGGAACACGTAGATTCTTCATTCGAAGTATAATGAGTTATAAAAGTATTCCATACGGTAAGCAACACATACAGCAAGACGATATTGATGCGGTAATTAATGCTCTAACTTCAGATTTTTTAACACAAGGTCCAAAAGTTGCAGAATTTGAAACCGCTTTTGCTAAATATGCAGGCGCAAAATATGCTGTGGCAGTAAACAATGCAACAGCTGGATTACATTTATCTGTTTTAGCATTAGACTTAAAAGAAGGAGAACGTGTTATTACAACCCCAATAACTTTTGCAGCATCGGCAAATTGCGTTAGATATGCAGAAGGAGAAGTATGGTTTGCAGATATAGATAGAGATACGTATTTATTATCCTTAGAGTCTACAAGACAACTTATAGAAAGTAAACCTAAAGGTTTTTTTAAAGGCATTATACCTGTAGATTTTGCTGGGCTACCAGTAGATCTTGAAGCATTTAGGGATTTAGCCAATAAACATAACCTTTGGATTATAGAAGATGCCTGCCATGCGCCAGGAGGCTATTTTACAGACGCTAAAGAAAACAAACAAAAATGTGGTAATGGTAATTATGCAGATATAAGTGTGTTTTCTTTTCACCCAGTAAAACATATAGCATGTGGAGAAGGCGGCATGCTTACCACAAACTCAGAAAATCTCTATAAAAAATTATCATTATTAAGAACTCATGGTATTACAAAAGATAACATGAGCGAAAACCATGGTCCATGGTTTTATGAGATGCAAGAATTAGGGTTTAATTACAGGTTAACAGACATACAATCTGCTTTAGGGATTACCCAATTGGCTAAAAATGATGCTGGTGTAAAAAGAAGAAATGAAATAGCTAATAATTATAAAAAAGCGTTTGATGGGAAATTAAAATACCAAAATTTACCAGAAAAGACGTATAACGCTCATCATTTATTTATTATTGAAGTAGAAGACCGTAAAGGATTATACAACTTTTTACGAACAGAAAACATTTACGCTCAAATACATTACATTCCTGTTCACACATTGCCATATTATAAAGATATTGGTTATAATAAAGCCAATTTAAGTAACGCAGAAGACTATTATAGTAAATGTATAAGTTTACCTATGTATCCAAGTTTAACCAATGAGGAACAAGCTTTTGTAATAGAAAAGGTGTTAGAATTTACTAATGGCTAATTTAGCAATCATACCAGCTAGAGGAGGAAGCAAACGCATTCCTAGAAAAAACATAAAACCTTTTTTAGGAAAACCAATTATTGCATACTCCATTGAAGCAGCTTTAAATAGCAAACTTTTTGATGAGGTTATGGTCTCTACAGACGATAAGGAAATTGCAGACATTGCAATTAAATATGGTGCAAAAGTCCCGTTTTTAAGAAGTAAAGACAACGCAAATGATTTTGCTGTTCTGGCAGATGTGGTAAAAGAAGTGACGGTTAATTATGCCACAGAAAATATAACCTTCGATAACATATGCTGTATTTTGCCTACAGCGCCATTTGTTAATGCTAAAAAAATTAAAGAAGCATACAACACTTTAACCACTTACCAATTAGATAGTGTTTTTCCAGTGTTAGAATTTTCTTTTCCTATACAACGTGCATTACAAATAGAACACAATAAAGTGAGCATGGTGGCGCCACAGCATTTAAACACACGCTCTCAAGACTTAGAACCAAGATATCACGATTCTGGACAATTTTACTGGATTACCAATGCGAGTTTTAAAAAGGAAGGTAAATTATTAACTACAAACGCTGGCGCTATCGTTATTTCAGAATTAGAAGCACAAGATATAGATACAGAAACCGACTGGAAGTTAGCCGAAATAAAGTACAAGTTAATCTTAAATGAAGAAAAAAATACTTTTTAGAGCCGATGGTAACGCAACAACAGGATTAGGACATCTGTATCGTTTGTTTAGTTTGGTAGAAACGGTGAAATTCCATTACGAATTTACGTTTTTAACATCAGAAACGTCAAACTTAGAAATTATTCCTAAGGCGTATAACTTAGTTACAATTCCAAAGCACATTACTCTTAGCCAAGAGCCACAGTGGTTAAACACCAATTTCCCAAGCAATGATTACATGATTATTGCAGATGGTTATCAATTTACTTCAGCCTATCAAAAAGCCATTAAAATTAATCAATACAAGCTCATTTATATAGACGATTTAGCCACAGAGCATATGTATGCCGATGTAGTAATAAATCATTCTGCACACATTCAAGAAAACGACTTTTCTTCAGAAAATTATACAAAATTCGCTTTAGGAACTAATTATGCACTTTTAAGACCACAATTTTTAAAGGAAGCAAAAGCAGGAAGAACGATTTCTAAAATCGATTCGGCATTTGTTTGTTTTGGAGGTGCAGACACACATAATCTTTGCTTTAAGTATACTCAGGCATTGTTAGGCTTAAATATTTTTAAAAAAATACATGTTATTGTAGGAGCAGCTTATAAGCACAATGAGATAGTTAATTTAAAAGCAAATAATAAAGATATTGTAGAAATCCATAAAAACCTTTCAGCAGAAAAGCTTATTGAACTCATGAAAAATTGTAATTTTGCGGTAGTTCCAACAAGCACCATATTATTTGAAATTCTATGTGTTAAAATGCCAGTGTATTCTGGTTACTTTGTTGAAAACCAGAAAAAAGCTTATCAGGCCTTTAAGGATCAGGGAATAGTTGGAGGTAACGGAAATATGATAAATAAAGACGATATAAACATTAAAAATGATATTGAGAAGTTTATAAAATCTTGTAACATTAATACCTTAATAAAAAAACAGGAAGATACCATAGACGGCTTACAAAGCATAAGGCATCTTAAAATAATAAACAACGTTGCAAAATGAGAGCAAACGATATTAAACTAGTAGAAGTTAAAGAAAAAGATATAGAATTAATAAGAAGCTGGAGAAACTCTCCAGAAGTAGCTTCTTACATGTATTCTGAAGATAAAATTACTGCCGAACAACAACAACATTGGTTTAAAAAAATTCAACAAGACGACACGTCTCAATATTGGGTTATTGAATATAATGGTAAACAGTTAGGGCTTGCAAGCTTAACAGGTATTAATAAAAATCTTAGTAGTTGCTATTGGGCGTTTTACTTAGGAGACACTTCGGTAAGAGGTGCAGGAATAGGTGGTAAAGTAGAATACAATGTTTTAGAATATGTTTTCGAGCATTTAAATTTAAATAAATTGAGGTGCGAAGTATTTACTTTTAATGATAAAGTAATTAAAATGCACGAAAAATTCGGATTTAGACGTGAAGCCTATTATCGAGAGCATTGCTATAAAGACGGAAGTTTTAAAGATGCTGTTGGCTTAGCGCTTTTAGCATCAGAGTGGAATATTGTAAAAGAAAAAATGCATGGCAAAGTTTACAGAAAAAATTAAAGTAGGAACTACCTACACATCAGAATCTTTTTCGTACACCCAAAAAAATGTTAACGATTTCGCCGAGATTTCAGGAGATAGAAATCCGCTACATTTAGACGAGGATTACGCAAGTAAAACCATTTTTAAGAAAAGAATAATACATGGCTATTTAGGCTCAAGTATTTTTTCTAAAGTATTTGCTACAGATTTTCCTGGTGAAGGCACAATTTATTTAAAACAGGACTTAAAATTTTTAAGACCAATGTTTGTTGAGGTAAATTACACCGCTAAGTTTTCGGTTTTAGAACTGGACACCGTTAAACATAGAGCATTAGTAAAAACAGAAATTTTTAATTCTGAAAATGAAATAACAGTGTCGGGAGAAGCTTTAATACAAAATAAAAGCTATTTATAATGACTAATAATAAGACCTTTATTATAGCAGAGTTATCTGCAAATCATGGCGGAAGCATAGAGATAGCAAAAGAAACCATTCGCGCAGCAAAACGTGCAGGCGCAGATGCCATTAAATTACAAACCTACACAGCAGACACGATTACTACAGACGGTAAACAGGAGCATTTTAAAATTACACAAGGTACGTTTTGGGATGGTCAATATTTATACGATCTATACAAAGACGCCTATTTACCATGGGAATGGCACGAAGAGTTATTTAATGTGGCAAAAGAGGAAGGCTTAATTTGTTTCTCCTCTCCTTTCGACTTTACAGCTGTCGATTTTCTGGAAGAATTAAACTGCCCAATTTATAAAATAGCCTCTTTCGAAATCACAGATATTCCTTTAATAGAATATGTGGCTAAGAAAAATAAACCTATTATAATTTCAACCGGAATTGCCTCGATAGAAGACATAGAATTAGCGATAGAGACCTGTAAAAATGCAGGTAATCACGATATTACCATTTTAAAATGCACATCGGCTTATCCTGCAGATCCTGCAGATTCTAATTTATTAACCATTCCAGATATAATAAAGCGTTTTAATGTAAAATCTGGTTTGTCTGATCATACTTTAGGCATAGAAGCGCCAGTAGTTTCTGTTTGTGTTGGTGGAACAGTAATAGAAAAACACTTTATTTTAAATAAAGAAGTTGGTGGTCCAGATGCACATTTTTCTTTAGATGAAGCAGCCTTTACAGAAATGGTAAAAGCAGTAAGAAACGCAGAAAAGATGCTTGGTAAGGTAGATTACGAATTAACCGAGAAAAAATTAAAAAGTCGTGAGTTTTCACGGTCTTTATTTATAGTAGAAGACATAAAAGCAGGAGAAATTATTACACCAGAAAATGTGCGTTCTATTAGGCCTGGTTATGGTTTACACCCAAAGCATTACCATGATATTTTAGGAAAAGCATTTGCTAAAGATGCCATAAAAGGTACGCCTTTAGCAATGGAATTAATTAATTAACCGTTCTTTACTAAATCTTATGACATTATTATTTGTAGAAAATAGGTATAAAACTTATTTTTTTGAAGCCATTGCATTAGAGTTAGCAAAAAAAGGGTTCGATATCCACTTTTTAATTCAAAATAAAAACTTTTTACCTAAAAAGAAGTTTACCAACCATAAGATTACTTATCCTAAAAGAGTTTATAAAGACTATACACCAGATAAAGATATCGCTCTAATTATAGAAAGCGACAGACAGCAAAATCATTTTAAGAAAAGAGATCAATCGTATTTTTATTATTACAATAATAAAATAGAACAAATTTTAAACACTGTTAAACCAGATTTTGTATTTGGTGAGTCTACAGCGTTTCATGAGCTTTTAACAATTAATTTGTGTAAAAAGAAAGACATACTCTATTTAAACCCTTCAACATGTCGCTATCCATTAGGACGTTTTTCGTTTTATAAATACGATACTTTAGAACCCTTTAAAGGTAGTGGAGAGGTTTTAGAAACCAATATTGCATTACAAGTTGTAGATAGCATTGTTAATAGAACAGCGAAGCCAGATTACATGAAAGCGCTTAGCATTTCTAAAAAAGCTAAGATTGCAGACAAAATTAAGTTGGTAAAAGGTTTTGTAGAAGGCGAAAGCTTTAATACGCCTCACCCAATAACAAAATTTAGTATAGAACAAGTAAAGCGCAGAAATATAAAAATGTGGGATGAACAGGCTATGACTAAATTGTCTAAAACACAATTTCTACTACTTTACCCTTTACAAATGCAACCCGAAGCAAATATAGATGTTTGGGGACGCGCTTACAGAAACCAAAGCGAACTTATAAATGCTTTGGCTAACGCCATCCCAGAAGATGTAACATTAGTGGTAAAACCCAATCCAAAATCTAAATACGAATTAAGTGCTGGATTATTAGATGTCGTTAAACATCACCAAAACATAATTTGTTTAGCGCATAGTACAAAAATGGACGATGTACTTAAGGATATAGATTTAGTGGTTACAGTAACAGGCACTATTGCTATAGAATGTATTTTAAGTAACAAACCCGTAGTGACTATGGTAAAAACACTTAATAATAAAGCAGCTAATTGTTTGTATTTGCCTAACCTAAAGGATTTGGATAGTGTTATTTCTAAAGTAAAAAGCAGTACATTTATCACCTTAAAAGATAACGAAAAAGCAAATTTTATTAATGCGTTAAATAGCACAAGTTTTAAAGGTATAATTTCCGATCCGTATTGCGATGCTAACTGTGTGGGGAGTAGTAATATAGAAAATGTTGAGAAAGCTTTCTTAACCGTATTAGAATCAAAGTAGAATGAATACTAATTTTTTAGTTAAAAATAGTCCAATGAAAACCATGCGTAATGGGTTTCTACTATGGTTATTATTCTACTTATTAACACCCTTAAACGTTAAATACCAATTTTCATTTATACCAATATTTTATATTATTTCATGCTATTTTGCAATGTATTTGGGTTATCGATTAACCAAAACAAAAACACCAACAGATAGTGTTAATCTTACAGAGAATCAAAAAAATATTCTGTATAAAATATTGTATGTTACTATTGCGATTGCCTTGTTTGGACTTTTTTTGAAACTATTCGATAAGTTTGTACTTAGGCAGACGTCTTTTAGCAATTCTATGTCTGAAAACAGAATACTATTATCAGAAACAGGACCTTCTATTTTAAGTATTTTTTCAGCGATTACCAATCCTTTTAGCTTTATTCCGTTATTTATTTGCTATCAATTGAAAGTAAAAAATAAGTATTTGCTTATATTTTGTATGCTTCTGTTTTTCTCGGCTGCGCTCGAATTTTTAGTACTAGGATCGCGATCTGGCTTGTTTATTTTAATCATACTTTTTGTTATGGTTATAACTTACTTTAAGGTTATAAAAATATCACTTGGTAAAGCAGTACTAGCGGCAAGCATTTTATTCTTTCTTGCTATTTATTCAGTTAATCTCTTTATAGACAGAACAAACGATTTTACAAAATCTGATAAAAGATCGGTTAAACATATACTAAGTGTTGCTAATTACAATTTTACTATTGAGCCTACAGAAGGCCTAAAAGAAAATATTATTAACGATGAAAACAGTATAACTCAAGCATTAAAACTGGGTGGTATAAATTTTTTACAATACTATCTTCACGGTGCTTATGAGTTTAATTATTTATATAACGAATACGAAGGCGAACACCATTATGGCGCTTTCACATTCAACACCTTTGCCAAATTTTTAAATATTACTTTAGGCACAAATATAGATTTACAAAAAATACAAACAAGCCCTCCAAGAACAGGAATTTATACCACTTTCTTTGGACCAATTTATATGGATTTTGGCTGGTTGTCTTTTGTGTTTATGTTTATGTTTGGATGGATACAGAAGTTTGTGTACAATAAAACTTTAACTGGAAAGAGTCAATATTTGCCATTATTATTTTATTTTTTGATTATTAATTTCTTTATGCCAGTAATTAATTTCATTATTAGCGCTCAAGGTTTGTATATAATAATTGCTTTCGTGATTTTTGCTATGGTATTCACAGCATTAACCTCTAAGCTTTATTTTGCAACTATTAATAATAAAAGGCTGTTTATTAGAGTTTTTAAATAATGAATAAACTTGTTATATTTTGAAATGAAAAAAACGTTAACATTTATATCTTGTTTATTACCTAGTAAAATCGCTGTTTTATGTTTAAGGCTTTTAGGACATAAAATAGATTGGAGCTGTAAAATTGGGTTTTCATTTATTTACGTTAATAAGCTTAATTTAGGGCAAAATTGCAAAATAGGGCACTTAAATTTTATAAAAATAGACGAAATAATTTTTCAAAAAGAAGCTTATATTGGCAAACTCAACATTATTAAAGGACCTTTGTCTTTAAATTTCGATAAAAAAGCTGCTTTAGGAAATTTAAACACTGTAGTAAGAGCTTCTTTAGGGGTTACTTACGGGAAATCTGAATTACGTTTAGGAGAATTAACTAAAATTACTGCAAGACACTATCTTGATTTAACGAACACTATCGATTTTGGTGAAAACTCTATTTTAGCTGGAGCTGGTTCACAAATATGGACACATGGATACATACATGCACAAGAAGGTCCAGATAGAATAAGAGTAGATGGAAGTGTTAAATTAGGTAATAATGTTTACATTGGCTCTCAATGCATAGTAAATGCAGGAGTTACAGTTAATAACGCCATAACGGTAGGTAGTAATTCTACAATATCTAAAGACTTAATAGAACCAGGAATGTACGTTGGACAAAAATTACGTTTTCTTGATAAAAATATTAAAGATGTTATGGCTAACCTTGAGAAGGTAGAAATTGAAGGGCTAAGAGAAATAGTTTATAAAAAATGAAAAAAACGATAATATTTAACTCGCCTATTCGCCTATTCGCCTATTCGCCTATTCGCTTATGTGCCTATTATGTTTTACAGGCTGTGATACTGATACTAATAGAGAAAAAAAGCTAAGTAACGAAGTGTTAGAATTTGAAAACAAATATGTAGTTAACAAGGACTTTAAAGTTGGAGATGTAAGAAGATATGGCGTAACACCTAATCAAGACTTCGATTTAAAATTTTTACAAGAAGCATTAGATGTGGCAGAAAAAGGTGTAGAATTATTTTTTCCTGAAGGAACTTACAAAGGAGGTTTCAATATAAATTCAAGAAAAAATATAGAAATCTATTTCGATAATGCCTCTTTTACAAATGTGATTCATATAACCAATGAAAATGGGGATAAATCAAGTAATATAAATTTAAAAGGAAAATTAATAACTTATGATAGATTCGGTGTTTACGAAAGTGACAATATTAAAGTAGATACTCTAATAATAAAATCAAATAAAAACATACACGAAGATAGAAAAGAATCAAGAGGTTGCCATATTTACACAAATACAACTAATCTGTCAATTAACTATTTAAAAATTGAAGACTTGGGTGATGAAGAAAAAAATAATCATGCAGCGTTAGCTGTAGACGGTTTTCCTAACTATCCTAAAAATATTCACATTAAAAAGGCTATTATTGAATCTTCAAAAAGACACGGAGCATATATTATGGGTTTTAATCACAAAATAGACACGCTTATAGTAAACAATTATGGTATAGGAAATGGCGTTAATATGTCTGCAATGCAAGGCAAAACACATTATAATGAGAAGAACTTTATAGGCATTTGGTTTAACGAATGTTATAATACTCAAATAAATTATTTAGAAATAAATAAAGCTAAATCAGAAAATGAATACTTAGATATTTTCTTCGATATGGGAGACAAAAAATATCCCATAAAAATTAATAAAGTAAAACACAATAACAAAATACTAACTTATGAATATTCAGGTGAAATCATCAATTAAATATCAATTTATAATAGTGGCTGTCATGGCGCTGTTTTTTAGCTCTTGTAAGGACGAAAATAAAAAAGAAAATGGAGAAGAAAATGTTAATACTCAAGAAACTGTAGATAAAGTTAATTCTGAAGAACTTAAATATGTAATAAACGACGGTTTTCCGGTTGGAGATGTAAGACGCTATGGTATTGTAAACGAAGGTGGAGACCCAACACACCCTTACACCAAAAAACCAACAACACAATCCATATTAGAATTAGCGCAAAAAGAGAATATTAAATTATTTTTCCCAAAGGGCTATTACAAATTTGGACTTTACTTTAAAGGCATACAAGACATTACCATAGAATCTGATGGTGCAGAATTTGGCGGTCCATTGTACTTTATAGAGGACGCAGAGGGTAACGAGTCTAAAGACATTAAAATTACCGGAAACATAACAACTTACTATAAAGTTTTTATGAGAAAATGTCAAGATATCGAATTCGAAACGGTAAATGTTGTTTCTAACCCAGAAAAAAACATCGCTAAATTAAATAGTATGGGTTGCGACATTTATGGAGGCAGTAAATTTATTTATTTTAAGAATTTAATAATTGATGGCTTAGGCTCAGATGGAGACAGTTTCAAACTAAATAGGGCTGCTTTACAAGTGCATGGGTGGAATAATAATCCAGAGAGTTTAACTATCGATCATTTAAAAATTATTTCTTCTGATAGGCATGGTGTTTATTTAACAGGAAACAACCATAACATTCAAAAAATAACTATAGATAAATTTGGAGTTGGTAGTTATAAAGGAATGAACGATTTAGACGATTCTGCAAAAGGCCAAACAGATAACGTAACAGGCTTATGGCTTAACAAATGTAACAATACATCAATTGGAAATGTTACAATAAATACAGCAAACTCAAAAGGAACCTATTCGGTTTGGTTAGACGAGGGCAACACCGCACAACCAACCACCATAGAAAGTATTACACTTACAGGAGGCGATAAAAAACTGCCACTATTTGCAGAAGAAACAACCAATGTAGTGGTTAGAGATTTAAAAAAATAAATTGAAACAATTTTTAAAAAATAAACTGTTTTTTTTGGTTGCTTTTGTATTCTCAAAAGCAACTGTTTTTTTTGCGCCTTTGTTGTTGTCAAATTCGCTTACCGAAGTAGATTATGGTAGTATAGAGTATGCTATGAATATTGCATTTTTAGCAGCAGCAGTGCTTAATCTGGGCGTGCCTAACGCGTATCCCTATTTTAAATTAAAAAGAGGCTTTAAAACTGTTTTTAGTGGCTTTAATGTGCACTTCGCCTATTTGCTCATTACAAGTTTGCTTTGTCTTATTGGTATAGTTTTATTTGTTAATAAGGTTGAATATCTTTTAGCAGTGTTATTTGCTTATACCTTAGCAAACCAAGTCAATTACTCTATAAAAGAAAAGTCCAACGAGAATATAGTTAAAGCAGTAATTATAGATTCGTTATTCTATATCGTATTAATTACAGCTTACATTGCAATAATAATATTTAATAACAACTCGATAACCTACATCGTGTTCTTTTCTGCAATTTATGCCATATGTTACGCGGTTATTACCCTTTTAAAACTAAAAAATACGGTAAAGGTAGACCTTAAAAAACATAGAAAATTAATTAAGTATGGAATAAGCGTTATGGTGTCGGGATTGCTAATTTTATTAATAGCAAATTCTGGTAGATTATTAATAGAATACCTTTTTAACGACAAAGAACTTATTGCAATTTTTAGTTTTTATTTCAGGATGGCATCTTTTGTTATTATTGCACATCAAATTTTAAATATTATTTATTTTAAAAAAATCTATACATTTAATGTGCATAAGTTAGACATCTATTTTGCGGCTTTTTTAGTACTTATAAGTGTTGGTATTGTAATTACGTATTTTGCTGTACCTTATTTTGGGCGCTCATTTTTTAAGCTGTTTGCGTCTTTTACCGAATACAAAGATGTTTATTTAGTACTTTGTTTTCAAATGTTTTTCTGGATAATGCTCGCCAACAACGAGAATATAATTTATAGAGAGGGTATTGCAACAAAAATGAACATAGGGTTTATTATCTTGCTATCTTGTTTTTTAATATTTGCTGTAAGTTTTAAAAACAGCCTTAATTTTTTTGATGCCGTTTATGCATTATATATATTAATAGTTTTAGCAAATGTAATCCAGCTGTTAGTATTATATAAAACCAAAAAAATTAAGCTAGTAAAAACATCTGCTTTTGGTTTATTAATTTTTATTATCTCTATTATTTGTATTCAATATTAAACTTAATATTTAAAACAAAAAGAGCAACTACTTATACTGTGTTGCTTATGCTTTTTGTTGTAACGCTACCTGTAAGTTATGGGCTAAATTCTGTTAGCGCTATAGTTTTAGGCGTCTTCTTTTTTTTAGATTATAAAGAGAATTTTAAGCGTAAATTTAAAGTACTTAAAAACAACAAACTCTTTTTGTTATTCTTATTAATTGTAATTGTTCAGTTAATAGGTTTGCTGTACACTAACAATATGTCTCGAGGCTTAAAAACGGTACAAACATTTTTGCCGTTTATTGCGTTACCACTTACCATGCTAACAGAGAAAAAAGCCAATTACAAGCAGTTGTTGGCCTTTTATAAATGGTATATGTTTTCCGTTTTATTTGTATTGCTTTGTTACCAATTCTATATGCATAAAACACTAATGTCTTTTGAAAATAAAGCATTTGAGGTTTTAGATATTAGTCCTTTTTATTATTCAGCTTTTTTGTTTTTAGCCGTTTTAATTACTTATTTTAATTTAAAGAAAGCTCATTTTAAATTTGGTATCAACTATTTTTTATTGCTGTTTTTTGGGTTTTGCATATTATTGTTAAGCGCCAGAATCTGCTTATTAGTTTTAATACTCTTTCTTTTAATTGAGTTTTTTAAAGAATTTAAATCGGTTGCATTAATTAAAAAAATAGCGTTAACAGTAGTATTATTTTTCGCTATAGGTTTAACGGCATACCAAGTTCCTCCACTTAGAAAAAAAATAGACATCTCTTATAAAACCTTAGATTTCGATTTTAAAACCATATTAACCAAAAACCAGATTACACTAACACGAAACTCTCTGGAATATAGAGTATTAATCAATTACTGCAGCTTTAACATTTTTAAAGAAAATATTTTTGGAGTAGGCACAGGAGATAACCGAGATGCATTGTTAGATAAATATAACGACATTGGTTTTAAAGCAGGAATAAAGGCTAATTATAACTGCCACAATCAATATTTAGAAGAGTTTACAAAAACAGGAATATTGGGAGGCGTAATATTTTTAATATTTATTTTTTATATTATTAAGACTTCGGTAAAAAATAAGCGACATTTGTTTTATATAGCACTTTTTGTATCTATAGTTTGTATAACAGAATCGTACATTAACAGACAGCATGGTATAATGTTTACCGCTTTTTTTCTGTCTCTTTTCTACGCTATCGAAAAGGGAAAAGAACAGGACATTATAAATTAATAAATTTAAAGTAGTAATTGTACAAATGCTTAAATTAAAGAACCTAAATAGTATCTCGTTTATAGCTAGTGTTTTTTTAGGTTTTATAATATGGGCTTTAACATTTTTTTTATTACCAATTTCTACTAATGGAATTAGCACCAAAACCATTACCTTTATTGCACTATCTGTAGTTGCTTTATTTGCTGGATTCTACTCTTTTGGTAACAGCACTACATATATTGCAAAAAGCAAGTCAATTAAACTGAAAAAGTATTTTCTACTATTAATAATCTTTGCATTTATTGGTTTGTTGTGTAGGTATTTCGAGTTGTTTTTCTATAGAAACTTATCGTTTTCTAACACTTACCAAATTAACAAACAACTAAGTTTAGAAAGTGCAATTAAAGCACCACTCTGGCTAAAATCTTTTGCCACCTTAAGGGTATTAAATACCGTACCATTAATTTTACTCATTGTTTTAAAAAGCAAAAACATTAAGTATTGGTTATTAGCTCTGTTTATATTGTGTATGTCTGGATTAGAGGTGTTTATTTTTGGTACCAGAAAACCCTACTTTCATCTTTTTATACTAATCGTAATTGCGGTTCTTATAGCTTATAACCTAAAAAGAATAACAACTTATAAATCGATATTAATAACATTAATAACATTAATAATCCTTGGTTTGTTTTCTTATTTCATATTAAACAAAAGGATGGAAGGTCAAGACAATAAAGCGCTTATTTCTATCACAGAATCCAGATATAACGATTTTGTAAAAATCGATAAAAATAAAATGGATTATTTTTATAAAAACCCTAATAGTGTAAATACAAAAATACAGCTCTTACTTATACATACAGGGCAGTACTTTGTTCATGGCTTTTACGAATTAGATCACATTATAAATAAAGATTTAACAAGAGCCGGAGGACTCTATACTTTTAACCCTGTTTTTAAACTTACTAATCGTTTAGGTTTTACAGCGGTTAATATGAATAGAAATAAATTCCACCCAAGAGGTTATGTGTATGTTACCTTTTTTGGCTCTTTATTTATAGATTTTGGTTGGTATAGTTTAATCGTGATTTTCCTTTTTGGAGCACTTCAAAAAAGTATATATTTGCAATCTAAAAAACATCCTGTATTTAAAGCATTTTGGGTGTACCTGCTATCTGTTAATTTGGTTATGCCAATTTTTAATTTGCTTTCGGGTAGCCAATTATACTTATTTGCTTATTTAACAATTTTAGGTTTACTTATATTAATAATAGAACGCATAAACGCAAGAAAAAATATTACTTAACAGAATGAAAAAGGCTCTTGTACAAGATTGGTATTACGTTAATGGTGGTGCAGAAAAGGTAATTCATTCAATAAACAATATTTGGGACGACTTTGACCACTTTGCGTTAATAGATTTTTTAAATGATGAGGACCGTGCATTTATTTTGAACGGAAAGAAAGCGCAAACCAGTTATATTCAAAATTTACCAACTGCAAAATCTAACCACAGAAAATTTCTACAGTTTTTTCCGCATGCTATAGAACAATTCGATCTGTCTCAATACGATTTAATAGTATCTTCCTCAGGCTTTGTCTCTAAAGGTGTTTTAACCCATCAAAACCAAACACACATTTGCTATTGCCATTCCCCTATGCGCTATGCATGGGATATGTACCATTCTTATTTAAAAGATGTGGGCTTAAACAAAGGTTTAAAAGGCATGTATGTAAAATATGTACTTCATAAATTAAGACTTTGGGATATCGCATCGTTAAACAGAGTAGACCATTTTGTTGCCAACTCCAATCATATTGCCAAAAGAATTAAGAAAACGTACAATCGCGATGCACATGTAATATATCCACCAGTAGATATTAACACGTTTACTTTAGAAACTAAAAAAGAGGACTATTACCTAACCGCATCAAGAATGGTGCCTCACAAAAAGATAAAAGTGATAGCACAGGCTTTTTCTAAAATGAAAGACAAAAAATTAATCATTTTAGGAGACGGACCAGAAATGAAACAAATTAAGTCTTTCGCAACACCTAATATAGAGTTGCTTGGTCATGTAGAATATCACGAATTAGTTGGATATTTACAAAAAGCAAAAGCTTTCGTTTTTGCTGCAGAAGAAGATTTTGGTATTGCTCCAGTAGAAGCTCAGGCATGTGGAACACCCGTAATATGTTTAGGAAAAGGTGGTTGCGCAGAAACTATTTTAAATAAAGAAACTGGACTCTTTTTCTACGAGCAAGACCATGAACATATAATTGAAGCTGTAAAAGCTTTCGAAAAATTAACTTTCGATTACAATTTGGTTAGAGAAAATGCATTGCGTTTTTCTAAAGAAAGGTTTGAAAAAGAATTCGAGATATTTGTAAACAGTAAAGTGTAAGAAGCCTTTAATCATAAAATTTTCTTAAATTTGCCCAAATATCACTTGTACTGGATTTGACAGCTATAATACTTTTCTTAGGCGCCTTTTTTTTAACCTACTTTACAATACCCAAAATAATAAGTGTTGTAAAGTATAAAGATTTGCTTGACGCCCCAAACAACAGAAGCTCGCATGTTAACACAACACCAACATTGGGAGGTATTGCGTTTTACTTTACGCTCATGTTTTCTATGTTTTTTTTAAAGGATTATGATAGTTATAAGATTGTTTATAATTTAATACCTGGTCTAACAGTTTTATTTATTTTTGGTTTAAAAGACGATTTAGTAGTATTATCTCCGTTATCTAAACTAATCGCACAGCTTGTTGCTGTTAGTTTTATTCTTGCCAATCAATCTTTTCTTATAAATTCCTTAAATGGATTTTTAGGATTCCACGAAATACCTTATTTGGTGTCGCTTTTTATTAGTGGTTTTTTAATGATTTTAATTGTAAACTCCTATAACATGATCGACGGTGTCGACGGTTTAGCTGCCGGAATCGGGATTGTAATAGCATCAGTCTATTTGGTTATTTTTTACTATTTAAAAATGGATTTTTATGTGTATTTGTCTATTATTACTATTGCAATACTCATCGCTTTTTTAAGATTCAACTTATCTAAAACACAAAAAATATTTATGGGAGACACAGGTTCATTACTTATTGGATTTGTTTTAGGTGTCTTTACTTTAAAACTGTTAAGCGTTAAAAACTTAATTGTGGCTTCAGACTTTCCATTGCTAATTGAAAACATACCGTTAGTAGCTTTAGCAATCTTGGTACTACCGTTGTTCGATACTACTCGTGTTTTCGTAATAAGACTTTTAAACAAAAAAAGCCCGTTTTCTGCCGATAGAAATCATTTGCACCATGTTTTACTTAATTTAGGGTTTAGCCATTTAAAAACGTCCATAATACTTACAATATCTAATTTGTTATTTGTAGTACTGTTTATTTATCTATCGAGTACTTCAAGACAATATTTTCTTATTTCCTTTATTGTAGTTTTTGCGTTTATTCTTTTGTTTATTTTATATAAACTAAATTTTAAATTTATGAAATTGGACAAGGAAAATTTAGATAAAGACACAGATAAAGACTAGATGAATGACACGCTCCAATAAAATAATAAAGCGAGCTATAGATATTATACTTTCAATTTTTTTATTAATCTCATTATCTTGGTTTATTATTTTATTAATCATACTGGCTTCTCTTAGCACCAGGTCTTTAGGCTTATTTTCTCAAAAAAGAATAGGTTATTTAGGAAAACCATTCATGCTCTATAAAATTAGAACCATGAAAAAAATACCCAATAAAACCTCCACCGTTACCACTTTAAACGACAGCAGAATAACACCATTAGGACGTGTATTAAGGCGTTACAAATTAGACGAGTTACCACAACTATATAACGTTTTAATGGCGCAAATGAGTTTTGTAGGACCAAGACCAGATGTAGAGGGTTTTGCCAACACATTAAAAAATGAAGACCGTATAATACTTAATGTAAAACCTGGTATTACTGGCCCAGCAACTTTATATTTTAAAAATGAAGAAACCCTTTTAGAAAAACAAACAGACCCTGAAGCCTACAGTAAAAATGTTCTTTGGCCAAAAAAGGTAGCTATAAATAAAGAATATATTAAAAACTATAGTATTTTTAAAGATATTAAATACATGTTTCAGACTTTATTTAGCGTATAATGAATTCAAAAATTTGGCTTTCTCCACCACACATAGGAAACAAAGAAATAGCATACGTTAATAAAGCATTCAAAAGTAACTGGATGACTACATCTGGCGAAAATGTCGACCATTTTGAAACATTAATTGAATCGTACTTAGAAGACAAAGTTTCGGTTACCGCTTTAAATTCTGGAACCTCAGCCATCCATTTAGCATTAATTAAATTAGGAGTAAAACCCAACGATGAGGTATTATGCCAAAGCCTAACCTTTTGTGGATCGGCTAACCCAATCGCCTATTTAGGAGCTAATCCCGTTTTTATTGATAGTGAAAAAGAGACACTAAATATGTGTCCTGAGTTTTTAGAAAAAGCAATTTTAGAGGGCATAAAAAAAAATAAAAAACCAAAAGCAATTATAGTAGTTCATTTATATGGTATGCCTGCAAAAATCGATGCCATTAAAAATCTTTCTTTACACTATAATATTCCTCTAATTGAAGATGCAGCAGAAGCTTTAGGCTCCACATATAAATCTGAAAAATGCGGTACTTTTGGTGATTATGCTATTTTCTCCTTCAACGGAAACAAAATTATTACCACAACCGGAGGAGGCGCTTTAATTAGTAAGTCACAAAAAGAAAAAGATGAAATTATTCATTTGGCATCTCAGGCAAAGGAAGATGCGCTACATTATCAACACACTAAAATAGGCTATAATTATAGAATGAGTAATGTTTTAGCAGGTATTGGTTGCGCACAAATTAAATTGTTAGAGACCAGATTAAAACAACTTAAAAAAAACTATAATTTCTACGATGCATTATTTGAAAAATCAAAGAACTTTACCTTATTTAAAGCTCCAGGAATAGATTTTTCATCCAACTATTGGCTTAACATTGTTTTTATAAATGAACAAGTGAACTTCACCGTTACCGATGTTATTGTGCATTTACAAACATTAAATATAGAAGCCAAACCACTTTGGAAACCCATGCACCTGCAACCAGTATTTAAAAACGCTAAATACTTTGGTGGCTCAGTTTCCGAAAATTTGTTTAACGCAGGATTGTGTTTGCCATCTGGGTCTAATTTATCCAAAGACGATAAAAACAGAATTTCATCTGCATTAAATGAGTTTATATAAGTCTAAAGTCTTACAGATGTTATTATTCCCTACACTTTATTTATATTTGCTCAATAAGATTTAATAATAAATGAAAATAGCAGTAATTGGTACGGGATACGTTGGCTTGGTTACAGGAACATGCCTTGCAGAAACAGGTAATGATGTACTTTGTATAGACATAGATGAAAATAAAGTAAAACAAATGCAAAAAGGCAAAGTGCCTATTTACGAACCGCATTTAGATGTTTTATTCGAACGAAATATTAAAGCAAACCGATTAAAATTTTCAACTAATTTAGCCGATGGTTTAGCACATGGAGACATTGTGTTTTTAGCCTTACCAACACCAGAAGACGAAGACGGTTCTGCCGATTTAAAGTATATTTTAGGTGTTGCAGACGATATTGGTAAGATTATAAAAGACTATAAAGTTATAGTAGATAAAAGTACAGTTCCCGTAGGCACATCAGACAAAGTAAAAGCAGCAATTGCAAAGCATGCAACAGTAGATTTCGATGTAGTCTCTAATCCAGAATTTTTGCGAGAAGGTTTCGCCGTAGACGATTTTTTAAAGCCAGAACGTATTGTTGTGGGAGCTAGTAGCGACAAAGCCATAAAGCTTATGGAGAAGCTTTATAAGCCTTATGTACGTTCAGGAAACCCAATAATTATAATGGATGAGAAGTCTGCAGAATTAACAAAATACGCTTCAAATTCATTCTTAGCAGCAAAAATTACGTTCATGAACGAGATTGCCAACTTTTGCGAAAAAGTTGGTGCAGATGTAGATAAAGTGAGAATAGGTATGGGAACAGATTCCCGAATAGGTAAACGTTTCCTTTTTCCTGGAATTGGTTATGGAGGCTCATGTTTTCCAAAAGATGTAAAAGCACTTCACAAATCTGGTAAAGACAATGATTACGACTTTCAAATTTTAGATGCAGTTATAAATGTAAATGCTAAACAAAAGCTCATATTAATACCTAAAATTAAAGCCCATTTCAATAATAATTTAAAAGGAAAAAATATTGCCATTTGGGGACTGGCATTTAAGCCCGAAACCGACGATATTCGAGAAGCACCATCGCTGTATATGATAGATAGTTTACTAGAGTCTGGTGCTAATATCAAGGCATTCGATCCAGAAGCCATGCCTAACGTAAAACGAAAATTAGGAGATAAAATTACATTTGCCAATAGCATGTACGATGCTTTAGATAATGCAGATGCATTATTAATTTGTACAGAGTGGAGCATTTTTAGAACACCAAATACCGAAAAAATGAAAGCTGCAATGAACAGCAATGTCATTTTCGATGGCCGCAACCTTTACGATGTTAAAGATGTTGAGAGCGAAGGGTTTAAATACATTTCAATAGGAAGATAATGGAATTAAAAAAAGTACTAATAACAGGAGCAGCTGGGTTTTTGGGGTCTCACCTATGCGATCGCCTTATAAAAGAAGGTTACCAGGTTATTGGTATGGATAATTTTATTACTGGCGATAAAAAAAACATTGAGCATCTTTACAGTAACCCCAATTTTCGTTTTATAAAACACGATGTCACACAATTTATAGATTTTGAAGGCAATTTAGATTACATCTTACATTTTGCATCTCCTGCAAGCCCAATAGATTATCTAAAAATTCCAATTCAAACACTAAAAGTTGGCTCTTTGGGTACACATAATTTGTTAGGTTTGGCTAAAGCCAAACAAGCAAGATTACTCATTGCATCAACATCCGAAGTATATGGAGATCCATTAGTACACCCACAAACCGAAGACTATTATGGCAATGTAAACACAATTGGTCCACGAGGCGTGTATGATGAAGCCAAACGTTTTCAAGAATCCATTACAATGGCTTACCATAGATTTCACGGGTTAGAAACACGAATCGTACGTATTTTTAATACGTATGGCCCAAGAATGAGGCTTAACGATGGTCGTGTAATTCCGGCTTTTATGGGACAAGCACTACGAGGAGAAGATTTAACCGTTTTTGGAGACGGTTCTCAAACGCGTTCTTTTTGCTATGTAGATGATCAGGTTGAAGGCATTTACAAGTTACTATTAAGCGATTACAGTTACCCTGTAAATATTGGTAATCCTCATGAAATTACGATAAAGGATTTTGCTGAAGAAATTATAAAACTTACAGGCACAACCCAAAAAGTTATATATAAAGATTTGCCAGTAGACGACCCAATGCAACGTCAACCAGATATTTCTTTGGCAAAGAAAATATTAAACTGGCAACCTAAAGTTGGGAGAGCAGAAGGAATGAAAATGACTTTTGATTATTTTAAAAATTTAAGTGAGGATGAACTTTACAAAAGTGAGCACAAAGATTTTTCAAGCTATAATAACAAATAGTCAATGGAATACACACGCGGAAGATATTCGTGGTTAATAAGGCCTTTGTTGGTGCTATTCGACTTGTTTATTATTAACATTCTGGCGTTTTATTCTTTCAATTTTAATCAGGAAAACCTATACTTCTTTTCATCAGCTTTCTTTAATAATAAGCATTTATTATTTATTGTTTATTCTATTATTGTGTGGATGTTTTCTACATCGTTTATTAGTTTTTACAGAGTATATCGGTATACTTCGGTATTAAATATTATTTCACTTTTAATTAAACAATTTCTAATTTTTGGCATATTAGTTTATGCGTTTATTGGTGTATTTAGAAGTATAAATATTCAGGCATTTATTACTTTTAAATATTTAATAGGCTCTTTTGCCATTATAGGATTTGTTAAATTATTAAGCTATTATTTACTTAAAACTTACCGTTTAAAACTAAAAGGCAACATTCGTCGTGTTGTTATTATAGGTGATACTGAAGGCGCCAAGGAACTTAAATTTATTTTTCAAAATAAAAAAGAATTAGGATATAGGCTCTTGGGTCGCTTTAGTGATAGCTTAGCAAAAGACATTACCGGAAATATAAAAGAAAGCTTTCAGTTTTTAGAAGATACTACTGGTATAGACGAAATATACTGCGCCATAGACGAGCTTTCTGAAAATGAAGTAAATAAGTTTGTAAAATACGCTAACATACACCATTGTAATATTAAATTTATTCCAGAAACAAAAAAACTATTTACAAAGCGTTTAAAAACAGATTTTTACAACTATTTACCCGTATTATCTATACAACAAGTAGCTTTAAACCACGATTTTAACAAACTAGTAAAAAGAACCTTCGATGTGCTGTTTTCATTAGTAGTGATTGTATTTATTTTGTCTTGGGTGTCTTTAATTTTATTTATTTTAATAAAATTAGAATCTAAAGGCCCATTGTTTTACACTCATAAGCGTAACGGTATAAACTATAAAGAATTTACGTGTTATAAATTCAGGTCGCTTAGAACAATAAAGGAGGAAAAAGGAACTTATGTTAAGCAAAATGATAACAGAGTAACTAAAATTGGTAAGTTTTTACGCAGAACTAGCATCGACGAGTTACCGCAATTTATAAATGTGCTTTTAGGCGATATGTCTGTTGTTGGACCGCGACCACACATGCTATCCTACACCGAAGATTATTCGAAAAAAATTGATAAATACAATTTTATTTTCCGCCATAATGCAAAACCAGGAATAACGGGTTTAGCACAAATTAAAGGCTATAGAGGAGAAATAAAAACAGACGAAGATATTATTAATCGTATTAAATACGATATTTTTTACATAGAGAACTGGTCTATATTATTAGATATTAAAATCATTATTCAAACGGTTTTAAATATATTTAGAGGACAAGAAAAAGCCTATTAATTGTGAGCGCACTCGTTTCTATCATTACACCACTATATAATTCCGAAGCGTTTATTAGCCAGACCATTCAGTCAGTATTAAATCAAACCTACCCTCATTGGGAATTGCTTTTAATAGACGATTGTTCAACAGACAATACACTTGCTGTTATAAACAATTATCTTACTAAATACAATAACATTAAGTTGCTTGAAAACTCAACAAACCAAGGTGCAGCCGTTTCAAGAAATAAGGGCATAATGGAGGCTAATGGCGATTTTATTGCATTTTTAGATGCAGACGATCTTTGGAAACCTGCTAAACTTGAAACTCAAATTACATTTATGCAAAAAGCAAACTGCGATGTTAGTTATAGCAGTTACGAACAAATAGACGAAAGCGGAAGGCCACGCCATAAATTAGTGCAAGCTTTACCCGTTTTAACCTATAAAAAATATCTTAAAAGTAATTATATAGGAAACCTAACAGGTATTTATAATGCTAAAACCTTAGGAAAGATAATGTCTCCAAACCTGCGTAAACGTCAAGATTGGTTACTATGGCTCAATGCTATAAAAACGTCAAAGAAACCTGCTCAAGGTATTCAAGAATCGTTAGCCTATTATCGGGTTCGAGAGAATTCAATGTCTTCGAATAAAGTAGAATTATTAAAACACAACTATTGGGTATATAAAAAAGGTTTAGGTTTTTCTACAGTTAAATCGCTGTATTTTATGCTTATTTTTTTATGGGAACATTTTGTGGTAAAAAGGAAACAAACAGTTACTCTACATAAGAAATAAACTGCTTCACTTTGCCGCTTGCTTTGCGTTGTAAACTTTCTTTTCTTTCAAAAGACACCGTTAATCCTGGTTCTAAATAGTCGTTAAGTGCTTTTTTTATGGTTGTTTTTTGTGTTTCAGAAAGAGGTTCTTCAGCAACATAACTCACCTTAAAAGTGTCGAGTTTAAACTGCTCTAACATAAACTCTTTAATTTTAGATGCATCTTCAATTACCGTTTTTGTGACATAGTACATAGTAAAACCTGCAGCAGTTTTTCCGCTTGGTAAATGCAAAGTATCATTAGTTCTGCCAGCTAAAGATTTTAGAATTGGTCTACTTAAAGTACTGTTTTTAGAAAGCGTTCCTATATCACCTAAATCGTAACGAATAAACGGATGCGCTTTGTTATAGAGCGATGTTATTACTATTCTACCTTGTTCTCCATAGGGTAAAATGTTACCGTTATCGTCTAAAATTTCAATGTATAAATCGTCACTATTAATCAGCCATTCATCGTTTAAATTTTGAAACGCAATTAAACCCAATTCGGCGCAACCATATTCGTTTATAACAGGCACTCCAAACTGTTTCTCAAGTAATTTTTTGTCATTTTCAAATAACGTTTCAGAGGTGGCAATACAAGCTTTAAGAGTTTTACATTTATCTTTTAACACCATGTTTTTTCGTTCTAAAAATTTTCCAAAAAGTGTTAATGCATTAGAATAACCGTAAAGGTATTCAAAATCAGAATGGCTCAATAACTCCACATTTTTAGCCAGTTGCTTATCACTCATATCAAAAACCGAAAACCGAAAACGCTTACTTAATTTATCTTTTAATCGTTCTTTGTAATAACTCACTTTATTTAGCGGAATCCCATAAAAGCGTGCCTGTTTCGAGTTGTTTAAATCTAATTTGTGCCACGAATAACGGTCCATAAAAATAGCCCATGATAACGCATGGCAAAATTGATCCTTTGCAAAGGTTAATGGGTATCCAGAAGACCCAGAAGTACTGTTAACCTGGCAATTTTTAGTGGAATACCCTTGAGATAATCTATTGTTTAATGGTTGTTGTAAATCGCGTTTAGACAACACAGGAATAGCGTTCCAATCTGTTACATCCACATTACCAATAAACGATTTATAAAAGGCATTATGCTGTAAATGGTGAGCTACAATAGCCTGCCTTTTGTTTAAAATATAGTCTGCTTTCTCTGTGGTGCTTAATAGTATAATTTTTTCTAAAGCAAGTTTAGCTTTTTTAATAGGAAAGCCTTTTAATTTTAAAGAAAGTTCAAATAGATTCAAAAGAAAATTATATAAATATGAATTTGTAAAGTAAATAATTATTTTTGCGCAAACAACTACAACAATGAACATTTTAATACTCGGTTCTGGAGGAAGAGAACATACCATCGCTTGGAAAATTGCACAAAGTAATAATTGCAGAAACCTTTATGTAGCACCAGGAAACTCTGGGACAGCTACTATCGCAACTAACGTTCCTGTGAGTGTAACCGACTTCAAAGCCATTAAAGAGGTTGTTTTAAGTAATAATATTACAATGGTTGTTGTAGGGCCAGAAGACCCTTTAGTGCAAGGCATTCACGATTTCTTTTTAAATGATGAAGCGTTAAAAAACGTAGCCGTTATTGGTCCGCAAAAAGCAGCCGCAGAACTAGAAGGCAGCAAGGAATTTGCAAAAGAATTTTTATTTAGACACCATATTCCAACAGCAGCCTATAAAAGTTTCAATGCAAATAACGTAGAAGAAGGCTATGCTTTTTTAGAAACATTAAACCCACCTTACGTACTTAAAGCAGATGGTTTGGCAGCAGGAAAAGGTGTAGTTATTTTAGGAGATTTAGAGGAGGCTAAAACAGAACTAAAAGCCATGCTTGTTGATGCCAAATTTGGAGAGGCGAGTACCAAAGTTGTTATTGAAGAGTTTTTAGACGGAATTGAACTAAGCTGTTTTGTGTTAACCGATGGTAAAAACTATAAAATTTTACCTACCGCAAAAGATTATAAACGTATTGGCGAAGGAGATACAGGTTTAAACACTGGTGGAATGGGAGCCATTTCTCCTGTTCCTTTTGCAGATAAAGTATTCTTATCCAAAATAGAAGAACGTATTGTTGTCCCTACTATTAACGGTTTAATAAAAGATAATTTACCATATAAAGGATTTGTATTTATTGGACTTATTAAAGTAGGAAACGATCCTTTTGTTATAGAATACAACGTGCGCTTAGGTGACCCAGAAACAGAAGTGGTTTTACCACGTTTAAAAAACGATTTAGTTGAGGTTTTTAAAGCGGTTGCTAATCAAACGTTAGATACAATCAACATCGAAATAGATGAACGTGCTGCAACAACAGTCATGTTAGTATCTGGAGGTTATCCTGAAGCTTACGAAAAAGGAAAAGAAATTACAGGGTTGGAAAAGATTGAAGATTCCATTGTTTTTCATGCTGGCGCACAAAAAACAGATGGTAAAATTATTACTTCTGGAGGACGTGTAATGGCCATTACAAGCTATGGGGAAACCTACAAAGAAGCCATAAAAAAATCTTACCGAAATATAGAAAAACTACATTTTGATAAGATGAATTATCGAAAAGATATTGGTTTCGATTTATAAATAAGAATGTGAAGAGATAGATTTATCTTCTTCGTTATTATCGTTAAATTTCTTTAGTTGTAACATCCAGTAAACCATCGCTACAGCGCCAACAATCATTAATATCCAGTTAAAAAAGTTAGCCAGAAACCAATTTTCAAGTTCTAAAGCTCTTAAAGCATCTAAAGGAGCAAAAGCAACGTTTACAAAGAAGTCCTGAATGGCGTAAAATAAGTCTTTCATAATAAATTTGTAGTATCTTTAAAGAGCAAAAATACAAAAACAGATAATGATAACAAGTATTTTTAGTAAATCTAAACCAATTAATTTTTTAATTGTTTTTGTGTTGTCCTTTCTGGCGTTACTAATTGCTATTTATAAGTTTGCTGAAATACCTTTATCTACGCTTTCAATTTTTAAATTTACAGCTATTTTTATATGCTGTTACGTGTCGGTTTTACTTGTCGATTTTATAGTTACTAAAAACTCCTTATCTCAAAAAGGAAACGCCGAAGTGCTTTTATTTAGCGCTTTTATACTGGCTGTGCCACAAATATTTTTAAATTGGGAAATAATTTTGTCTAATTTTTTTATACTATTAGCTTTAAGACGAATTATTAGCCTGCGAACACAAAAAGAACATGTTAAAAAACTTTTCGACGCTGGTTTTTTAATAGGCTTGGCAAGTGTTTTTTATTTTTGGGCCTTGCTCTTTTTTATTTTAGTCTTTTTTGCCCTGTTATTTTACGCCGAATCTCAAGTTAAAAACTGGATTATTCCGTTTTTAGGGCTGGCAGCCATAGCAGTCATTTCCATAGGTTTCTCAATTATATATAATGACGATTTTTTTACTACGCTAAATGTAAATCCACAAATGAGTTTAGATTTTAGTGCCTATAATTCTATTCAATTTATTGTGGTCATTACTATGTTATTATCTTTTGGGATATGGTCTTCGCTCTTTTATTTAAAGGATATTAGGAAGAAAATGAAAACCTTCAGGCCTTCTTACAAAGTAGTATTTATAGCTTGTGTAATAGCTTTGGTAATAGTGGTTATAGAGCCTAATAAAAATGGCAGTGAATTTTTGTTTTTATTTGCGCCATTAACCATTATAATTTCAAACTATGTAGAAACCATCGAAGAGCGGTGGTTTAAAGAGCTGTTTGTTTTATTAATTTTTATTATCCCAGTTGTCCTGCTACTGTTGTAATTTTTCACCAAAAGCCAGATCGCCAGCGTCACCTAAACCAGGTACTATATAGCCTTTATTATTTAGTTTTTTATCTACAGTAGCAATCCATAAATGGGTATTTTCGGGAAAATGTTTAGCCGCAAAATTAATGCCCTCTTCTGCACCAATAACAGCAGCCAAATGTATTTCTTTAGGCGTTCCAAAAGGTTTTAAAGCCTCGTAAGTGGCAACTAGCGACTGCCCAGTCGCAACCATTGGATCTGCAAGAATAAGCGTTTTACCCTCTAAATTTGGGCAAGCCAGATATTCTACAACAATTTCAAACGTTTCAGGATTTTTTAAATGATGTCTGTAGGCAGAAATAAAGGCATTATCTGCATCATCAAAATAATTTAATAACCCATTGTGCAAGGGCACTCCTGCTCTTAAAATGGAACATAAAACGATAGTGTTAGTATGAATTTGTACTTCAGCTTCAGCTAAAGGTGTATTTACTTTTTGTGATTTAAAGCTGAAAGATTTACTCATTTCAAACGCTAAAACCTCTCCAATACGTTCTATGTTGCGTCTAAAGCGCATTCGGTCTTTTTGAATATTAACATCCCGTAATTCTGAAATAAAAGTATTTAAAATAGAATTGTTTTGGGTTAAATTATGAATGTGCATGCGCTATAACTATTTTAGAGAATGGTAAAGTTAAATATTTATACGTAATTTTACAGACTTAAAAATTAAATGAATATGTTTTCAACAAAAGCCAATGCTATTTTTCAAGGTGTAATTGCCAAATATCACGAAATCAACACTGTAGATCAGACTTTTACAAATAAATATGATAAAACCGATTTACTGGAGCATTTGCTATACAGAAAATGTTGGATAGATACCGTACAATGGCATTACGAAGATATTATTCGCGATCCACAAATAGACCCTGTTGCTGCCTTAAAACTTAAGCGCCAAATCGATGCCTCGAACCAAGACAGAACAGACATGGTAGAGTATATTGATAGTTATTTTTTAGAGAAATATAAAGATGTTGAAGTTAAAGAAAATGCAACAATAAATACCGAAAGTCCAGCTTGGGGAATAGACAGGTTGTCCATATTAGCACTTAAAGTATACCATATGGAAGAAGAGGCCAATAGAACAAATGCCTCTGATGCGCACCGAGCTGCCTGCCAGAAAAAACTCGACATATTATTAGAGCAACGCGTGGATTTATCTACAGCAATAGACACGCTGTTACAGGATATTAGTAATGGCGATAAATACATGAAAGTGTATAAGCAAATGAAAATGTATAATGACGATGAGCTTAATCCTGTATTGAGAGGAGAAAAGTAAAACGTGTACGCGTAGTCTGTACGCAGTCGATAATTATTATTACAAACGACAATACATCGACAGCGCAGTATTCTACAGCCATTTATAATGCCAAAACCAAAACATATTTTAGTTATTAGACTCTCGGCAATGGGAGACGTAGCTATGTCTGTTCCTGTTTTGCGCGCTTTTACACAGCAATATCCTAATATTAAACTCACAGTTTTAACGCGGGAATTTTTCAAACCTTTTTTTAAAGATTTAAAAAATGTTACTGTTTTTTCGGCAGATTTAAAAGGCAAACACAAAGGTGTAATTGGTCTTTACAAACTCTCTAAAGAATTAAAAATTTTAGGCATTGATCAAGTTGCCGATTTACATAATGTGTTAAGAACAAACATTTTAAAGTTTTTTTTCTTCGGAAAAACTTTCAAGCAAATTAATAAGGGTAGAAGCGAAAAACAAGCCTTGATAGCAGGTGAAACATTCGAGCAATTAAAAACAACGCACGAACGCTATGCAGATGTTTTTAGAAGTTTAGGGTATACCTTAAATCTTTCTAACCCAAATTTTCCAGAACAATCTAAGCTGGAACAACGTACACAAGCACTTTTAGGAGAAGATAATAAGCGATGGATTGGTATTGCGCCTTTTGCACAATACCAATCTAAAATGTATCCTTTAGATTTAATGGAGCGTGTTATTGCTCAATTATCTAAAAACCATAAAATCTTATTATTTGGAGGTGGAAAAAAAGAGATAAAAATGCTTAATGAGTTTCAAAATAAATATGAGAATGTTATTAATCTTGCAGGAAAACTCACATTAGATCAAGAGCTTGACGTGATTTCAAATTTAGATGTTATGCTCTCCATGGACTCTGGTAACGCTCATATCGCAGCCTTCCTGGGAAGAAAAGTTGTAACCATATGGAGTGTTACGCACCCTTTTGCTGGTTTTGCACCTTTTCACCAACCCGAAGACTACAGCTTATTACCAAATAGAAGTCAGTTTCCATTAATTCCTACCTCTGTTTATGGTAATAAATATCCAGAACATTATAAAGAAGCGGCAAGAACTATTGCACCCGAAACGGTAATAAAAAAGATTGAAGCCCTGCTGTAAACTTTGTTCCTAAATAATACCTAAAATAGCAAAGCCTCACGATTAAGTGAGGCTTTTAGGTTGCATAACATTATAAAAATATAAACTGTTTTATCCCTTAAACTAATAAATTTAGCGTTAGAACCTGTAGACAAATCTATACAGTTAAACGTCATAAATATTTGAATATGTTATGTTTTTTTGTTAAATCGATAAAATGCTAAAAAAACAGCTAATGTGCTTCTTTTGTAAAACTATTGTTTTAAACATCGTCATAATCTACAACAATATTAGCACTTGTTGGTTGTGCTTGGCATGTTAAAACCAACCCTTCTGCGACCTCACTATCTGTTAAAATATTGTTTTGTCTCATGGCAGCAGTACCTTCTGTAACTCTTGCTATACAGCTACTGCAAATACCACCTTGACAAGAATAAGGAGCGTCCAAATCGTTATCTAATGCAGCTTCTAAAATGGTTTGAGATTGAGGCATTGTAAAGGTTTCTTCTTCATCGTCAACGATTACCTTTATTTTAGTTTCTCCAGTGTTTACTTCGCTTTCAATAGCCTGTTGTGCTTTTGCGACTTTAAAAAGTTCATAAAAAATGAGGTCTATGGCAATTCCATTTTCGGATAATACGTCTTTAACCGTATTAATCATTGCTTCTGGTCCGCAAAGATAAAAGGCATCAATGGTTTTGTGCTTATACCTGTTTTTTATAATAAGATTGACTGTACTTTTCTCAATACGTCCAAATAAAGCATCAGGCTCTTTAGCTTGACTAAACACAAACTGAATATCAAAACGCTCCTTGTAGTCATGGTGTAGTTTAAGCAATTGCTCTAAAAACATCGTGTCATCTGTAGATTTATTGCCGTAAACCAAAACAAATTTACTGTTGGGTTCTTCTTCTAAAACAGTTTTTGCAATACTTATAACAGGAGTAATACCACTTCCGGCTGCAAAAGCAACAATTGTTCTTGTTTCTAATGGGTTGGGTTTAAAAATAAAACGACCTTGAGGTTCGGCAACTTCTATTGTATCTCCCTTTTGTAGTGTACTATTAGCAAATTTTGAAAACGTTCCATGTTCCACTTTTTTTATAGCTACAGTTATGTCACCACTTTTTGGCGATGCACATAAGGAGTAATCTCGTCGTATTTCTTTACCGTTTATGGTGGTTTTTAAAGTAACGTACTGTCCAGCGGTAAAACTAAAATTAGATTTTAGGCTTTCAGGGATTAAAAAACTGATTGCTACAGCGTCTTCTGTTAAACGTTGAATATTTTTTATTGAGAGTTTATGAAAATGAGACATACTTTGTTTTTTAACAAAAATAGTGAACAAGAAATTAATTCTATTTTGATTGTAACAAAAACTATGTTAATATTACTAATACATTAAACCAAGACCACTAATTATGATTAAACGATTTATTGATCTCGAATGGAAACAGTTTCGTCGCGCTTCTTATTTCCAGAAAGGACTTGCTATAAAAATTTTAATGGCATTTTTAGTACTGTACTTTGGAGGGATTGCATTAATTTTTGGAGCAGGTGTGTTTTTTATCGCTCAAAAAGCAGTGCCAAATGTCGATCCTGTAGAAACGGTAAACAAGTTTCTAATTTTCTGGTTTCTATTCGATTTGCTGTTTCGCTATTTTATGCAACAACTACCAGTAATGAATGTAAAACCATTAATGGTTATACCTATAAAGCGCAGTACAGTAATTCACTATTTATTGGGTAAAACCAGTATTTCGTTTTTTAATATTTTACCTCTTTTTGTTTTTATCCCATTTAGTATTGTTATGTTATTTAAAGGCTATCCAGTACTTAACGTTTTGGGCTGGTTAGTAGCGGTTACAGCTATTACGCTCTGTTTAAATTTTACTAATTTTTTAGTAAATAAAAACAATATGGTATTCTATGTTTTACTTACCATTTTAGTAGTGTTTGTGGGATTAGAATATTATAACATTTTCAATGTTTCGCAACCAATTGGTGAAGCCTTCAACTTTTTATATAATAATCCATATGTAGCATTACTACCACTTGGTCTATTGGTTTTGCTGTATAAAGCGACATTTAATTTTATAAAAAGAGGGTTTTATTTAGATGATGCAGTCTCTAAAAAAGTAAAAGAAGTTAATACAACCGATTTATCCTGGATGAACCGTTTTGGAAGCGTAGCGCCATTTATTAAAAACGATGTGAAGCTAATATGGAGAAATGTAAGACCTAAACAAGTTATGATGATGTCTTTCATGTTTTTATTTTATGGATTATTTTTCTTTACGCAAGATACTTATAACCAAATGCCAGCAATTTTAGCATTTGCTGCAATGTTTATAACGGGAGGCTTTTTAATCTCTTTTGGGCAATTAGTTCCTTCTTGGGATAGCGAATACTATAAACTCTTAATGAGCCAAAATATTCCTTACAAACAATATTTAGAATCTAAGTGGTACTTGATGGTTTTTGCCGTGGTTCTTTCATTTATTTTAGCGACGCCTTACATATACTTTGGTTGGGATATTTATGCTATGATTGCTGCCGGAGCACTATTTAATGTGGGCTTAAATTCATTCATTACATTATTTGGAGGCGCCTTAAACAGAGTGCCAATAGAGCTTAATGTAAAAGCAAAAGCCTTTAGCAATACCAATGGCTTTAACCCAGTACAATTAATGATTGGGCTACCAAAAGTCTTCTTGCCAATGATTTTATTCTACATACCCTACAAGTTAATTAATTTCAATGCAGGACTTATTACAGTTGCCATGAGTGGTGTGTTAGGTATTGTCTTTAGAAAATATATTTTCAGTTTTATTGTTGGTATTTACCAAAAAGGAAAATATAAAACCATCGCAGCATTTTCAGAAAAAAAATAACCAAAAGAAAAATAAATTACAATCATGATAACAACATCTAACCTTACAAAAGCATACAACGGAGTAACGGTATTAAATATAGAAGATTTAGATATTCCAAAAGGCCAAAGCTTTGGTTTAGTTGGTAATAACGGAGCAGGAAAAACAACCTATTTTAGTTTGCTATTAGATTTAATTGAACCAACAACAGGACACATAAAAAATAATAATATACTGGTTAATGAAAGTGAAGATTGGAAACCATTTACTTCTGCATTTATAGACGAATCCTTTTTAATTGGTTATTTAACAGCCGAAGAATATTTCTATTTTATTGGAGAACTTCGCAATCAAAACAAAGTAGATGTCGATAACCTTTTATCGCAATTTGAAGATTTTTTCCATGACGAAATATTAAACAAGAAAAAATACTTAAGAGATTTTAGCAAAGGAAACCAAAAGAAAGCAGGTATTGTTGCGGCACTTATTGGTAATCCAGAAGTTATAATTCTCGATGAGCCTTTCGCTAATTTAGACCCAACAACTCAAATTCGTTTAAAAGGTATTATTAAAGATTTAGCCCAAACAAAAGGAGTGACAGTTTTAGTGTCAAGCCACGATTTAATGCACGTTACAGACGTTTGCGAGCGTATTGTGGTATTAGAAAAAGGAGAAGTTATAAAAGATTTAGCCACCAGTGCAGCTACTTTAAAAGAATTGGAGGCTCATTTTTCTGGTGAAGCTACAGTTTAGATATTCAACTTTAAACCCATTTTTTGGCATAAACTCAAAAAGATGCTTATTTTTACACGCTTATCTACTACTTAACAATATTCGTTTAACTTTATAGTTATGTATTAGACTAAAAATCATTACGTTGAAAATAGCTAAGAAATTCATACTACTTACAGCAGTTGCTGCATTAATCTTAACTGGGTGTTCCAGAAAAAACGACAGTTTTGTTAATAGAACTTGGCATGCTGTTGGTGCAGAATACAACACCTTATACAATGGTAATAATGCATTAGAGCAAGGCCGTACAACACTTAACGATGCTTACCGAGACAATTACTGGGATATTTTGCCAGTAGAGCGCATGCAAATTGAGGAAGAGATTACATTGCCAGGGCAATCTAAAAACGCAAGCTTTACCACTGCCGAAGAAAAAGCGGTAAAAGCCATCCAAAAACACAGTATGAATATTCAGGGCAAGGAATACAATCCGCAAATGGACGAAGCGTATTTGTTGTTAGGTAAAGCGCGTTATTTCGATCAGCGTTTTGTACCTGCTTTAGAGGCTTTTAACTATATTTTATATAAATATCCAGCCAGTAGTAATATTAACCAGGCAAAGGTTTGGAGAGAAAAAACAAACATGCGCTTAGAGAACGATGAGTTGGCTATAAAAAACTTAAAGCGACTAATTGAACAGGAAGAATTAGAAGGCCAAGACTTAGCAGATGCCACCTCTATTTTAGCTCAGGCATATATTAACACAAAATCTTTAGATAGCGCGCTAACGCAAATTGCTATAGCTGCAGAGGCTACCAAGAAACACAACGAAGAAGGCAGATACCATTTTATAGAAGGCCAGCTTTACAATGCCTTGCAGGATAAAGACAGCGCAAATATTGCGTTTAATAAAGTAATTGACTTAAACCGAAAAATCCCACGTAAATATTTAATTAGTGCACATATTGAAAAGGCTAAGAATTTCGATTACGAAAAGGGTAATAAATTAGAGTTTGTTAAACACTTAACTAAACTTGAAAAAGACAGAGAAAACAGACCTTTTTTAGACCAGATTTATCATCAGGTTGCCCAATATCATTTAAACCAGAAACAAGACTCTATCGCGATAGCTTACTTTAATAAATCTATTCGTACCAACTCACCAGATAAAATATTAATGGCGAGAAACTACGAGACACTTGGCGACATGAGTTTTGATGTTAACAACTATAAGGTAGCAGGAGCTTATTACGACAGCACGATGACTAAAATGGTTGAAAACAGCAAACCTTTTAGAGTTATAAAGCGTAAAAGAGAAAATTTAGACGACGTTATTTATTACGAAGGCGTAGCAGAAGTTAACGACAGTATTATCCGTTTGGTTAATATGGGTGAGTTTGACAGACAACGCTATTTCGAAGATTACGTTAACAAACTAAAATTAGAAAAAGAAGCAGAAGAAGAGCGTTTAGCAATAGAAGCTCAGAAAAAAGGTTTAGCGCAAAATAACGCAGGGCAAAATCAAGCTGCTAGTTTCAAACCGAAAGGAGGGCCTCCAGGCGCTTCATCATTTTATTTTTACAATGACCAAACAGTAGCTTACGGTAAAAATGAGTTTCAACGTATTTGGGGAGAACGCGAAAACAGAGATAATTGGAGATGGTCCGACGTGTCAAGAGCAGCGCAAATAATTACCAGTAATGACAATAACGATGGAGCAACTAACGATAATCAATTATTAGACGTAGATTATTATTTAACGCAGATACCTTCCGATGAAAAAGTTGTAGATAGCATTGTAAAAGAACGCAATTTTGCATACTACCAATTAGGATTAATCTATAAGGAAAAGTTTAAAGAATATGAATTGTCCAAGGCTAAGTTTACAGATTTATTAAACAACCAGCCAGAGGAGCGTTTAGTACTTCCTTCAAAATATAATCTTCTTAAAATGTATGAAACATTAGGAAGAACTGCCGAAATGGATATCCTTAAAAACGAAATCATTTCTAATTACCCAGACTCACGTTACGCTCAAATTTTAAACAATCCTGAAATAGCCTTAGCTAAAGACGATAGTAGTCCGGAAAGTATTTACGAAGACACCTACAAGCTTTTCGAAAAACAACAATTCGAGGAGGTAATTACAAAAAGTGTTAAGTACATTTCAACATTCGAAGGCGATGCCATTGTACCTAAATTCGAGTTGCTAAAAGCATTTTCAATTGGAAGATTACGCGGTTTCGAAGCCTATAAAAACGCTATTAACGATGTTGCTGTAAACTATGCTAATACGCAGGAAGGCGTACAGGCGCAAGCTATTTTAGATACGTCTATAAAAGCATTAGAAAATGCTACGTTTGAAGACGATATTAGCTCGACAAATAACAAGGTGGTTTATCAATTCTCAAGCACAGCTAATACCGAAATGGAGAACTTTAAGAAAACGCTTGATGAAACGATTAGTAAAGGAGGATACAATAATATGTACACTTCAATAGATGTTTACAGTAAAGACAAAACGTTTGTTGTAGTACATGGTTTACGAAGCATTGAAACAGCAAAAGGATTTACAGCATTGTTTCCTTCAGAATTAAAATATAAGATAGAGCGTCCGTTTTTCGGGATATCCTCATCAAATTACAGGGTGCTTCAAATACATAAAAAATTACAAGACTATACAACTAACCCATAAATTCGCACAACCTTTAAAAATTAACATTTATGTTTTCTGATAGTAAAAAAGGCAAACAACAAGAAATTAGCTCAATACAAAACTTAATTGCCAAAGGCACTAAAATTGTAGGCACATTCGAGAGCGAAGGCGATATAAGAATAGATGGCGTAATCGAAGGCGACGTTAAAACACCAGGCAGAGTGGTTGTTGGTAAGTCTGGAGAAATTAATGGCTCGTTGCAAAGCAGTAATGCACATTTTGAAGGCAAGTTTTCTGGAAAATTAAATTTAACCGAAACGCTAACCTTAAAATCTACCGCATTTATAGAAGGAGAGGTGGTAACCGGAAAATTAGCAGTAGAGCCAGGCGCCACGTTTAACGTATCTTGCGTTATGAAATCTACAGTAAAAGACTTAAAAGGTGACCAAAAAACCAAAAAAACAGCTTAGTCCTTATCTAAGGTTTACATCAGTTGCTTTTCAAATGGGAGGAGCCATTTGGTTAGGTAATATGCTTGGAGCATGGTTAGATAACAAATACCAAACCACCTATTGGGAAAATACCATTACTATGCTTGCCGTTTTTGCTGCCATGTATTTAGTAATTAGTCAGGTTTTAAAAATCTCGAAAGACAATGACTAAACAAATTAGTCTCTATTTTTTTTCTTTTTTAGCGTTGTTTGGGATTACATACTTTTCTCAACGGTATGTTATAGACCTTTTAAAAATTGAGTTATCATTTTCACTATTTCATATTTATATTTTTCATTTTTTTGCTTCACTTATAATATGTAGTGTTTTTTTGTTGTTATCTAAATCCGAAAAATGGATTTCTCAATTAGGTTTTTTATACCTCTTCGCACTTATAACAAAGATTTTGTTTTTTGCAGCGGCTTTTAAAGAGCATCTATTTAAAACAGAAAGCTTTACAAAAACAGAAAGTTTAAATTTACTAATTCCGCTCTTTCTTTTTTTAACACTCGAAGTGTATTTTATAGCCAAGATTTTAAATAAAAAATAGCTAAAAAACTTATTCACAAAAAATTAATTTTATTTTCAAATAATTACCTACCTTTGCACGGAATTTAAAAACGCAGTTTTTTTGATTTTTTTAACAATGAAGGTAGCTAAACAAACTTTTAAATTTTTTGTCATTATTTCTATGCTTTTTGCAAGCACACTTGCAATGGCAGAAAACCCTGCAAATAAAGGAGGTGACAATGGTGGTCAAGTGGATACAAAACAGGAGGTTGAAGATTATATTCTTCATCACATTCAAGATTCTCACGATTTTCATTTATTTTCTTATACAAACGATGCTGGCGAACGTAAACACGTTGGTTTTCCATTACCAGTAATTGTTTGGGGGAGCAATGGTTTAACAACTTTTATGTCGTCTGCATTTCATCATAATGACAATGGTAGCGTAATTGTTGAAAAAAACGGTTCTAAATTCGTAAAAATCCATTCTAAAATTTACGAGTTAGATGCTGGAGCCACAACTGTAAATTATGATGCAGAAAAACACGCCACTAATGCACACAGAGTTTTAGATTTTTCTATTACTAAAAGTGTAGTTGGTGTTTTAATTATTGGACTGTTAATGCTATTTTGGTTTTCTGGTTTAGCAAGACAATACAAGAAAAAGCAAATACCAACTGGTTTTGCACGCGTATTAGAACCTCTTGTATTATACGTTAGAGATGAAATTGCAAAACCAAATATTGGCGAAAAACATTACAGACGTTTTACAGGCTATTTATTAACAGTATTTTTCTTTATCTGGATTCTTAACATGTTAGGTTTAACACCATTTGGGTTTAATGTAACAGGACAGTTGGCAGTTACAGCATGTTTGGCAATATTTACATTAATTATTTACACTGCAAGTGGTAATAAAGATTACTGGATGCACATTTTATGGATGCCAGGCGTACCTATTTTAATCCGTCCGGTTTTGGCAATAATAGAATTAGCCGGTGCATTAATAATAAAACCATTTTCATTATTAGTACGTTTGTTTGCAAACATATCTGCAGGACATATTGTAGTAATGAGTTTAATAGCTATTATGTTCACTTTAAAAGAATCTTTAGGGGTTGCAGGTGCAACAGGACTGTCTTTAATATTATCATTTTTTATAACATTAATTGAGGTTTTAGTAGCTTTCTTACAAGCGTATATCTTTACAATGCTTTCAGCATTATTTATAGGTATGGCTGTAGCAGAGCACGACCATGATCATGAGCATGATGCACATGGCAACGAAATACCTGATGCGGAAGACGTAAGAGGCGATTTCATTTAATAAGAGTTTTTTTAATTTAACTATAAATATTTTTACTATGTACAATTTAATTGGAGCAGGTTTAATCGTAATCGGAGCAGGAATTGGTCTTGGTCAAATTGGTGGAAAAGCAATGGAAGGTATTGCACGTCAACCAGAAGCAACAGGAAAAATCCAAACAGCGATGATTATTATTGCAGCACTTTTAGAAGGTTTAGCATTCGGTGCTTTATTCTTAGGAAAATAAGCAGCAATCAAACTTTAGAACACAAATCTGCAACGGTTGGTTGCAGGTTGTGTTTTTAAATTAAAAAAAGAAAACAAAATAAACACTTTTAGAAATGGATAAATTACTAAATGATTTTTCACCAGGTTTATTCGTAGTTCAAACGATATTACTTTTACTATTAATATTCTTAATGGTGAAATTTGCATGGAAACCTATAATGAATTCTTTAAATGAAAGAGAAGAAGGCATTCAGGATGCATTAGACGCTGCTGAGAAAGCAAAGTTGGAAATGCAAAATCTTCAAGCAGATAACCAAAAGTTATTAAACGATGCACGTGCAGAGCGTGAGGCAATGCTTAAAGAAGCACGTGAGATGAAAAATGCTATGATTGATGATGCTAAGGCAGAAGCACAAACACAGGCAAACAGCATGATTGCTCAGGCACAGGCAGCTATAGAAAGCGAAAAGAAAGCAGCTATGGCAGAATTAAAAAGCCACGTTGCAGGATTATCTATTGATATTGCAGAGAAAGTAGTACGTCAAGAATTATCTAACAAAGACAAACAATTAGAATTAGTTGATTCTTTATTAGGAGAAGCAACACTTAACTAATAGTTATGGCAGGAGAAAGAGCAGCAATACGTTATTCTAAAGCGGTATTAAGATTGGCACAAGATCAAAATGCAGTAGACGCTGTAAATGAAGATATGAAGCTAATTGCAAATACGGTTGCACAAAGCAAAGAGTTGAGTGATGTACTTAATAGCCCTGTAGTTAGCGATTCAATTAAAAAATCTGCTTTACTGGAGATTTTTAAAGGCATAAATCCATTGTCTGAAAACGCTATAAAGACGTTAATTACCAATAAGAGAATTAACATACTACCAGAAGTAGCTAAGCAGTATTCATTATTATTCGATGATTTAAAAGGAACTCGAGTTGCAAAAGTAACAACAGCTTTACCTCTAACAGAAGAATTGAAAGCAAAAGTTTTAGCAAAGGCAAAGGCACTAACAGGTAAAGACGTCGAGGTAGAAAATATTATAGATGAAGCCATTATAGGTGGTTTTATTTTACGTGTGGGCGATTTACAATACGACGCAAGTATTGCAAATCAACTAAGCAAATTAAAAAGAGAATTTACATTAAATTAAATAATTCAGAATTCAGAATTTTGAATTTAAAATTAAATAAAGATGGCAGAAGTAAAACCAGCTGAAGTATCAGCAATCTTAAAACAACAACTTTCAGGATTTGAAGCAACCGCTACATTAGACGAAGTTGGAACAGTATTAACTGTAGGTGATGGTATTGTACGTGCTTACGGATTAGCTAACGCGCAATACGGAGAATTAGTAGAATTCGATGGTGGTGCAGAAGGAATTGTACTTAACCTTGAAGAAGATAATGTAGGTATTGTATTGTTAGGAACATCGGTAGGTGTTAAAGAAGGTTCGACTGTTAAACGTACAGAACGTATTGCATCTATTCAAGTAGGTGAAGGTATCGTAGGACGTGTAGTAGATACTTTAGGTAACCCAATCGATGGTAAAGGGCCAATAACAGGCGAAACGTACGAGATGCCTTTAGAGCGTAAAGCACCAGGTGTTATTTACAGAGAGCCAGTAACCGAGCCATTACAAACAGGAATTAAAGCAATTGATGCTATGATACCAGTTGGTAGAGGACAACGTGAGTTGGTAATTGGTGACCGTCAAACAGGTAAAACTGCTGTTTGTATTGATGCCATTCTAAACCAAAAAGAATTTTACGATGCAGGTGAACCTGTATTCTGTATATATGTTGCTGTAGGCCAAAAGGCATCAACAGTAGCTTTAATTGCTAAAACTTTAGAAGAAAAAGGAGCTTTAGCTTACACAACTATAGTGGCTGCAAATGCATCAGATCCTGCTGCAATGCAAGTTTATGCACCAATGACAGGAGCATCTATTGGAGAATATTTTAGAGATACTGGAAGACCAGCTTTAATTGTTTTTGATGATTTATCAAAACAAGCTGTTGCTTACCGTGAGGTATCTTTATTATTAAGACGTCCACCAGGACGTGAGGCATATCCTGGAGATGTATTTTACTTACACTCAAGATTATTAGAGCGTTCTGCAAAAATCATTAATGATGATGATATTGCTAAAGAGATGAATGATTTACCAGATTCTTTAAAACCAATTGTAAAAGGTGGTGGTTCTTTAACTGCATTACCAATTATCGAAACGCAAGCAGGAGATGTATCGGCCTATATTCCAACAAATGTAATTTCTATTACAGACGGACAAATTTTCTTAGATGGAGATTTATTTAACTCTGGTGTACGACCAGCAATTAACGTAGGTATTTCTGTATCTCGTGTTGGTGGTAACGCACAGATTAAATCTATGAAAAAAGTATCTGGTACTTTAAAATTAGATCAGGCACAATATCGTGAGCTTGAAGCTTTCGCTAAGTTTGGTTCAGATTTAGATGCTGTAACTTTAAATGTAATTGAAAAAGGAAAACGTAACGTTGAGATTTTAAAGCAAGCGCAAAACGATCCATTTAAAGTGGAAGATCAAGTTGCAATTATTTATGCTGGATCTAAAAATTTATTAAAAGACGTACCAGTAGATAAAGTAAAAGAATTCGAAAGAGATTATTTAGAATTCTTAAACGCTAAACATAGAGATGTTTTAGATACTTTAAAAGCAGGTAAATTAACTGATGAGGTTACAGATACATTATTAACTGTAAGTAAAGACCTTTCAGCTAAATATAGAGCTTAATCCATACCACACTTTCGGTAAGGAAGGAGTAGTTGGAACGGAATTTTTATTTAACACTAATCAATCCCTCTCCTTTGGAGAGGTAAGGAGAGGAAAAAATGGCAAATTTAAAAGAAATACGTAACAGAATATCATCGGTATCTTCAACCATGCAGATTACCAGTGCCATGAAAATGGTATCGGCTGCAAAATTAAAGAAAGCCCAGGATGCTATTACTGCAATGCGACCTTATTCAGATAAATTAACAGAGCTTTTACAAAGCTTAAGCGCAACTTTAGATGCAGATACAGGAAGCCAGTATTCTGAACAACGTGAAGTTAAAAATGTATTAATTGTTGCTATAAGTTCTAACAGAGGTTTAGCAGGAGCTTTTAACTCAAACATTATAAAGCAAACACAAAACCTTGTAAGTAATGTACATGCAGGAAAAAAAGTTTCTGTTTTAGCTATTGGAAAAAAAGTGAATGACGCTTTTGCTAAAAAAGGAATTGTTATCGAAAATAAAAGTGAACTTTTCGATGATTTAACTTTTGATAACGTTGCAGATATTGCTGAAATGTTAATGGATAAATTTGTTAGTGGTGAATTCGATAAAATCGAAATTGTATACAACAAGTTTAAAAACGCAGCAACTCAAATTGTAATGACAGAGCAGTTTTTACCAATTGTTCCTATTGAAGGAGGTGCCGAAGTAAATACTGATTATATTTTCGAGCCTTCTAAAATAGAAATTGTAGAAGCACTTATTCCTAAATCTTTAAAGACGCAATTGTATAAAGGTATTAGAGACTCTTTTGCCTCAGAGCATGGTGCACGTATGACAGCGATGCACAAAGCAACAGATAACGCAACAGAACTTAGAGATCAATTAAAACTTACATATAATAAAGCGCGTCAAGCAGCTATTACAAACGAAATTCTTGAGATTGTTGGTGGTGCTGAAGCTTTAAATAACTAATTTTTTAATCCTGCACAGACAGGAATACCCAATATTTTAAAACCTTATTCAATTTGAATAAGGTTTTTTTATGTGTTTACTTTCTATTTTTTATCTTTATCAATTCTTAACAAACAGACAATGAAACTTTTAACTGTATTATTTGTAGCTATTTTTAGCCTAAGCGCAATGCAATGCTCGAACTCAAAAAAAGCAGTTACCACAAATGAAATGAAGATTGAAAAAAATGCATCGATTGAAGCTAAGGGAGCCTATTTTCAACGATGGATTGCAGGGCAAGAGGCAGGAGGTTCTGGTATCACTCTATTTTTTCCAAACCTTATAAATAAAAATAACTACACACTGAAACAAGTTTATTTTAGAGGAATGATTGGTGAAATACAAATTGGCAAAGCTTCATATTTTGCAAGCTTAAAGTCAGAGAAAAAGGATCTTATAATGAGTAACGAAGAAAACGCAGAATATGGAAATACCCTTCCAAATAATTCTGAACCTTTTCCGTTTAAATTAAAAGATACCCAATGTGTAATAAGTTACGAAGATAATAATACAATAAAATATATTCAAATTGATGGGATTGTTGAGAAGGAAAGTCAATACTATCCTACTGCGCCTCCAAAAAATAATTAAGAATAACTTATATTTACCAACCCAAATTTAACCAAAATGACTTTTTTTAAATCAACAGTAAAAATTATGCTACTGTGCTTGCTTTTAGCAACTACATTGCAATGTTCAAGCGCAAAAAGAGCACATAAATTACCAGTAGAAACAGAGAAAAAAATTGACTACACAACACCCTATTTTCAAGCTTGGGTGGTCCCAATTACTATTGGAACGGATGGTGTGCACATTTACATACCCAATTTACAAGCCAATAAGGGAATTACAATCGAAGATGTTTTTTTTAGAAACATGATTGGTAAACTTAAAAAAGGAAGAGGGTTGTACGAAGCAACGCTAACAAGAGCTGCACCAGACGATAGAGCACAGGCAGCAAGAGATTTCCCATTCGATTTATTGAACAACGAGTGTGTAGTAAGTTATATTGAAAACGGAGTGATAAAATATTTCCTTGTCGATAAAATTCTTGAGCGCGAAGGTGTGTACTACGCAAACGGATTACCAAAAGACAAAATGTAAAGTAAAATACTTTTATAGGTCTAATAGAATCAATACATTTAGGCTAATTATTAAATAGCATTTTGAGCGGATTCAAATCTCTTTTTAAACAAACTTTTATTTATGGCTTAGCAACGGTGCTGCCACGAATGTTAAGTTTTATTTTAGTACCTCTTTACACAGATCCGCAAGTGTTATCGACTGCAGAATATGGACGTGTTTCTTTTATTTTTGCCTATTTCGTACTGTTTAATGTTATTCTGGCCTATGGTATGGAAACGGCTTTTTTTAGGTTTTTTAATAAAGAGGAAAACCAAGAAAAAGTTATAAATACCTCAGCAGTTTCAATTATATTAAGTTCTTTTGCTCTATTAGGATTAGCGTTCCTTTTCCGAAATCAAATTTCAGTGTTAATCGATATTGAACTTAAGTACCTAAACTTAGTGTTCTTTATTTTACTCTTAGACGCATTAGTAATAATTCCTTTTGCGTGGCTTAGAGCCACAGCAAAACCAATGCGTTACGCTGTTATCAAAATTTTAAATGTTGCCATTAATTTAGGCCTCAATGTCTTTTTATTATTGTATTTAAAAGGGTTAGCCAAAGAGCATTCGTTTTTTAGCAGCATCTACAAACCAGATTTTGAAATTAGTTACATATTTATCTCTAACCTAATTGCAAGCGGAATAACATTACTATTACTATTGCCTTTTTACACCAAAATTAAGTTTAAATGCGATGCCGCTTTATGGAAAAAGATGATGCGTTACGCCATGCCAGTGTTAGTTGCAGGTATAGCCTTTTCTATAAACGAAACGTTTGATCGTATTTTATTAGAAAAACTTCTGCCAGCCAACATAGCCGATGAACAAATTGGTATGTATTCTGCCTGTTACAAATTAGCCTTGTTTATGACGTTATTTGCAACAGCATTTCGCTTAGGTATTGAACCCTATTTTTTTAGTCATTCTAAAACCGAAAATCCTCAAAAAAATTACGCAAAAATTTTAGAATTTTTCGTCGCTTTTGGTTCTATTATATTTTTAACTGTTGTTGTTTTTGCAGATGTAATAAAACCGTACATTATTAGAAGCGAAGCCTATTATGAAGCCATGTGGATTGTGCCTTTTATTTTATTGGCTAATTTCTGCTTAGGCATATATCACAATCTATCGGTCTGGTATAAAATTACAGATCGTACAAAGTTTGGTGCTTACATTTCTGTATTTGGTGCAATTATTACATTAGTACTAAACATTGCTTTAATCCCAGTTATTGGTTTTAAAGGATCTGCCATTGCCACACTTTCGGCTTATGCAGTCATGATGCTGTTGTCTTTTTACTTTGGAAGAAAATATTACCCAGTACCTTACAACCTTAAAAAAATAGTACTCTACTTAGGCCTATCAACCGTAATTTCTATGGTATATTTCTATAATTTTAGAGGTAATTATGTTATAGGAATTAGTGTATTAATTGTATTTTTAGGCATGGTTTTTCAACTTGAAAAAAACGAATTCAAACAAATATTACAGGCCAAATAATTCCTTTGCTTTGGGTAGACTAAAGATTGAAATATGAAGATAAAAATAATAAATAAATCGGCTCATAAATTACCACATTACGAAACCATAGCATCGGCAGGTATGGATTTAAGAGCTAACATAGATAAGAGTATAACATTGCAGCCAATGGAACGAGCCATTGTACCAACAGGGCTATTTTTAGAGCTGCCTATTGGTATAGAAGCCCAAGTAAGACCAAGAAGTGGCTTAGCGGTTAAAAAAGGAGTTACAGTGCTTAATGCACCCGGAACGGTGGATGCCGATTACAGAGGAGAAGTAGGTGTAATATTAATTAATTTATCTACCGAAGTTTTTAACATAGAAAATGGCGAACGCATAGCACAACTTGTAATTGCTAAACATGAACGTGCAGAGTGGCAAGAAGTAGAAACACTTTCTGAAACCAAAAGAGGTTCTGGTGGTTTTGGAAGTACAGGAGTAAAATAAAAGTTTAACATTTAAAAATACTTGCTTTCGCAGGCATTAATATGAAAATAATAGTACCAATGGCAGGTCGAGGTTCTCGACTGCGTCCACATAGTTTAACAGTACCAAAACCTTTAATTCCAGTTGCTGGACAACCAATTGTACATCGTCTGGTTAAAGATATTGTCAAAGTATTAAACCAACCAATTGAGGAAATAGCCTTTGTCTTAGGCGATCCTGCCTGGTTTGGAGACGACGTGGTTTCAAGTTTAGAAGCCTTAGCAAAAAGCTTGGGAGCAAAAGCGTCTATTTACAGACAAGACCAACCCTTAGGAACGGGACATGCAATTATGTGTGCTAAAGAATCGCTTTCTGGACCAGCAGTAATTGCTTATGCAGATACGCTTATTCGTGCCAATTTTAATTTGGATCCAGAAGCAGATGCTGTAATTTGGGTGAAGCAGGTAGATAAACCTGAAGCCTATGGCGTTGTAAAACTCAATGAAAAGAAAGAAATTGTAGAACTGGTAGAGAAACCAGAGCAATTTGTTAGCGATTTGGCCGTAATAGGAATCTATTATTTTAAAGAAGTTGCGGTTTTAAAAGCCGAGTTACAGAAAGTACTTGATAATAACATTATTAATGGTGGAGAGTATCAAATTAACGATGGTATTAAAGGCATGATGAAAAACGGAAAAGTCTTTAAAACCGGAGAAGTTAGCGAATGGATGGATTGCGGGAATAAAGCAGTAACACTTGAAACTAACCAACGTATGTTGGGCTTTTTAAAAGCCGATGCAGAGGAGCAATTAATTGCAAATTCTGTAAAAAAAGAGAACTCAAAAATTATAGAACCATGTTATATTGGCGATAATGTAATTTTAAAAAATGCAACGATAGGTCCAAACGTATCGATTGGTAATAATTGTGTAATTGAAGATTCAACAGTTAAAAATAGTCTAATTCAGAACGAAACCACAATAAAAAATGCTAATTTAGACGAAGCCATGATTGGGAACCACGTAAAGTACGATGGAAAATTCACCAAAATTAGCATAGGTGATTATTCGGTTTTGGAATAACTATTGATTATTGAATGTCATGCTGAGCCTGTTTAATGAGCTCTTAACAATGAAAAACAAACTAAACATATTATTAATTATTTTCGGAATGCTTCTGTTTCCGCAACTTTCCAATGCACAGGTTGATTTTAATGCAACACCTGATGACGACTTGGGTAATGTGTCTGATGAATTCCAGGAACTGTTCTACGAAGCGCTTAAGGAAAAAGCCATCGAAAATTACGGCAAAGCTATTATCGCTCTTGAGAAATGTATAGAAATAGACGATTCTAAATCTATTCTGTATTTTGAGTTAGGGAAAAATTATAACAAGCTTAAAAATTTTGGTGCTGCCGAAGATGCCCTTAAAAAAGCAGTTAATAAGGAGCCGGATAACGAGTGGTATTTAGACGAGCTCTACGAAAGTTATGCGCAGCAAAACGATTACGACAAGGCAATTAAAACCATAAAACAACTGGTAAAATACCACCCTGATTATAAGGAAGATTTAGCGTCTCTATACGTACGGACAAAAAAGTATAAAGACGCTTTAAAGGTTTTAGACGAATTGGATGAAGAATTAGGTATTTCAGACATGAGAGACCGATTAAGAAACCAGATTTACAATGCTACAGGACAAAAGAAACAGCAAATTAGAAATCTTGAAGATCGTGTTGATGAAAATCCAGATGCCGAAAAAAACTACCTTGCTTTAATCTTCAGGTATAGCGAAAATAATGATAAGGATAAAGCCTTTGAGACAGCTAAAAAACTACTTGAAATAAATCCAGAGTCGCAATTAGTACATTTGGCATTGTATAAGTTTTATTTAGACGATGGCAAAGCACAACAAGCTATTAAATCTATGCGAGTAGTATTAAATAGCAGACAAATCAAACCTGAAGCCAAGTTAAAAGTATTAGCAGATTTTGTAAATTTTGTAAGTAAAAATCCCGAGTACGAAAAAGATTTGGTTGATATCACTACTTTAGTAAGCGAAAGTGCAGCAGACGCAAAAACCTTTGTGGAAATTGCACAGTATTATTTAGCGAAAGATGATAAGACTAAAGCCATAGAATATTATGCCAAAGCACAGGCTATTGAGCCAGATAACTTCGGGATTTTAAGAAATATCATATTACTGCATATCGATTTAAAAGCATTTGATATAGCCGAAGAAAAAAGTGCGGCAGGTTTAGAAAAATACCCTTCGCAACCTGTTTTATACCTCACTAACGGTGTTGCACTCAATCAATTAAAACGGTACAATGACGCTGTCGAAATTCTCGAAACAGGATTGGACTACATTATTGAAGATAATAAAATGGAAGCCGATTTCTATAAACAATTAAGTAAAGCTTATACTGGTTTAAACAATTTAGCTAAAGCAAAAACGTTTAGTGATAAAGCTAAAAAGTTAGAAATCCCTAATTAAATGATATTTAAACCTCAAACAATTACGCTAATACTTGTGCTTTGTATTGGTTTGGTAAGTTGCAAAACATCTAAAACCATCACAGAAAATGGCGCGTTAAACCCTAACCTTTCTACCAAGCAGATTGTTAAAAACAGCAGCAAAAATCTTTCAAAATTTAACACCCTTAGCGCAAGAGTAAAAATTGAGTCTAACGATGGTAAAAAATCACAATCTGTTTCTGTGTCTTTAAGAATGGAAAAAGATAAAACCATTTGGATGAGTAAATTAGGAATTGTTAAAGCTTTAATCACGCCAGAAAGAGTAGCGTTTTACAATAAATTAGATGGCACCTATTTCGATGGCGATTTTACTTATTTAAGCGAGTTATTAGGGACAGAATTAGATTTTAATAAAGTACAAGCATTATTGTTGGGAGAACCAATTTTTAAGCCTAACGCTAAGGATTACGACGCTTCAGTTTATGAAAACTCATACATGCTTAAGCCCACAAATCAAGACAATGTGTTCGAATTATTCTTATTGTTCAATCCTACCCATTTTAAAATGGATTCTCAGCAAATTGCACAATCTCAAGCGCAACGTTTGCTTCAAATAGATTATACGGCCTATCAAAAAGTAAAAGAAGAAATACTCCCGGAAAGCATAAAAGTGATTGCTTTAGAAAACGACGACCAGTTACAAATAGACTTAGAACTTAAAGGCATTGAATTGGATGAAAACCTTCGTTTTCCATTTACAATTCCTTCAGGTTACGATGAGATAATACTTAAGAAATGATGCGTATTTTTAAGAATAGAATACTAATTTTTAGCCTGCTTTTTTTAAGTAGCATTTTTGCTTTTTCTCAAGGTGGTAAACAAAAAGAATTAGAAGCAAGACGTTTAGAACTCTCTCGAGAAATTGAAAAAATAAATGCTTTATTATCTTCTAACAAAACGAAACAGAAATCGCAGATAACACAAATTGAGGACCTTACTTATAAACTGAGTGTGCGCGAAAACTTGATAAAAGTAACAAATCAGCAGGCAAATTTATTGACGCGCCAGATTAATAATAATCAAAAAGAAATTTCTAATAATAGAGATGAATTAGAGGTTTTAAAGGCAAGCTACTCTAAAATGCTCCAAAAGTCTTATAAAAATAAAAATAAGCAGAGTCGTGTTATGTTTTTGCTGTCTTCGGCAAATTTTAAGCAGGCTTACAAACGTATTCAGTATTTAAATCAATATGCCGATTACCAAAAAGAGCAGGCCGAAAAGATAAAGGAAAAAACAAAAGCTCTACAAGAAGCTAACACACAATTATTAGTACAAAAAGAAGCAAAAAGTAAACTCATTGCCGAAAATAAAAAAGAACAAATAGCACTTGAAATAGAGCGAAAGCAGCGTGAAGAAATCATGCAGTCTATTAAAAAGAATTTAAACACCTATAATGCTCAAATTAGAGCAAAACAAAAAGAAGCTAAGCGCATAGACAGAGAAATAGACAAACTTATTAGTGAGGCTATTGCCGCATCTAACAAAAAGGCTGGTGTAAAAACCACTTCTAAAACAAAAAGCTTTGCACTAACTGCAGAGGCCAAGGCATTAGCTGCCGATTTTTTAGGCAGTAAAGGTAAATTACCATGGCCAGTAGAAAAAGGAATAGTAAAACTACGGTATGGTAAACAACCATCGCCTGTAGATCGCTCTTTAACTATTAATAGTAATGGTGTTAGAATCTCTACTGAAAAAGGTGCGAAAGTACGTGCTGTATTTAATGGTGAAGTTATGGGAATTTTAACGCCGAAACGAAGCAATCCTATTGTAATGATTAAGCACGGAAATTATATCACTACATACCAGAATTTAGGTAAGATTTTTGTTAAAACTGGCGATAAAATAACCACTAAACAAGAGATTGGCGAAGTCTTTACAAATCCATCTACTGGTGAAACTATTTTAAAATTCAGGATTGATAAGGATAATAAAACACAAGACCCTTCGAGCTGGATTTATAAGATGTAATCTAAAAATACTATCTTAATAGTATTAAAGCGTTTGCTAAACTATATTCCAAGAATGAAAAGAGCCATTTTAATCCTATTATTAGCCAGTTTTATGTGTGTTAGCTGTAATAATACTTCTAAAACAGATAAAACTATTGATGACAATATATACCTTTCCGACAAAGAACAAAACCCTATAGATGTAATTGAAGCCGAACAAGAGAGCGATTTAGCAAATGCTTATTTTTATGTTTTAGCGCCTAACGGATTATCCTTAAGAAAATCGGATATACTAAGTAGCGAAAAGCTCCTCACCATTCCATTTGGTGCAAAACTAAAACAAACCGCACCCATTTACACCGTAGATTTAGCAGTAGAAAACATAGAAGGTAGTATGATGCAAGTACTTTACGAAGGAAAAACCGGTTATGTTTTTAGTGGCTTTTTAAGTGCTTTTCCACCTCTGGAGAAAGAAGAAAAAAACGAGGATTACATAACACGGTTAAAAGCAGTAAATCCTAATGCGGTTTTCGAATCTAAAGATACACCTCAAGATTTTCATCAAGGCACAGTCGAAACTCTTACATTACCAGCTACACAATGGCATGAAGCTTTTTATTTGGCTAAAGCCAATTATAACATCCCAAAGTCCTTTAACTTTCCAGGTCATAAAGGGAATGACAAAGAAACTGTTAGTGAAAAAGATAAAGATTCTAATATCTGGTCGAGCGATTTGTTTATAAGTAGAGCAGCATCTCGATTAGATACTATTCAATACAACTGGCGAGCAGAAGGAAGTGGATATTTTGTGGTAATCACTAAACCTGAGGCAAGCAGTATTAAAATAGAATATACAGGCTTTGCAGATTAGTCTGCTACTCGAAAAGTGCTTTTAATTCGGTGGCATCATTTGGTTTCATTTTACCAGCAAGTACTAAACTTAGTTGTTTACGTCTTAGGGCGCCTTCAAAACGTTCTATTTCTATTTTCGTTTCCGGAATTAACTCTGGAACAGGAACAGGTCTTCCCGTTTCATCCACAGCAACAAAGGTATAAATAGCTTCATTAGCTTTAGCTTTTACTCCAGATTCTCGGTCTTCTATCCAAACATCTATGTATATTTCCATAGAGCTTTTAAAAGCACGAGAAACCTTAGCATCTACCGTTACCACACTACCAAGTGGAATCGCACGATTAAACGCGACATGATTTACAGAAGCGGTTACCACGATGCGTCGCGAATGACGACGTGCACTTATACCAGCAGCACGATCCATTCTGGCAAGTAATTCACCACCAAAAAGATTATTAATTGGATTGGTTTCACCAGGTAAAACCATATCTGTCATTATGGTCCTTGAGTGTTTTGCTGCTTTTGCTTCCATCGAAAAAAAAATAGTTTATTGTTCCGGTAAATAGGAAAAATTTGTAAGATGCAAAGGTAAGCTGATTTAGAATTTTTCAGCCCTAAATTTTAGTGGAAATTAACAGAAATATTAATCTAAGGCTTTAACCAACAACCAAGCTGCGTCATTGTTAGTGTCACGTATGGTTTTTAACTCACGAAGCGCTTCGTTTCTATCATTAAAACTTGCATAAGCTACTTGATGTAAACCATATTTATTAATACCAATTTTTCTGGCTTTAAAACCTTGCTCTTGTAATTGAGCTACTTTTTTATCACAATTACTCTCTACTCTAAAAGCTCCTGCAACAATGTGGTAATTTCCAGATTGTTTACTAACATTTAAAGTTGCTGCAGGTAAAGGGTTGCTTATAACAAAAGTAGCTTCTTGTATTTGGTTTTCTAACTGCTTATTTGCTTCTTCTTGTGCAATCTGGTTTTGCGCGTTTATCTCATTAACATAATAATTACCAGAAACCAAGCCACCTAAAGTTAATGCTATTAATGCAACTGCAGCGTATTTTAAATAAGGTCTTGCTTTACGTTTTTCTGGCGTAACCGTTAATGGTATCACTTTTTCAATAGCTTCTACTTCTTCTTTGTAAACCTCTCGGGTTACAGTAGGTGAAACCAGTTGAGAAAGCCCAAAAGCGTCCGTTAAATAATTTAAATTATAGCTCGGGTTAAACTCAATCTTACCTTCGTTGTTTAATTTAAGTTCACCAATATTTTCAAAAGACAATGTTTCGCCTTCTGTTAGATAAGATTTTAATGATTTTACACGTTTGGCAATTTTTCTTGTGGCAGCTTCAAAAGGAATCTTTTCCACATCAGCTACATAATGTGCTAGTAAACCATCGTTAGTTTGTATTTGCTCATTAAAAGATAATTTCTTTTTTGGCGGATAAAACGCATTGGTAGATTCGTGCAAAACTGCCGGAACACGTTGTGATAAAAAAGCACCAAACTCAGGCACAGTAACACATTCGTAACGGTATAATAAATCGCTTATGTAAGTTTCTAATTGCATAAAAACAAAGTTAACCTTTTTATTTAAAAATAAAAGATAGACTTTGTTAATTATTAAAAGCGTGAAAATTCTTTTATTGTAGTCTCAAAATCAATATTATAAAATGAGTGAAAACGATTTGCTTTATACCTTGGCGCTCCAAAATGTTGTAAAAATTGGCGATGTAACCGCTAAAAAACTAATTGCACATTGTGGTTCTGCGGAAGCTGTATTAAAAGAAAAAAAGCAAAATTTATTAAAAATTGATGGGATTGGAACGGTTAATATTTCAGATTTATACAAACAAAACCACCTCGAAGCTGCAGAAAACGAACTAAAATTTATTAAAGCTGAAGGCATAAAAACCCATTATTTTAATTCTGAAACTTATCCTGAAAAATTAAAACATTGTATAGACAGTCCTATCTTGTTATTTGAAGCAGGAAATATAAACCTTAACAAAAAACATATTATTAGTATTGTTGGTGCACGAAAAATAACTACTTCTGGTATTGCATTTTGCGAAAAATTAGTTGAAGAACTTGCCATTTATAATCCGGTAGTTGTGTCTGGTTTCGCTTATGGTACAGATATTACTGCACAAAAGGCAGCGATTAAACACAATTTACAAACAGTAGGTTGTTTAGCGCATGGCTTAAATCAGATTTATCCCAAAACACATAAAAAATACATGGCTGAGGTAGAAAACAATGGTGGTTTTTATACCGATTTTTGGAGTACCGATGCTTTTAATCGAAATAATTTTTTAAAACGTAATAGAATAATTGCAGGTATTAGTGAAGCAACTATAGTTATTGAAAGTGCCGAAAAAGGAGGCAGTTTAGTAACGGCAGATATTGCTAATTCTTATAATCGCGACGTGTTTGCCGTGCCAGGCCGCACGACAGATTCGCAAAGTGTAGGCTGCAATAACCTTATAAAACAGCAGCAGGCACATTTACTTTCCACACCTTTAGATGTGCCGTATTTATTGAATTGGCAATTGGAAGATGACCAGAAACCAGCCGTGCAAAAACAATTATTTGTAGAGCTTGACGACAACGAAAAAGTAATTTATAATTATTTAAAAGATAATGATAAACAATTACTGGATGTTATAGCCTTAAACTGTAATATGCCAACTTTTAAAGTTGCTGGTGTTTTATTAAATATGGAATTAAAAGGAGTTGTAAGACCTTTACCAGGAAAATTGTTTGAGGTTATTTAGTACATACTTAAACAGGTTGTGTTAACCTTATAATAGCAAAATACATTAAGAGAATAGTTAATCTTAAAACTTAATGTCATGAAACAGCTATTTTTCAAACTTAAATTTGCATTCTTACTAATTATATTAAGCATTCAAACCAGCAGTTATTCGCAGTGCGATCCTAATGCTCCAAATATAGGTGTTCAAGCTCAAGCCATATCGAGTGCTACAATTATTAAAGGCACAGCTGCCACACTCACTTCTCCTGTTACAGGATTAAGTTATCAATGGATTAAGGACGGTGTTAATATCTCTGGAGCTAACACGCAACACTTAATAATTAATAATTTCGACGATATAGATGTTGGAGAATATACCGTTAGCGTTGATGGTACAACTTTAATCAATGCAGTAAATTTATCAATACTTGAAAATACCATTAGCGCGTACGACACTGATCGTGAAGCTCTAATAGATTTATACAATAGCACAAACGGACCTGCATGGACAAATAATGCGAATTGGCTAACAGGACCCATAGAAACATGGGAAGGTGTAACGGTTACAAATTGTAGGGTAACAAAACTCAATTTACAAGACAATAATTTAAATGGAACATTACCTGCTTCATTTAGTAATTTAACAGGGCTTAAATATTTACACTTAAATGTTAATAATATTTCGGGTGTATTAGATACGTCATTAATGACCTCCTTGGTTACACTTGGAGCGCAAAATAATAACTTTAACGATATTGAAATTAGTGCAAACGACGTCATACAAAGAGTTAATATTTCTAATAACCCAATTACTCCTGGTAAAATTATTAATCTTTCTGCAATGCGAGAACTCATAGATTTTAGAGCTGTTGGAATAGGTTTAAGCCAATTAATTATGTCTGGAGATTATAATAATTTAAGATATTTAATAATTCAAGATAATGAGATTACCGGAACTTTAGATATGTCTGCAATGCCTAACATTATCACGGTCTATGCTCATAACAATCAATTTACAGATTTTAATATGGGAATTGGAGCAAAGCTGCAGCGCTTTTATATGTATAATAACCCAATTACACCTGGAAAATCTTTAGACATATCCACAATGCGTGATTTATTAGATTTTAGAATTCAAAGCTTAGGAATATCGAATCTTACTGTTGCTGGAAATTATGATAATATGAGATATTTTATGATTCATAATAATCAAATTTCTGGAACATTCGATATTTCTAATATGCCAATCGTATCGTTAGCTTATGCTCACAATAATTTATTTACAGATTTTAGCGTAGGTAATAACCCAGAGTTAAGACGTCTATATTTATATAACAACCCAATTACACCTGGAAAGACCATGGATATTTCTCTTATGAGAGAATTATTGGATTTTAGAGTTCAGGGTCTAGGGCTAAACGAATTAATTATGTCTGGAACGTATAGCAATATGTATTACTTTATTGTTCAGGATAATAATATTATAGGAGATTTAGATTTATCTACAATGTCAAATTTAAGATTGTGCTATGCCAGAAATAATTTGTACGAAAACTTGACCCTACCTACTAATTTTGCGGATGTTGACAGTTATTTGACACACATAGATGTGAGAAACAATAACTTACATTTTAATGATCTTATGCCATACACCAGCATTTTTAATACAACTAACTTTTATTACGCGCCACAGCGAAATGTACCAACTCAGGTTTCGGGTAATACTGTTTCTGTAAGTGTTGGAGGTGCTACAGACTATAATTGGTCGCCTTCTGGAACAGGAAATCCTTATGTTGCCACTTCAAGTGGAACCTATTCTTGTGCAACAAGTAATCCAGCAATATCTGGATTAATAATACAAAGTGATCCAGTTGTGGTAACGGTATCGTCTGATAGAGTTATTAACGAAACGAATAATATTGTTAAAGAACAAAATGATACTATAGATAGACTAAAAGTGTATCCAAACCCAGTGTCTCAAACAGAGCCAATACTTAACGTTAGTCTTAACACAGAAACCTCTAAACCTGTTCGTTTTACGGTTTATGCTGTTAACGGACAAAAAGTAAAAGAAGTCACTAAAGATGGTAAATTTAAACAATCTAATTACCAGTTAGATTTAAGCGGAATACCACAAGGCATGTATATTTTACAATCGGAATTTGATGGTAAAACAGTGAAACAAAAAGTGATGGTGAAGTAAGTTAGTAGCCGATATTTAACAAAAAAACTGAATACTAATAGCATTCAGTTTTTTTGTTAATTTATACATTTAGTATCCTACTTTCTTGCGAACACGCTTTAAAACACTATCAGCAACCAGCTTTGCTTTTTCAGCACCTTTAGCTAAAGCTTCATCAACTTTGTCAAGGTTATTCATATAAAAATCATAACGTTCACGAGGTGTTTCAAATGTTTTTAAAATCAATTCAAACAAGGCTTGTTTGGCATGACCATAACCATAATTACCATTTTCGTAGTTAGCTTTCATGCTTGTTATTTCGGCTTCAGAAGCTAATAAACTATAAATAGCAAAGCAATTACAAGACGCCCAGTCTTTTGGGTCTTCAAGTGGCGTACTATCCGTTTCAATACTCATAATTTGTTTACGCAGTTTCTTTTCTGGTAAAAAAATGTTGATAATATTCCCTTTACTTTTACTCATTTTAGCGCCATCGGTTCCAGGAACAAGTTTGGTGTTTTCTTGTATTTTCCCTTCTGGCAATACAAAGGTTTCACCCATTTTTGCATGAAAACGCGAGGCAACATCACGTGTCATTTCTATATGTTGTAATTGGTCTTTACCAACAGGAATTATTTCGGCATCATACAATAAAATGTCTGCAGCCATAAGCATTGGGTACGTAAACAGGCCTGAGTTTACATCTTCCAATCTATCTGCTTTATCTTTAAAACTATGCGCTAAGGTTAAGCGTTGATATGGAAAGAAACAACTTAAGTACCAAGACAATTCGGTTACTTGCGGTACATCGCTCTGTCTGTAAAACACTGTTTTTTCTATATCTAAGCCAAACGCCAACCAGGTAGCTGCAGTAGAATACGTGTTATTTTTGAGTGTGTTAGCATCTTTAATTTGGGTTAGCGAATGCATGTCTGCAATAAACAAAAAGGATTCGTTTGCAGAATTGTTTGCTAAAGCCATTGCGGGCATTAATGCGCCTAATATATTTCCTAAATGTGGTGTGCCTGTACTTTGTATTCCTGTTAATATTCTTGCCATAACATTACCTGCGAATGCAGGTATCTCTTTTTAATAACGCTAAATAGATTTGCGTTTTAGAGTTTTAACTAAATATATTAAGCCAAAAACTCGTTTTATTAAACTAAAATTTTATTCGGTAAGCAAAGGTATTTTTTTTCAATTAAAATAGCTCAAAACAATTATGTATTTTTGGCGCTTATGATTGTATTTAAATACATTTTCTGGATTTTATATAGAGTTTGGTTTTATATTTTAGTTGCACTGCCAATTATTATTCTATTTCCATTTTTGGTTTTATCAATTTTAAAAGAATCCTGGTATCCTTATTTTTTTAAGCTAGCGCGTATATGGGCAAGATTTATTTTAATAGGAATGGGTTTTATAACCAAAATTATAAGAGAGGAAACTCCAGATAAAAATAAGAGTTATATGTTTGTTGCCAACCATACTTCTATGGCAGATATTATGCTCATGTTGGTTACGGTTAAAAACCCGTTTGTTTTTGTTGGTAAAGCCGAGTTAGCTAAAATTCCATTGTTTGGATTTTTCTATAAACGTACGTGTATATTGGTAGATAGAAATAGTCAAAAAAGCAGACAAGCCGTTTTTTTAAGAGCACAAAGACGTTTAAAACAAGGCTTGAGTATTTGTATTTTCCCAGAAGGTTTAGTGCCAGAGGAGGATATCGTGCTTGCTGAGTTTAAGGATGGTGCTTTCCGGTTGGCTATTAATCACCAAATACCAATTGTTCCTATAACTTTTGCAGATAATAAAGAACGTTTTTCTTACACTTTTTTTAGTGGAGGTCCAGGAAAAATGAGGGTAAAAATTCATAAATTTATAGAAACAAAAAACTTAAATACTAAAGATACTGCTCAAGTTAATGCACAGTCTAAGGCTGTTATTTATAATCAGCTTTTGGCGTTTCAGTCTAAGAAAAAACTATAAAAAAAAGCTGCCCTTGGCACAGAGCAGCTTAAAATTATTGGAGTTCTCAATGTGTTGAGATACTTAGTAAAAGTCTAACCAACTAAAAAACTTAAAACTTAAAATTTATAACTAAAACCAGTATAAACTCCAATAATGTATGGTTTAAAATCGCCTGAGGTTTCACTGTAAGCATTAATTTGATACTTGAAAGTAGGTTCTAAATTAAATTTAAGCGCTTTGCTAAATTTATAATCTATACCAATTCCAGCATTAGCACTAAAACTTACATTATTAATATTATTAGCCTCACCAATTTTTGTTTTTCTATTTTCTACTTCTGTTACAACCTCGTTATCATTTAAAATAAAAGTACTAAAACCGCCAATTACATTAACTCCAAAACGCTTGTTTGAGACAGCATATTCTAATTCTAAAGGCACTTCCATATAACTTAACCGCTGACTTAAAGCCGCATTTAAATTGTCGTTAACAACACCGCTAATTTGTTGTACAGATAAATTATTAGCGCTCAAAACAGCAATATTTTCGCCTTGATTGGTTGGGACAAAGTTAATATTACGTAATGGCGAACTGCTTGGAGTGTTAGCAACACTTTCGTAAATAATTACGTTTGCAGTATCGTAACTTAAATTTAATTTATTAATTCCAGAACGAAGTTTTAATTTATCGTTTAAAGCATAGCCAACATTAACACCATAACTGGTATTAATTTCTCCGTTTTTAGGATTGTTTATAAATTGATCGTGAATGTGAGAACCTTTGCCAAGAGTATTATAGTAAACAGGTGCGGCATTTGCGCTAACCGACCACCTGTTTACGTTTTCTTCCTCTTCTTTTTCATCAAAATCTTCAATCTTGGCAAGAGCCTCTTCGATGGTGTTAGACGAGTTTGCGCTGTCTGGTTCCATCATTTTTTCTTCTTCTTTTTCATTATCTGTTGTTGCAACTGTTGTATTGGGAGTTGCCGTGTTCTTATTTAAATTGTTTTGTTGCGTGTTACCATTCGATTCTTTTTTATTTGTAGTGTTCGACGCAATGGTTGAATTATCTGCTGTATTATTTTTTATGGGTGATGACGCTTGGTTTTGCGAATTTGAATCTGCTTTATTATTTATGCCAATTGCAGTACTGTTTGTTTTAGTAGAAGCGTAACGGTTTACAGTATTTTTAGAGGTATTAGATGCTTTTTGGTTTTCTGAATTTTGAGTATTTAAATACGGTGCATTGTTGTTATGGAGCGGTTGCGCTGAATTGTTAGTTTCAGAATCATTTGCTAAATCATTTTTGACATTTACCAAGGGTTCATTTGTTGATGCTTCGCTTTTATTTTTGAAGCTATTGTTTTCATCTTCTGAAGTTGTAACGGTTCCGTTTAAAGCATCGTCGTTATTGTTATTATCATTTTTAGAAGGTGCTGTCTTTGTATTATTTTTAGTATTAGTATCTACTATGGTATCGTTAGTATTCCTTTGGGTATCTTGAGAATTGAACACTACATTTCCAACTGTAATTAGTAACAGTAAAGCAGCAGCTATTCCTGCATAACGCAACCATATTGGCGCGCCAGATTTGGTCTTTTCTTCAGGTTGTTTTATTTTACTTTGAATACCAGCCCAAACACTATCGCTTGGTTTTGCTTCAAAATCCTTAAACTTTTCTTGAAAAAGTCTATCTATATGTTTTTTTTCACTCATCTTATAAAGATTGGGAATTTAAGCCCTTTTTATAGTCTGTTATTTTATCTTTTAAAATCTGTCTGGCGCGTGCAAGATTAGATTTTGAGGTTCCTGTTGATACGTTTATCATGTTGGCTATGTCTTGATGAGAATAACCATCCATTACATAAAGGTTAAATACTAAACGATAACGGTCTGGCAATTCTTGAATGATTTTTAACAGATAATCTATAGAAATAGAATCATCATCATCTATTGTAACTGCTTCTTCTTCTATTAAATCGTCATTTACAATATCGAAAACGCCTTGAGTTCTATAACGCTGCAAAGCAGTATTTATAGTAATTCGTTTTAGCCAGCCTTCAAAAGAACCTTTATTTTTATATTGCTCTATCTTATTAAAAATAGTAACAAAAGCGTCTTGCAGATTGTCTTCCGCTTCGACATAATTTCTTGAATACTTTAAGCATACTGAAAACAATTTACTCGAAAAGAGCTTATATAGTTCGCCTTGTGCTTTAGTATCATTAATTTTACATTTATGTATGAGTTGATCTAAACTCAAATTAAATACATGTATTAATTATTCTACTACGGGAACTTCTACAGTTAAGTACGTGTCCTCTCCGTTATCGTCTTCTCCTTGCCAAAATTTAAAAACATAAGACCCAGTTTGGGTAGCCTTAAAATTAAAAGTTGCTTCAAGCTCTGTACCTAATGCTGTACAATTGCCATTACTTTGAAAGACTGTACTAATTACAGCAACTGTTCTTTCATTATTTTCCTTGAGATAATAAATATCGCTAAAAGCATGACAAGTTGTTGGTCTTAAATAAACCAGAGTAATTTCGTAAGTTTCGTTTAATACAAACTCTTCAGGCAATACCGCTTCTTCAACAGGTAATAATTCCTGATAATCTGTGGGAGAATCGTCACTTAAACTACAAGAGAATGTTACTAAACCAATAATTAAAATAAGGAGCTTTTTCATTTTCATTTTTATTTTTCCATACGTGTATTCTATTAGAAGATGCAGACATCTTTAAAAGGTTGCGTCTAAAAATAAAAAAATCCCGATTTTTTCGGGATTTTCTATTTATATAATTTTACTTATCGTCTTTAATGGCTTTCTTTATTTTTTGTTCAAGCTCATCAAACAATTCTGGATTGTCTTTAATAATAGCTTTTACAGCGTCTCGTCCTTGCCCTAATTTAGTATCATCATAACTAAACCAAGAACCTGCTTTTTTTATAATTTCTTTTTCTACTGCCACATCTAAAATCTCTCCTACCTTACTAACACCTTCTCCATACATGATATCGAATTCGGCCAATTTAAATGGAGGTGCCACTTTATTTTTAACCACTTTCACTCTGGTTTTGTTACCCATAACTACACCATCTGTACTTTTAATTTGTGTAGAACGTCTAATATCTAAACGTACAGAAGCATAAAATTTAAGAGCATTACCACCAGTTGTAGTTTCTGGATTTCCAAACATTACTCCAATTTTCTCACGTAATTGATTAATAAATATTACGGTACAGTTAGTTTTACTAATAGAGGCTGTAAGCTTTCTTAAAGCCTGAGACATTAAACGTGCATGTAAACCCATTTTACTATCTCCCATTTCGCCTTCAATTTCACTTTTAGGTGTTAAAGCGGCAACCGAATCGATAACTACAATATCAATAGCACCAGAGCGAATTAAATTATCTGTAATTTCTAAAGCCTGTTCTCCATTGTCTGGCTGAGAAATGATTAGGTTATCTATATCAACACCCAATTTTTCTGCATAAAAACGGTCGAAAGCGTGTTCTGCATCAATAAAGGCAGCAATTCCTCCTGCTTTTTGCGCTTCGGCGATAGCGTGTAAAGTTAATGTTGTCTTACCTGAAGATTCAGGGCCATATATTTCGATTACTCTACCTCTTGGATAACCACCAACACCTAATGCAATATCTAAACCTAACGAACCAGACGGAATAGCATCAACATCTACAACTGCAGCGTCGCTCATTTTCATTACCGTTCCTTTTCCGTATGCTTTATCTAATTTATCTAATGTTAGCTTTAATGCCTTTAGTTTTGCGTCTTTTTCATTGCTCATTTTTTCTTTTTTTAACTGTTTGTCGTGCTAAAATACTATTTTTTTAATCTTTTATTTAATTTCTCACGCAACCTTTTTAAACTTTTTGCATCTACTAATAAAAGCGGGAAAGATTTAGCTGTGAAAAAGAAAAATTAGCCGCATTTTTAAAAATTCATGTTTAATTTTTAAGTGATAATAGCATGAGGTATTTAAAAAAAGTATTAACATCAAAAACATTAGGTGTTTCAGTAGCCGTTTTAGTAAACAGCAGCTGTAAAGCCGATGGAGGTTAGCTCGTTTTTGTTTTTAGAAATAAAAAACAATTAATAACGAGTTAGTCTATTAAAAGTCCGTTGCGCAAACAACGGACTTTTTTTTGTTTTTATAAATTTAAGAGAAATGAAGATTTTATAAAAACATCCCAATTTTAAATTTGGATTTTATAAAGCGATTGGTATTTAATATTATACCCTCATTTAGATAGCATGTTTTTAAAATGAATATATTTTGAGAGTGTTTTAGTGCTCCTTGTAAAAGTTACTTGCCAAATCCAACTAAATCAATACCTTTGCACTTAAATCTATTGCTTCCGTAAGGAAGTGAATACTATATTCTTTAACCTTAAAAACTTAGTATAGCATGCAACTGTACAACAAATTAAGCGCCAAAGAAAGAGCAGAGCTTATAGAAAAAGCAGGAAAAGACCGTTTAACATTATCGTTTTATGCCTACGCTCAAATTGGCAATCCACAACAATTACGCGACAATTTATTTGTTAAATGGAATAGTTTAGACGTTTTAGGACGTATTTATGTTGCACACGAAGGCATAAATGCACAATTATCTTTACCTGCAGACCATTTTGAAGCTTTTAAAACACATTTAGACAGTATTGATTTTTTAAATGGAATTCGTTTAAATATCGCAGTCGAACACGATAACATGTCTTTTTTAAAGCTCAAAATAAAGGTAAGGGATAAAATTGTAGCCGATGGCTTAAACGATCATACCTTCGATGTTACCAACAAAGGTGTTCACCTTTCAGCAAAAGATTTTAATGCTATGCTCGATAACCCAAACACTGTTTGTGTAGATATGCGCAACCACTACGAGAGTGAAATAGGACACTTTGATGGCGCAGTAACGCCAGATGTGGACACTTTTCGTGAAAGCTTAGATATTATTGAAGCAGATTTAAGCGCGCATAAAGAAGATAAAAACCTTTTAATGTATTGTACAGGAGGAATACGTTGTGAAAAAGCCAGCGCATACTATAAACACAAAGGTTTTAAAAACGTTTATCAGCTTGAAGGCGGCATTATAGAGTATGCCAGACAAGTAAACGAAGAAGGCATTGAAAACAAATTTATTGGCAAAAATTTTGTTTTTGACGACAGACGTGCCGAAAAAATAAGTGAGGATATTATTGCTAAATGCCACCAATGTGGTAACCCTTTCGATGTGCACACAAATTGTGCAAACGATGCTTGCCATCTTCTTTTTTTACAATGCGATGCTTGTAAAGAAGAAATGAATAACTGTTGTTCTACAAATTGTAAAGAAATTCATGCTTTACCCTACGAAGAACAAAAGGAATTACGAAAAGGACAGGCTAATAGCAACGATATATTTAAAAAAGGAAGAGCAGACCATTTACCTTATAAAAAAGATTTAAGAAATATTTTCGAAACACTTAAACAGAAATAATAAAATCCCGAAGCACTGCTTCGGGATTTTTTTTGCTATTCCTTAATTATTTTAATCGTTTTTAATTGATTATGTGCATTCGTTAAAGTTATAAAATAGAGACCATGTGAAAGCGATTGCGTATTTATTGTGGTAATAGCTTTACTATTAAGTTCAACAATAATTTTTCCTAATACATCTGTAATTACTGCCTTGGTAATATTAATCTTAGCTTTTAAAAACAATTCATCTTTAACAGGATTTGGGTAAATGCTAATATTTTCAAAATTAAAATCTTCTGTAGACAATGTGCCAACAAAAAAATCCTGGGTAACTGTTTGCCCTTCGTATGTTGCTTGCCATTTCCAATTCCCAGATTCTGTAACAGGAAAATTCCATCGCCACCAAGAAGCTTGATAGTTGTCGTTTAAATTATGATTCCAATTATACAAATCTGTATTGTCGGGCTTTATAACTCTTAAATTAACCGAAGAACCCGGATATTGATCTCGTAGGTAAATAGTAAAATAAATTTCTTCGTTAATAGAAAATGTTGCGGACTCATTTGTGATTTCTGTTGTTGGACAGGTACCAAAGTTTGGGTCTGCGGTACCAGTTAAAACAGCATTTAATCCAGGATTACTATACGGTTTTTGGTTCTGCCACCAAGACTGTGTATTCCAATTATTACATGGACCAGCATAAGGATCTATTAAGTTGGTGTATGTAGCATCTTCCCATATTTCGAAATGTAAATGCGGTCCTGTAGAATTGCCAGAACTCCCAACAATACCCAAATATTCGCCTTGAGTTACCATATCTCCAACATTTTTTGTGGTAATAGAGCCATTTTTTAAATGTCCATACCAAGCCACACTTCCATCGTTATGTTGTATGTAAACAGCATTCCAGATATTACTATTAAAATTGCAACTTCTATCAAATTCACCATCGTTTTTAGCAATTATTTGTCCATTAGAAGCTGCCAAAATTTCTACTGTGTCATCATCCATCATTTTCCAAGGAAAAGGCCATGTAAAAATATCAACACCTTGATGATTATAGTTTGAGGTGTCGTATGTTTTTGTTCCGCAATCATAATCTTGTAACTGGCCGCCAAAGCCAACATTGTGGTCTGCATAACCAGAAATAGACCATACATCATTAAACGGATTTGTTGCTGATTTTTGAACAGGCCAAATAAATAATGGGTTAGGAATTTTTTGTCCTTGGTAAGCTAATTTATTTTCAGCCTTGAGTTTATTATGACTTAATTTTAGTTCTGAAATTATGCTATTGCGCTGCGCTTTTGTTAAACAGTTTGTTTTTGCTGCATTAAATGTGTAATCACCACCACTAACTTTTACATTAGGTGTTTGAGTATAACCTAAACAACAAATAAATAGTAGCAAACCAAAAAAGTAATACGTTTTTTTCATGATAAAAAGAGTTAATAGACAATGTTTCAAAATTAATTAAATCTTTTTAATATTTTAAAATATTTTTAGTTTAAAGTGTTGATTCACAGTTTTGTAAATTTAAATACAATAAATTCTAATTTTATTTACAGCCAGACCAAAGTCTTAAAAAATTTATATTTTATTAGTCATAATAATAATCTTATCTTTACCGTTAGATTTTATAGAAGATTAAAGTTAAATACTTTAATTAAAATAGAATAATATTAATCGTCTTCTGGTATTATACAGGTGCTTAAAGTAACCTACACATATTCAGAATCAATATATCTACATAATATATGGCTTGTGCAAGTTGCTCAACTAAAGACGGCCAACCTAAAGGCTGCAAAAATAATGGTACTTGTGGTACAGACAGTTGTAACAAACTAACCGTTTTTGATTGGTTAGCAAATATGTCTGTTCCCAACGGAGAAAAACCTTTCGATTTTGTTGAAGTTCGTTTTAAAAACGGAAGAAAACACTACTATAAAAATACCGAAAACCTATCCTTATCGATAGGAGATATTGTAGCTACTCAGGCACAATCAGGACATGATATTGGAATGGTTACCTTGACTGGTGAATTGGTTCGCGTACAAATGAAGCGCAAAAAAATTAATGAAAAGCCAGAAGAAGTATTAAAAATATATAGAAAAGCATCACAAAAAGATATAGACATATGGAGCGATGCACGCGATAGAGAAGAACCCATGAAGGTTCGTGCGAGGCAATTTGCTATCGATTTAAAGCTTCAAATGAAGATTTCAGACATCGAATTTCAAGGCGATGGAAGTAAAGCAACATTCTATTACACAGCCGAAGAACGTGTAGATTTTAGAGAATTAATAAAAGTATTTGCACGCGAGTTTAGAACGCGAATAGAAATGAAACAGGTTGGCTTTAGGCAAGAAGCCTCAAGGCTTGGAGGCATAGGCTCTTGTGGCCGCGAGTTGTGCTGCTCTACTTGGTTAACAGATTTTAGGTCTGTAAGTACAAGTGCTGCACGCTACCAGCAATTATCTTTAAATCCACAAAAGCTCGCTGGACAGTGTGGTAAGTTAAAATGCTGTTTAAATTACGAATTAGATTCGTATCAAGATGCCCTTAAGGCCTTCCCGAAAACAGACACCAAATTATATACAGAAAAAGGCACAGCTGTTTGCCAAAAAACCGATATTTTCCAAGGTCACATGTGGTATGCTTACGAAGGTGAGTGGATGAATTGGCATAAAATAACAACAGATCAAGCCAGAGAAATTATAGAATTAAATAAGAAAAAAGAAAAAGTAGCGAGTTTAGAGGAATATGCTTCAGATTTAATTGAAGAGACCAAAGTAGAGTTCGAAAACGTTGTTGGGCAAGATAGTTTAACACGATTCGATAGTCCAAAAGGCAATAAAAAACGTAGAAATAATAAGAATCGTAATCGTAATAAAAATAAAAACAAGCCTCAAAATAAAAAACAAAATAAACCACGCGCTAAGTCACCCAATAAGCCTCAAAACAAAGCAAATAATGCAAAGTAAGTTGTTTTATATTTTATTAGGTATTATTTTAATGTCTTGTGACTCTAAAAGAGTGTTCGATGAGTACGAAAGTATTCCAGAAGTGTGGAATAAAGACAAAGTGGTGAGTTTTAAAGTTAATCCGCCAGATTCAATAAACCCGTATAATTTATTTGTTAATTTACGTAACACCAATGCTTATAAATACAGCAATTTATTTTTAATTGTTGAAATGAATTTTCCTCACGGAAAAAACATTGTAGATACTTTAGAGTATAAGATGACAAAGCCAAATGGAGAGTTTTTAGGCACGGGAATGTCGAGTATTAAAGAAAATAAATTGTGGTATAAAGAAGGCGTTGTGTTTAATGAAAGTGGAGAATACACAGTAAATATCCAACATGCTATGCGTGAAAACGGCGAAGTTAACGGCGTTGCAAATTTAGAAGGCATAACAGATGTTGGTTTTAGAATCGAAAAAACAGAATAAAATTTTTATAGCCAAAATGGTTTTAAACCAAGATGGTTTTTTAAGTAATATATTAGTTTGATGGCAAAGACAAAAACAAAACAGACACAAGACCCGCAAGAGTTTCAAAAATACGTGCGTTGGTTTTGGATGATATTTTTAGGCGGAATCGTTTCCCTTATTTTATTATTTCTTTTAGCATCATGGAGTGTTTTTGGGGAAATGCCAGATCATACAGTTTTAGAAAACCCAAAAACAAATTTAGCCACAGAAATTATTTCAAGCGATGGTAAAACACTTGGAAAATTCTATTTTGATGATAACAGAACACCTGTTAGTTATAACGAGTTGCCCACGCATTTGGTAGAAGCCTTGATAGCAACAGAAGATGCGAGATATAAAGATCATTCTGGGATAGATGCTCGAGGAACTTTAAGAGCTATTTTAAAGCCAGGAAGTGGTGGAGCAAGTACAATTTCTCAACAGCTTGCCAAGCAGCTATTTCATGGTGAAGGGTCTTCAAATATAGTAGAACGTGTACTTCAGAAAGCAAAAGAATGGATTATTGCCATACGTTTAGAGCGCCAATACACCAAAGAGGAAATTATTGCACAATATTTTAATATCTACGATTTTGGTAATAATGCAGATGGTATTCGTTCAGCATCAAACATATATTTTGATAAAGAACCACGAGAACTTAATGTAAAAGAATCTGCCATGTTGGTTGGGATGTTTAAAAATTCGTCATTATATAATCCAAGGCCAAATAAAAATCCGGTTGGAGTAAAAAACAGAAGAAACGTGGTATTGTACCAAATGTATAATTATGGTTTTATTTCTGAAACTGAAAAAGATTCCCTTCAAAAAACCGAATTAGATTTAAGGTATTCACCACAATCGCATCGCGATGGTACAGCAACTTATTTTAGAGAATATTTAAGAAGCTGGATGAAAGACTGGACAAACGACAAAGCAAACCGAAAACCAGATGGTACAAAATACAACATCAATAGCGACGGTTTAAAAGTGTTTGTAACCATAGATTCGCGCATGCAAAAATATGCAGAATTAGCTGTAAACAGGCACATGCCACGATTGCAAGCAGAATTTTTTAACCAGAATACACCAGACCGCAATCCTACAGCACCATTTTTAGGTCTAACTAAAGAAGAAGAAAAAGACTTAATGAATAAAGGGATGCGACGTGGAGAACGTTGGAGAATACTAAAAAAGCAAGGTAAAAGTGACAAAGAAATTGAAGCCTCGTTCCAAAAACCAACAAAAATGACGGTTTTTAAATGGGAAAAAGGCGAAGCCAGCGAAGTAGATACAATTATGAAGCCCATAGACTCTATGCGTTATTATAAATCTTTTTTAAGAACAGGAATGATGAGTATGGATCCGCAGACGGGACACGTAAAAGCATGGGTTGGTGGTATGAATTATCGTCATTTTCAATTCGATATGGTGAAGCAAGGAGCTCGACAAGTTGGCTCTACCTTTAAGCCATTTGTTTATGCCACAGCTATAGACCAGTTACATATGTCGCCGTGCGATAAACAGCCTTTGTCTCAAATAACAATAGAAGCGAATAAATTTGGGAATCCAGAACCGTGGACACCAAGTAATGATGGAGGTAACTACAGTGGAGAAAAAACACTTAAGCAAGCTTTAGCAGGTTCTATTAATACTGTTACTGCAAGATTAATGGACAAAGTTGGCCCGCAGCCGGTTGCACAATTAGCAAGAAATTTAGGCATAACTTCCGAGATTCCAGAAGTGCCATCCATTGCTTTAGGGACACCAGATATAAGTGTTTACGAAATGGTTGGTGCCTATTCTGCTTTTGCGAATAAAGGTGTCTATACCAAACCAGTAATGATTGAGCGTATAGAAGACAAAAACGGAACAGTTCTATATCAATTTACACCAGAAACTAAAGATGTACTAAGTGCAGAATCTGCGTATGTTACTGTAAACCTCATGGAAGGTGTGGTGCAATCTGGATCTGGTAGTCGTTTAAGAGGAAAGTGGCGAGCTACCCAGACATTATATAAAGAAATTATTACAGGATATCCTTACGAATTAACAAACCCAATTGCAGGAAAAACAGGAACAACACAAAACCAAAGTGATGGTTGGTTTATGGGTATGGTACCTAATTTAGTAACTGGAGTATGGGTTGGTGCAGAAGATAGAGCAGCACACTTTAAAAGTATAAGCTACGGTCAGGGCGCTGCCATGGCATTACCTATTTGGGGTATGTATATGAAAAGCTGTTACGAAGACGAAACGTTAGACGTATCTAAAGGAAACTTCGAGAAACCAACAAATTTATCTATTGAAGTAGATTGCGCAAAATACCAAGAAGATAATCCAGATGGAGATAACGACACACCAACAGAAGAGTTACCAGATGGTTTAGAACTTTAAAAACAAGATTCTTAACACCATAATTAAATAGCTTAAAAATATTTACAAGCCATTCTTTACCGAATGGCTTTTTTATTTCATAAATTTAAGGCACAAAAGAAGCACACAATTATGATTAATAAGAAAGTAAATTCTATACAAGAAGCTACCGAAGGTATAAGAGATAATATGACGTGTATGTTTGGAGGTTTTGGCTTATCTGGAATTCCAGAAAACGCTATAGCAGCGTTAGTAAAAAGTGGCGTAAAAGGTTTAACATGCATATCTAATAATGCAGGAGTAGACGATTTTGGCTTAGGTTTATTGTTACATAAAAAACAAATAAAAAAAATGGTGTCGTCTTACGTTGGTGAGAACGATGAGTTCGAGCGCCAAATGCTATCGGGAGAATTAGATGTAGAACTTATTCCACAGGGCACCTTAGCCGAGCGTTGTAGAGCAGCTCAAGCTGGTTTTCCAGCAATTTATACACCAGCAGGCTTTGGAACCGAAGTAGCCGAAGGCAAAGAGATACGAGAGTTCGATGGTAAAATGCATGTATTAGAACATGCGTTTAAAGCAGATTTTGCCTTTGTAAAAGCATGGAAAGGCGATGCAGCAGGAAATTTAATATTTAAAGGAACAGCCAGAAATTTTAATCCAGTTATGTGTGGAGCAGCAAAAATAACAGTTGCCGAAGTAGAAGAGCTTGTGCCAGTTGGTGAGCTTGATCCTAATCAAATACATATTCCAGGCATATTTGTACAGCGTATTTTTCAAGGAGAGCGATATGAAAAGAGAATCGAACAACGAACCGTTAGAAAACGATGATGCTCCAGACATAGAGGAAGCGTTTACATTATTAGCCAGAAATTATCGCTTTATTTCTGGGAATAAAAGTACGCTATCACAAATTAAGCAGGATATAATAACACAGCAAATACCTGTTTTAAAAAACTTCACCAATGGTTTAGGTACCTGTGCACTTAGTGTATTCGATATTGAAGAAAAGAAGTTTCTTTATGTTGAAGATGCGATAGAAGAAGTTACAGGAATCTCCAAGCAAACCTACCTTAATAGAGGTATTAAATACTTATTCAGCAGAGTGTCTTATGATAATATTCCAGCTTTGATAAGCTCCACATTTCATGAGAGAAAATTTCTTTCTAAAATAAATGTTGAAGAATATTCTCATTACATTATAAACAGGGAATATTCATATAGAAATAAAAATTCAAGACGCTGGGTACTACAACAAACTATTAAACATTTGGTAAATGCACAAGGAGAAATATTTGCCATTGTCACTCTTGAGACGAATATTGATCATCTAAAGTTTGATGGTAAATTTAGATATTATATTTATAACCGAAAATTAAACAAGATTGTACACCCAAAAAGGCCTAATGAAATTAATGTAACATTAAATGTATTATCAGATCGAGAAAAAGAAATTATCGAACTATTAGCTTTAGGCTGGACAAACCAAATGGTAGCCGATAAATTGAGTATTAGTTTTCATACCGTACGAACACATCGAAAAAATATTTTCAAAAAATTAGATTGTAAAAACATTGTCGAATTATTACACATTATTAAATAAATTAGGATTTAAAAAATAATAATTTAGCAACCTTCTCTACCTGCACAATCACTATCGTCGCAATCTGTACTGCCATCACCATCATTATCGATACTGTCATTGCAATTACATTCAAAATTTTCGCAGTCAAAATCATCACAATCTATAAAACCATCATTATCATCATCTAAACCATTTGAACATATTTCTGCAATAGGTGCATCTTGATTATCATCATCAGATTTGCATTCAAAAAGAATTACAAATAAAATTAAAAAAAGTCGTTGTATAATTTTTGTAGTTTTCATGATAATTTTTTTATTGCTATAGATCTAATTGGCTTCAACAAGTCTTTCTCCAATAATTTCAATTTTAACATAACCAATAGCTCCATTGCCTCCTAAAGTAGCTTCACCATTATTTGTTGCTTCTCCAAGACCACCTGAACCACCAGAACCATAATTGGCACCATTATCACCACCAGAACCACCTGGCAGTTGTTGAGGGCTTGTTGAAAGGTTACCATTTAAACCACTTTGTCCATTTGGATAACCTATGCCACCTTCGCCTGCTTCAAATATATCTCCACCTTTTCCACCTTTTCCACCTAAAGCTAAACCAATTAGGTTTGTAGAGTTTCCTATTAATTGTACTTCGGTAGTACCTCCGTTAGAGCCCGAGTTATTGACGTTTCCTCCTAATCCTGCAGAGCGTATAATCACTTTTAAATTTGGGTTCCTTCCAAGTGCTAAGTTTTCTATTACTACAACCTCACCTGCGCCGCCACCTCCACCAGATGCAAATGCAGCATTATCATTAGAGCCTTGATTACTGCTGCCACCACCTCCACCACCTCCACTACCTACAATGGTTAGTGTAAGTCGACCTTGTTCGAGTTTATATGTACTGTCGTGTTCAGTAGCAGTGGTAAAAATATCTGTATAAGTAACAGCTTCAAGTTGGTTTATATTTGTGTCATCCTCTTTGTCACAAGAAAAAAGTAATAAGGTAAGTAAAAGTATATATTTATGCATGGCGTAATTATTTGCCAACAAGTAACTTAAAAAGAATAGGTCTTACAATACCTCAAATGCGGTATTTTGTTGTTATACTAAATCATTTCAATTATATTTATACTTTATAAAAAGACATTATGTTAGACAAAACAGGAATAGCAAAACGCATCGCAAAAGAAGTCCAAGACGGTTACTATGTAAACTTAGGAATTGGTATTCCAACATTAGTAGCAAATTATGTACGCGACGATATAGAAGTAGAATTTCAAAGTGAAAATGGCGTGCTTGGTATGGGTCCATTTCCTTTTGAAGGTGAAGAAGATGCAGATATCATTAACGCTGGAAAGCAAACCATTACCACATTACCAGGAGCGAGTTTTTTTGACAGTGCTACAAGTTTTGGGATGATTCGTGGTCAGCATGTCGATTTAACCATTTTAGGAGCCATGGAGGTAGCAGAAAATGGAGACATCGCCAATTGGAAAATTCCAGGAAAAATGGTAAAAGGAATGGGAGGAGCTATGGATTTAGTGGCAAGCGCAGAAAACATTATTGTTGCAATGATGCACACCAATAGAGCAGGAGAATCTAAATTATTAAAAAAGTGTTCATTACCATTAACAGGTGTTGGCTGTGTAAAAAAAATAGTGACCAATTTAGCTGTTTTAGAAGTTACAGATAAAGGCTTTAAACTATTAGAACGTGCTCCAGGCGTTTCGGTTGAAGACATAAAAAATGCTACCGAAGGCACGCTTATTGTAGAAGGCGATATCCCTGAAATGAGCTTATAGTTCTTCTAAACTTTTATTAAATTATTGTTATGCGTATTAAAACGCTTGCTAACCACTACATAGACTACGCTTACAAAGACAATCGAGACTACACGAAAATTGAAGATCGTTTTCTTAGAAATACTACCATTGCTCTCGATTTTTTGATGAAGAATAACACGCTAACTATTAGCTTTATAGACAACGGTATACCAAAAACTATAGACATTATGGATGTCTTGGTGGCAGACAAAGAGAACAATATTACTATTATTCCTGCTGAAAAAAACGCTTATAGTCCGTCACAAAATGCCGTTTTATTTTACGATACGCATGGTGTTGTTTTTAGAAAAAATCATAGAAAGAAATGGTTTAGAAGTAACAAGGGCTACAATTCTCCAGTCGCTTTATTGTCTCATGAACTCATTCATTGCTACAACGAAATCTTCGATCCCGAAGATTACCACAAGCGAAAACAAGACCACACCTCTAAAGGTGAGAAAATAGATGCCGATGGTCGCGATTTATCTTTTCCAAACGCAGAAGAAGTTTTTGTTATTAAAATGACGAATCAAATAGCAAAACGTTTAGGCGAAGATAAACGTAGTAATTATGGTAGAAGTTATTATCCTACTCAATCTGTACTCACCACTAAACCCGCTAAAAAGGTTAAATAAGTCTTAAAATGTTAAAGTTTTATGCATTTTATCGATTTTTATTGCTTTTAAACTGATAATATTAAAAACTCGTATATATTAGCAGTCCCAAACCTATCAAAAATTAATAGACCCAAATGTACCAAAAGCTTAACCTCTTTAATGTTATATCCCAAGTTTACTAATTAAAATACATTAACCCAAAACTACCATAAACCACCTACCTATGAATTCAGATTTATTTCTTTTAAGACAATACAAAAAAGTAAAAAAGACATTCAAACTTGTTGGAAACGTAATGTACCTTACTAAAAAAGTATTTATGCTATAATCCCTTAGGGATAGCATTAATTAATTTTTTTGTGTACTCGCTTTTTGGAGCGGCATAAATAACATCGGCATCATCCAATTCTTCAATTTTTCCTTTATTCATCACCAGTAATTGGTCGCTCATATATTTAACAACAGCTAAATCGTGAGAAATAAAAATATAGGTAAAACCAAATTCTTCTTTTAGTTCATTTAATAAATTCAATACTTGAGCTTGCACAGAGATATCCAAGGCCGAAACCGATTCGTCGCAAACAACTAACTTAGGTTGTAAAGCAATGGTTCTTGCAATACCAATACGTTGGCGTTGTCCACCAGAAAACTCGTGTGGATATCTATTAAAATGTGCATCGCCTAAACCTACACTATTTAGAATATGGAGAGCCTTTTCACGCCTTTCAGTAGCGTTCTTACATAGCTTATGTACCTTCATGGGTTCAATAATTGCCTGCCCAACTGTTAATCTTGGATTTAAAGAAGAATAAGGATCCTGAAATATTATTTGTATATCTTTTCTTAATGTTTTAATAGCTGCAGTCCCAAGTTTGGTAATGTCTTTCCCTTTAAAAAGTATAGTTCCAGCGGTTGGCCTGTCAAGCAACAAAATAGCATTTCCTAAAGTCGATTTTCCGCAACCAGATTCACCTACTAAGCCAAGTGTTTCACCTTCGTAAAGCTTAAAACTAACCTTATTAACAGCTTTAAAACTTTCAGCTTTAGAAAACAATCCGGCTTTAGAAATATATTCTTTTTCTAAGTTAATGACTTCTAATAATGGTGGTTTATTATATAACGTATTATGCTTGATAGTTCTCATTTTTGAAGTAATAACCTCATTAGATACACTATCATTCATTACATCTTCAATAGTTGGTAATTTTTTTAATCTGGTGGTTAGCGATGGTCTGGCATTTATAAGAGCCTTTGTATAGTCGTGTTTTGGTGCTTTAAAAATAGCCTCTACTGTATTTTGCTCCACAATATGGCCTTGATACATGACAATAACACGATTTGCGATTTGAGAAATTAATGACAAATCGTGAGTAATAAATATAATACTCATTTTAGTTTCGGCTTGTAGCTCTTTAAGCAAAGCTATTATATCGTTTTGTACCGTTACATCTAAAGCTGTTGTAGGCTCATCGGCAATTAATAGTTGAGGTTTGCAAGCAATTGCCATAGCAATCATTACACGCTGTTTTTGTCCGCCAGAAATTTCATGAGGATAAGATGAGTAAATACGATAAGGTGCTGGTAATTTAACTTTTTCAAAAAGCGCAATAGTTTCAGCCTTAACTTCTTTTTTAGATAATTTTGTATGCTGAAATAATATTTCTTCCACTTGTTTTCCGCAGGTTAGCGATGGGTTTAAAGAACTCATAGGTTCTTGAAAAATCATGGCTATTTTATTTCCTCTTATTTGTTGAAAGGCTTTTGGGAGTAATTGCGTTAAATCTATATCTTTAAAGATAATTGATCCCGAGGTTACTTTGGCTATTTTCTTTGGTAGTAAGCCTAAAATAGACAACGTAGATACCGATTTTCCCGAACCAGATTCGCCTACAATACCAAGAATTTCATTAGCGTTTAAAACATACGAGATATTATGGATAATTTCATTTTCCTCTTTATTAGAAAAGAAAGAAATAGAAAGGTTTTTTATAGTTAATAATGCACTCATATCCGTAAAAATAGGAATTATAGACTAAAGAAGTACGGTAAAAACCGTACTGAAACCCGAACATTAAAATTTTAACAGTAGTTTCATCGAAAAAAATAAAAAATCGAATGACTGTTCTGTACAATTTTAATACATTCAATAGCGATATAATAAAAATATAAACAAATTATTACATTATCCTTATGAAAAAAACAATTACTTTAACAGTATTGAGTTTTCTATTTACATTTTCTCTCTTTGCACAGCAGGAAAGAAATTGTGGCTCTATGGAGAATTTAGAGTACAGAAAACAATTAGATCCAACTTTGGAATCTAAAATGGCACAAATTGAAGCTTTTACACAGCAGAAAGTTAACGAAATAGAATCCTCTCAAAATAAAATTGTAGGAGACATTATTACCTTACCAGTTGTAGTGCATGTATTGTACAGAAATGCAACAGAAAACATTAGTGTTGCCCAAATTCAATCCCAATTAGATGTATTAAATGAAGATTTTAGACGTACAAATCCAGATGCAGATAATACTTGGTCTCAAGCTGCAGATACTCAAATTGAATTCTGTCTTGCCACTGTAGATCCGAGTGGAAATGCAACTACAGGAATTACAAGAAAATCTACGACTAGACGAGACTGGGGAACTTCTGATGATATGAAGCGTTCCTCAACTGGTGGAATAAACCCATGGAATACAAGCGAATATTTAAACATGTGGATTGTTCCACAAATGTTAAGTAATGGCGGAACGATTTTAGGGTATGCTCAATTTCCAGGAGGAAGTGCAGCTACAGATGGTGTCGTAATGGGTTATAATTATTTTGGTCGAACAGGAGCGGTAACAGCACCTTTTGATGGAGGTAGAACCACAACACATGAAGTAGGACACTTTTTAAATCTACGCCATATTTGGGGAGATAGTAATTGTGGAAACGATTTTGTAAGCGACACACCAACACACCAAACCTCTAATGGAGGTTGTCCTGTTGGGCAAGTATCTTGTGGCTCTACAGATATGGTGCAAAACTATATGGATTATACTAACGATTCTTGTATGAATTTATTTACTACGGGACAAAAAAACAGAATGCGTGCTGTTTTAGCGGCTGGTGGTGCAAGACGCACTTTAGCATTGTCAGATAAATGTGGAGCAGTAGCACAACCAACATGTACAGATGGTATTCAAAACGGAAACGAAACAGGAGTAGACTGTGGAGGTTCTTGTACACCATGTCAAACTGGAACTCAGTATTGCGCATCACAAGGTAACAGTGTAAACGATGAGTATATTTCAAGAGTACAAGTAGGAAGTATTAACAAATCATCTGGAGCACAGTTGTATTCAGATTTTACAAGTACTTCAACAGACTTAAACAAAGGATCAAGTTACACGTTAACGGTAACCCCAACATGGACAGGTACAACATACAGCGAAGGTTATGCTGCTTGGATAGATTATAACGACGATGGTGATTTTACAGATGCCGGAGAACAAATTTTCTCTAAAGCAGCATCGACAACAACACCAGTGAGTGGTACATTTACAGTGCCTGCAGGTACTGCAAATGGCGATAAGCGTTTACGTGTGTCTATGAAATATAATGGTATACCAACATCTTGCGAAACATTCTCTTATGGCGAAGTGGAAGATTATACGGTAAATATTAAAACAGGTACTACGAATCCTCCAACAGGATGTTCTGGAGCAATTTCATCTTTCCCTTACAATGAAGGTTTCGAATCTAATTTTGGAGCATGGACACAAGGTAGTGGAGACGATTTTAACTGGACAAGACGTTCTGGTTCCACACCATCAAGTAATACTGGACCATCAAGTGCAGCAGCAGGATCTCAATATATTTATATGGAGTCTTCGGCACCAAACTATTCTACTAAACGTGCAATTTTAGTATCACCTTGTTTTAATTTGGCAGGACAAAACCAAGCAACCGTTAGCTTTAAATACCATATGTATGGTGCTGCAGCAATGGGTAACTTAAAATTAGCAGTGAGTACAAACAACGGTTCATCATGGTCTACAATCTGGACAAGATCTGGAAACCAAGGTAACGCTTGGCAAGATGCAAGTGTAGATTTATCTTCTTATGCAGGAAGCAATATAAGCTTACGATTTGATGGTACAACAGGTACAACATGGCAAGGAGATATGGCAATAGATGCTATTAGTCTAACTAATGGTGCTGCAGATAAATGCGCTGGAGTTTCACCATACGTTAGTGGGCAATCTTATGCTGTTGGAGATAGAGTTACGTATCAAGGTAGCTTATACGAAAGAACATCGAGCGGCTGGACAAATTTAGGTACTTGTGGAACAGCAAGAATCGCAGACGAAGGCTTTGTACAGTATCTAGATGTTGCTATTTCTGTATATCCTAATCCTGTAAAAGGTAATATGTTATATGTTAAGTCTAGTATAGAAAACCTACCATTTACAGTAGTAAATATGTTAGGACAACAAGTAGCAAAAGGAACTTCTACAAATGGAGTAAATGTAAGCAACTTAAAAACTGGTATGTATATGATTCAGTTTAATGTGAATAATACACTGGAAACCAGAAAATTCATTAAGCAGTAAGTAATTTATCCCTTTAACTAAAACTTATTTGCTAAGAAGCCCAAACGAAAGTTTGGGCTTCTTTATGTTGTGTCTTTACGGTTAAAACCGTACTATTTCCCGAATTATTTTTTTTGCTTACGTATTTCATCGAAAACAGTTATTGATTATTCGGTTTTTAGTATTGTTTTAATAATTTCAATGTGAATCATTTAATTATATTCAAAATTTTTTGACTAATTTTTACTTTATCTCATTATTTATTATGAAAAAAAATTCCTTTAAAAAAGTACTCTTTATTTTTTTAGCTGCCTTGATCAGCGTTGCCAGTTTTGGACAAAATAAAGTAGCTCAACAAGTAAATGGAGACAATGGGCAACCAAGTTTAATTGTTTTTAGCAAAGAGGCATCTTATTCTATGCAAGATGTTAATAGTGTTCTAGCCGAACAGTTAAAGACAAGAAACAGTGATAGCTTTACACAAATTAAATCTGAAACAGATAACATTGGATTTGTACACCAAAAATACCAACAACACTATAATGGTATTCCTGTAGAGTTCGCAACGTATACCTTTCATGGTAAAAACGGAAAGGTCGTTTCCATTAGTGGAGAATATTATGAGTTAGATGGTATTAATACCACACCAACTTTAAATAAAATGCAAGGCTTTCAGTCTGCTATAAATCATATTGGTGCTCAAAGTTATTTGTGGCAAAATATAACTGCGGCAAGCCAAATGGGTTACACTAAACCTGAAGGAGAATTGGTATTATTACCAAATTTTGAGGCGCAAGGAAAAGAGTTATCAAAAAACGCACAGTTAGCTTATAAGTATGATATTTATGCTACCCAACCTATTAGTAGAGGTGAAATTTATATAGACGCTACCACAGGAGAAGTTCTTTTTTACAATAGTATTATTAAGCATTTAGATGAGCATGCAAATTCTTCTAAAAATGTAATAGCAGCCAATGACCACCATGATTCAAAAGAAGCATTAGCGTTTTTTGCCACTGGCAATGCAGCAACAAGATATAGTGGTACAAGAACCATTACAACTCGGGTAATTGGTTCAAGCTATGCGTTAAGAGATAATACTCGTGGTAATGGTGTAAACACCTACAATAGTGGCGGACAAAACAGTTATCCATCTACTAATTTTACAGATGCCGATAATAATTGGACTGCTGCCGAATTTGATAACGGCAATAAAGACAATGCAGCTCTAGATGCACATTGGGGAGCAGAAAAGACATATGATTATTTATCATCTGTACACAACAGAAACAGTTACAATGGCTCTGGAGCAGCAATTAACAGCTGGGTGCATTACGACAACCAACCAGGAGGATTAGGCTATGATAATGCATTCTGGAATGGAAGTGTGATGACGTATGGCGATGGTTCTTCAAACGGAGCAGAAGGTAATGGAAATTTTGATGCTTTAACATCTATCGATGTAGCAGCACACGAAATAGGTCATGCCGTAACAAGCAGTACAGCTAACTTAGCTTACCAGAGAGAATCTGGAGGATTAAACGAGGGTTTTTCGGATATTTGGGGTGCAGCAGTGGAGCATTTTGCTAAAGGTAACGGTAACGATGCGTCTCCATCTTCGGCCATATGGTTAATTGGTGATGAAATAGACAGAAGAAACGGCTCTTCTGCATTACGTTCTATGAGTAATCCAAATTCTCGTAACCAACCAGATACTTATGGTGGTTCATTTTGGCAAAACCCTAATTGTGGTACACCAACTCAAAATAACGATTATTGTGGAGTACATACTAACTCTGGTGTTTTAAACTACTGGTTTTACTTATCGGTAACAGGAGGTAGTGGTACTAACGATATTGGAAATGCGTTTAACGTTTCTGGTATTGGAATGACTAAATCTGCGAAAATTGCTTACAGAACATTAACACAATACTTATCTGCTAATTCAACATTTGCAAATGCAAGAGCAGGAGCTATTCAGTCTGCAATAGATTTATACGGTGCAGGTGGAGCAGAAGAAATAACGGTAACTAATGCTTGGCACGCAGTAGGAGTTGGAGCAGCTTATTCAACTGGAGGAGGAGGTGCTACGTATTGTGCATCTACGAGTTCTAATACAAATGACGAGTATATTTCTCGTGTACAATTAAACACAATTAATAATACGTCTGGTGCTCAAAACTATTCAGATTTTACATCAATAGCTACGACATTAGCAAAAGGAACAACTTATACAGTAACAATTACGCCAACTTGGACAGGTACTAAATACAATGAAGCCTTTTCTGTATGGATAGATTATAACGACGATAAGGATTTTAGTGATTCTGGAGAACAAGTTGGTACCGTTGCAGCAAACCAAAATGCAACATCAAGTATTACCTTTACTGTGCCAAACAGTGCGAGTGCAACAGCAACAAGAATGCGTGTGTCGATGCAGTATAACGCAGTGCCAACGGCATGCCAATCTTTTACTTATGGTGAAGTAGAAGATTATACAATTAATATTGGAAGCAGTACCACAGATACTGAAGCACCAAGTAATCCTGCAAATTTATCGGTTTCAAATATAACGCAAACAACGGTAGATTTAAGCTGGACGGCTTCTACAGATAATGTTGGCGTAACAGGCTACGATGTTTACAGTGGTGCAACAAACATTGGAACTGTAACAGGAACAACAGCAAATATTACTGGATTAACTGCAAATACTGCATTCTCTTTTAGAGTAAAAGCAGTAGATGCCGAAGGAAACGAATCTGGATTCAGTAATACGGCATCTGGTACCACCTTGCCAGAAGCCTCGACAGGAGGTTGTACAGGAGGTATAACTTCTTTTCCGTACAGTGAAAGTTTCGAAAGTAACTTTGGAGCATGGACTCAAGGTTCTGGAGACGATTTCAACTGGACAAGACGTAGCGGAACAACGCCGTCTAGTAACACAGGACCGTCAAGTGCAGCAGCAGGATCTCAATATGTGTACATGGAATCTTCGGCACCTAATTATTCAACTAAAAGAGCGATTTTAAATTCTCCTTGCTTCGATTTAACAAGTCAGTCTCAAGCGTTTTTCACATTTAAATACCATATGTATGGTGCTGCTGCCATGGGAAGTTTAGCATTGGAAGCAAGTGCAGATAATGGAACAAGCTGGACGAGTGTTTGGAGCAGATCTGGAAATCAAGGCAATGCTTGGCAATCGGCTTCTGTAGATTTAGGCACTTACACCGGAAGTTCTGTACAGTTAAGATTTAATGGTGTTACAGGTACAACATGGCAAGGCGATATGGCTGTAGAAGATGCGCAATTTACTACTAATGCACCAAGTACGGATCCTTGTGCAGGTGTTTCTCCATGGAGTAGCTCCCAATCTTATTCAACTGGAGATTTAGTGACCTATCAAGGCAATTTGTTTGAACGCACAGCCTCTGGTTGGACCAATTTAGGACCTTGTGGCGCAACGATTGCATTGGTGACTGAAGATATAAACTATCCTCCAACTGCGGTAGAAATCTCACTATATCCTAACCCTGTAAAAGGAAATACAATTTACGTAAGAGCTAACGAGAGCTTGTCTTACACTGTAATAAATATGGTCGGGCAAGTAGTGGCGAAGGGCACCTCTACAACACGTGGTGTGGATGTATCAGAGCTTGAATCTGGACTGTACTTGATGCAGTTTAATGTTGATAATGAAATTATCTCAAGGAAATTTATAAAACAATAACAATTAATTAGCCAACCATTATTTAAAAAGCCCAAATGAAAGTTTGGGCTTTTTTATTTAAATAATTTACTATCTTTAAATATGTCGAAAATTATATCAGTAGCACTAGAATTTATTCCAGAGATTATTATCGTTAACGATAATGATAATGACTTTACAGTAAATGTTGAAATAGAATTTCATCCATTAGATATTCAATTGAAAATGGAATATTGTTTACATTTATTTGTGTATGACATTCATGGAGAAGTCGATGCGCCTTTGGTTTTGCCTAATTGGGATGAAAGTGAAGTACTCTCAATCTCTTTAGATCGTAAAGATGAGTATCTTGGTTTTGCTACGAAAAAACTATTTGCCGAAAAAAAAGAAATTATGTTAAGTGTTCCTATGCGTTTAAAATTAGGGAAGCTAAGCCATACAAGTTCACATTTTTCAAAAAAATTAAAAGTTTTTGCTACTATAGCTCCAGCTGTAGGTAGGGCTTCTAAATGGTCTGAACCCTTTGAGTCGAGAATAGCATATTAATTATTTAATTAGACATAAATCTCGTTAGTACAATTTCATTTTTCGGATAAATTCATCTGTAAATGGTAAAAAACAGATCTTTAATTTAATAAGAAGAAACCGTAATATGTACTACGATTTGCTCTTTTTAATTACATTATCTAATGCCCAATAATTGTAATCTAAAAACCAGAGAAGAAAGGCAAAAATAGTGGCATGAATTAACTGTGAGTTTATTACAGACCAGTTTTCAATCATCGTACTTCCAAAGACTAAAAGTATCATTGTAATAATACTTGCCAATAGTGTTTGTTTTGAAAATAGTCCAATTATTAGCAAAATACCTAAGGCAAACTCAGCTATTGTTAGCGCATAGCCAAACGGACTAACCAAAAGTTCTGGTACCATGGAGTCGCTAAATTTTTTAACCATACCATTACTGAATTCAGTTATTTTAGGAAGTCTCACTAATCCGTGACCAAACATACTAACACCTACAATAATTCGGGTTAGAGCATAAGCTTGTTTTTTATTTTTCATATTTATTGTTTAAAAAGTAATTTGACTCATTAGAGGACTAATGGTTTAATATGCTTACACATGTATAATTTCATCATCAGTTAAAATGCTATCGCCACGCAGCCTTAGAAAGATTTGAGCCACTGCAATCGTGTCCTTCTCGCAATAAGTAATAATACGGTCAATATCGTTATCCTTATAATAGGTTTTATAGACTTCACTACCATCGATATCGTCTTTAGGTGATGGAATGCCTAAAACATTGGTCATAAGTTTTAGAGACGTGTACGTTTTATAATCACCAAACTTCCACAATTCTAAAGTATCTAAATGTGGTACTTCCCATGGTTTTTTACCAAAGAGATTAAGTTTGTAGGGTAAGGCAATATCATGAATAATCATACGTCTGGCTATGTATGGGAAATCGAATTCCTTACCATTATGTGCACAGAGTAAGTGTTTTGCCTGGCTAAAATGAGAAATTAGTAAGTTTTTAAATTCCTTTAAAAGTGTGGGTTCTTCACCATAAAAAGAGGTCGTACGAAACAACCGTGTATCGCCTTGAATTGTAAAATACCCAACCGAAATACAAATAATTTTTCCAAACTCTGCCCAAATACCAGCACGATCGTAAAATTCTTCGGCAGAAAACTCTTCCTTTCTCTGGTAACGCGATTTTGCTTCCCAAAGGTCTTGTTTGGTTTTATCGAGCTCATTAAAATGTTCTGTTTCTGGAACGGTTTCAATGTCTAAAAAAAGGATATTTTCAAGATGGAGTTTACTAATCATGTTTGTTTTGTATAATAAAGAGAACCAGTCTAAGAGTTATTTTTTAGCTGAATTTAACATCTTATAAGCCTCATCAATATAAAGTGAAATGTCTTTAGTGTACGAGCCAATACCAGCATCTGGCGATTTTTGGTGTCCTAATCGTACAATAATAACATTATCTTCGGGCTGTACAATAACATACTGACCTAAGTGTCCACGCATCATTTTAAAATCTTTACCATTATGTTCTTTAAGCCACCAACCATAACCGTAAACAGGAGCGAATTTTGGTGTTAACGATTTTGCTACAAAAGCCGAATCTAAAACCTGCTTGCCATTCCACTTTCCGTGGTCTTTGTATAGTTTTCCAAATCGCGCAAAGTCTTTGGCGTTACTTGCAATACAACAATAGGCTTTTACTAAATCGTGGCCGTCGCTATCTACCTGCCAAAGCGTTTGGTTTTCACTGCCTAAGGGTTTCCAGAAGCTTTCTTCCAAATAATTATACAATTTTTTACCTGTTGCTTTTTCAATAACCATGGCTAACATTTGCGTGTCTCCGCTGGAGTATTTAAACGCTTGTCCTGGTTCATCGACTACTTTTAAGCCATTCATTACCTTGGCTAAATCATCATCAAAATAAGCACGTGTAGTAATAGATAGTGGAGAATAGTAGGCTTCGTCCCAATTGGTTCCTGAACTCATGGTTGATAAATCACCAACGGTCATTTTTGCAGCTTTTCCATCGCAAAATGCAGGAAGAAAATCGCAAACCGGTTGGTCTAAACTTTTAATATGACCTTCCATAAGTGCTTTACCTAATAAACCAGAAACATAACTTTTTGCCATTGAAAAAGAATTCGATTTTGAATTGGCATTATAACCATCGTAGTAGTTTTCAAACCAGATGCTATCGTTTTTAATAATAACATAAGCTACGGTTCCCCAATCTTCGTTGGCTTTTTTAAGTGTTTCAGTTTCGGTTGCAACATTATAGTTTTTATGATTTGGCCAAGGTTGCGGTGTGTCAATATCTATTGTTCTTGTATCGAACTTTTTATAATCGTCTAAAAAGGCTGTAGTATAACCTCGCATGTAAATAGTGCGTACTGCTTTTATTAAATAATCTGTATCTGTAATGTAAAGGATTGCAATAGCTAAACCGAAAAGCACGACGAGTACTTTTAATAAATTCTTAATAAATTTCATTGATTAATTTTAATTTGAAATTAAATATAGGAAAATAAAATGATGTAAGGCTGAGAATTGAGTTTACATTAACCGTATTTGAAATGGATTGGTATTTGCCATTTTATGTGCCATTTAAAATTTTTAAAACAAACGTTGCTGCTTATAAGGGCTTTCGTGTTCCAGCAGCCATTGTTTTCTATGCAATCCACCTGCATAACCTGTTAGGCTACCATCGCTACCAATAACACGATGGCAAGGCACAATAATCCAAAGCGGATTTTTACCATTAGCATTGGCAACAGCACGAATGGCTTTCTCGTCACCTAATTGTCTTGATAATTGTAAATATGAAGTGGTTTTCCCATACGGAATGGTTAGCAAAGCCTCCCAAACACGCTCTTGAAAAACAGTACCTTTAGGATTTAATTTTAAGCTGAATTGCTCACGCTCGCCTTGAAAATATTCGTTGAGCTGAAGCACACAATCTTCAAGAACTTCTGGAATAACATCTGAAAGTTTTTCGTTGGTATTTAATACTGAAACAGAAGCAATACCGTCCGCATCACCAACAATTTTGGTAATCCCTAAAGGTGAGTTGATGTAGCAGGTTTCGGGTTCCATTACTGGTTTTCTTCTATATTTTCTATGAGCCCTAATTTTTTAGCTCTTGCTTCCCAGTTTTTTCTTGCTTGATGCTGTAAATCGCTAACATTATCACTTTCGTCCATAATCTCTAAACCAAGTAAGGTTTCAATAACATCTTCCATAGTAACCAAACCGCTTACAGTACCATATTCGTCCATTACAGAAGCAAGATGGTTTCGGCTTTCTACTAATCTTTCAAATAAAGCAGGAATAGGTGTATCGCGATCTACAACAATAATATCACGTCTTAATTCTGATAGTTTTTTAGTACCATTACCAAGTGCCATTTCTTTAAAGATTTCATCTTTTAAAACGAGACCTTTTATATTGTCTTCAGAGTCTGAATACACTGGGATTCTGGAGAATCTTAAATTCATATTTTTATTAAAAAAATCCTCGACTGTGGTGGTTTCATTTTCGGTTTTCATTACCGTTCGAGGTGTCATAATATCTTTTGCAAGCACCTGTTTAAAATTAAGCAGGTTTTTAATTATTTTACTTTCGTTTTCCACAAAAACACCTTCTTCGTGTGCCATATCTGCCATAACTAAAAAACCTTCACGACTTAACACACTACCATGACCTTTGCCACCAATTAATTTGGTAGTCAATTGCATTAACCATAACAAACCAGTGTATTTTAAAGGAAAAATTAAAACTCTTAAAGCCTTTGTAGTAAAATTAGCAAGCGATTTCCAAAACGTGGCACCAATGGTTTTCGGGATGATTTCTGAAGCCACTAAAATTAAAATTGTCATCACTGCCGAAACAATAAACACACCATAGCCATCGCCATTTCCGTAAAGTTGTTCGGCTTGTTTACCCACTAAAATAGCACCAACAGTATGCGCAATAGTATTTAATGTTAATATAGCAATAAGCGGTCTGTCTACATCCTTTTTAAGCGCCTCTAATGCCGTTGCGTAATGCTTACCTTCTTGTTTTTTTACATTTATAAAAGTTGGTGTTACACTTAAAAGCACGGCTTCTAAAATGGAGCATAAAAATGAAAAAAAGATGGAGATAACTCCGTAAAAAATTAATAATCCCATAAGTTGATTTTAGTTTTTGCTAATTTACGACAATAATTTTACTACATCCTTAGCAAAATAACTTGCAATGACATCGGCTCCAGCACGTTTAATGGCTGTTACTTGCTCCAGCATTACTGCATCATGATCCAGCCAGCCTTTTTCGGCAGCAGCTTTTAACATCGCATATTCGCCAGACACTTGGTATACAGCAACAGGAACATCGACAGTATTTTTAATTTCGCGAACAATATCTAAATAACATAAACCTGGTTTTACCATGACGATATCTGCACCTTCGTCGATATCCATTTGGGTTTCTTTAATCGCTTCGAAACGGTTAGCATAATCCATTTGGTAGGTTTTTTTATCCTTTGGAATGTCTTTTACATCTGCAGGAGCAGAATCTAAAGCATCACGAAAAGGTCCATAAAAGGAAGAGGCATATTTTGCCGAGTAGCTCATAATTCCTGTATCTGTAAAACCATCGTTTTCTAAAGCTTCACGAATGGCTAAAATACGACCATCCATCATGTCACTTGGTGCAACAAAATTTGCTCCAGCTTTGGCATGAGAGACACTCATTGCTGCAAGTACTTCAACAGTACTGTCGTTTACAATTATTCCGTTTTCTATAATACCATCATGTCCGTAAGATGAGTATGGATCGAGTGCAACGTCCGTCATCACTAACATTTCCGGACAAACATTTTTTACCGTGTTAATAGCACGTTGCATTAATCCGTCTGGATTTAAGGCTTCTGTGCCTTTATTATCTTTTAAATTATCTGGTACTTTTACAAACAATAAAACCGATTTTAAACCTAATTTCCAAAGTGCTTTTACTTCCGCTTCCAGCAAATCTAAACTAAAACGGTAGTAATTAGGCATCGATTCAATTTCTTGCTTAACGCCTTTGCCTTCCACTATAAACAAAGGCACTAAAAAGTCGTTTGGTGAAATTATGGTTTCACGAACTAATGAGCGAATAGCTTCGTTGGTTCTTAATCTTCGGTTTCTTTTAAGTGGGAACATTTTAATTTTTTAAAAACTTACTTTTATTTCTCTAAAAAAATCATTGATGTTTATGTAACGAATATTAAAAGCAATACATACATCAGGGATTTTTATGGATTTGATACTATCAGGCCTACTTAATTCTAGTGTGACGATTGTAACATCGAAATCATTATTCATCATAGTTTTCTTAGCAAAAGCAACCAAAAAAGGATCTGCATTTTTTGATTCAGCAAATTCTGACAATGCTCTTTCGTTATATTTCTTTGATTGAGCCCAGTTTTGAATTACAGCATATTCGGAAATGCTATTTGCAGTAGATGCCCAAAAATTTCTTGGTATATTTATCTTACACCAATCTGTTAAATTGTCTTCGTGGTTATATATTTCATCTTTTACTTTATCTATTGATATTACATATTGTCTTTTTAATATATCAGATATTTTAGACCAATAAGTAGGATGAATATCAATAGGATGACTTATTCTATTAGGATAAATTAATATGTTAGTGTCTAATATATATAGCATTCACTTATGAGTTCTTTTTAAAGTTTTCGTAAGTGTTGCCTTTCATGTTGGTAAGTTTATATGCATTTGAAGGTAGTATAGCACCTTGTTTTAATGCTAAATCTACAAATGAGTAAAATTTACGGCTAACTTCGTAGGGTTTAGAATTCCAAAAATCACCTCCAGAGTTTTTCTTATATGGAATATTTGTATAGTAATTATAGAAATCCCAAAAGTCAGATATCTGAATAAAATTGTTGTCCATAGCCTTTTTTGCAATTACTAATTTGCTTACATGATACATCTTAGAAAGTGCGTCATATTTTTCTTGTAAAGTACTAGATGTTGATTTCCAGCTCATTTTAAAGAAAGAATTCGGCACTAGTATTTCCGAAGCTACAGCGTCACAAAATTTTTCTAGAGGTTGTGAAGATGGATGAATTGGATTATATGCTACTCCAATACTGTTACCTACAAAAACATGTATAAGCTCATGTAATAAAGTAAATATTCTTCCTCCACCTAAATTATTTGTATTGATGTAAATAAAAGGACACATGTCATCTACTAATGTAAATCCTTTACAGACATCAACCTCTACTGTTCTCCTATTATGACCAACATAACCAGTAGAAATTACAAAGATTCTATTTTTTTCTAATTTATCAATCCAGTATCGAAAAGATTTGTCGGTTTTAGTTTCTTCGTACCAAGTTTTGTCAAGGTTTAAAGCTTTACGAATCTTATTTGCGGCTTCTGTAGGATTTATTTTCTTAAAATCTCTAAGTGATCCAATAAAATCTAATGAATCATAGTTGTTTTCTATTAAAAAATCTTTGAGCCATTCTTGTTTTGATTTTATTTTATTGACTAAATCTTTAATGACTAATGGTGGATTTTCAACTACTCTTCCATTACTTCTATAAAAAGTTATTGGTATTTTTTCAATTGGTGGTTTTTTTAGAAACAAATAACCAAATGGGACATGAATTTTTTTAGCAAAACTTTCCAATTGCTTAACAGTTGGTTCAGATTCCTCTTTAATCCAATCAAGAGCTTTAGGGTATATATCTACTAAGCTATCTGTGTTTAAACCACTTCTTTCAGTAGCCCAAACCAAAGTTTCAGGTGATATTTTTACTCTCGTTGTCATAATCCAAATTTAGTCAAATAAACTTAAACCCAATCTATAGGATTTTTTAAGACTTCAATTAATCGTTCTTCTTCGCTTCCAGCTTTAGGATGATGATCGTAAACCCATTGAACATGCGGTGGCAAACTCATTAAAATACTCTCTATTCTTCCGTTTGTTTTAAGTCCGAAAAGCGTGCCTTTATCATGAACCAAATTAAATTCTACATAACGACCACGACGTATTTCTTGCCATTTTCGTTGCGCTTCGGTATAATTTAAATCTTTTCTTTTTTCCATTATAGGAAGATAAGCTGAGGTAAAACTATTGCCAACTTCGGTTACAAAATCGTACCAGTTTTGCATAGTCATATCTTCTGAAGCTTTACAATAATCAAAAAATAATCCACCAACACCACGACCTTCATTTCTATGTGAATTATAAAAATACTCGTCGCAACGGGCTTTATATTTTGAATAAAATTCTGGATTGTGTTTGTCGCAAGCTGTTTTACATGTTTTATGAAAATGTGTAGCATCTTCATCAAACAGATAATATGGTGTGAGGTCTTGTCCGCCACCAAACCATTGATCTACAATATTACCATCCTTATCATACATTTCGAAATAACGCCAGTTAGCGTGAACTGTTGGCACCATTGGATTTTTTGGGTGAATAACCAAACTTAAACCGCAAGCAAAGAAATCGGCATCCTCAACTCCAAAATATTTTTGCATGGTATCTGGCAATTTGCCGTGTACTCCAGAAATATTAACACCGCCTTTTTCTATTACGTTTCCGTTTTCTATTATGCGAGTTCTTCCGCCACCGCCTTCAGGTCTTTCCCAAAGATCTTCTTGAAATTTGGCTTTGCCATCAATAGTTTCAAAAGCTGTAGTAATGGTGTCTTGTAATTCGTGTATGTAGTTGAAGAATTTATCTTTCATTTTGTTATCAAATTTATTTACTAAACTTGTGTTCTTATCTCTCTCATCAAGACCTGCGAGGTTTTTAAAACCTTGTAGGTCTGCACCCAAATCCTCGATAAAGGTTTCTGCAAATTGATTATGAACAAATGTAAAATTTTCTATGTCTTCAAAAAGTGTTACAGCATATGTTTTATTTATATTAACTACCGATTTTGAAGATTCTGAAACATAGAAATTGAATGAAGAAAAATCATAATTTTTGAAATCCTGATAAATTTTATGAGTTTGAGGATTAGTATGAATGTAAAGTATTACGTTTTTAAAATAAGTTTCAGTTGTAATTTTTTTTCTTCGGAAATGTTTTTCAAATAAACTTCCTGTTCTTTCCTCTTGTTTATTAAATGCTTTAGCATAAGCATTAAAAAGATTAGAAAGCTTTTGATTGGCTATTCTACCATCTGAAAGTATTTCAATTAAAAAATGAAAATGATTATCCATTAAACAATAAGACACCACAGCGATATTGCCTGAGAGATGTTTATTAATTAGGTTTAAAAAGTAGGATTTATTTCTGTCGTTTTTAAAAATAGTTTCACCATTTACACCGCGATTAAAAATATGATAATAATTCCCTTTCTCTAAAGTTTCTAATTTCATTAATTATAATTTGAGAGTAAACCTACAAGGTTTTAAAAACCTCGCAAGTTCATCATGATGTTTTTTGCGCAATTAATTCATTTTCAGACCTTAGTAATTCTACAGTTTTTGTGGTTGCAGCTGTTACTGAAAGTGGTAAAACAATAATAATTCCTATAATAGGAATTAATAAAAATAACATAAACACAATACCATTACCAATCGCCAAACCTCTATGTTTTTTTACAAATTGAACGCTTTCTCTATATTTAAAATGACGCTCTAAAGTATAATCTATATTACCAAAACCTGCGTAATAAGCTTGCGTTAAAAAGAGTAGGATGGTTGAGATAATATTAACTCCTGGAATAAATTTTAAAAGTAATAACGGAATGCTGATTAAAAGTTCTTTAATTAAGTTTCTTACGTTAATTCTAATACCTCGCCACAATTGTTCTTTAAAAGATGTAATTCGGTGCTCGTGTTTGTGTTTTCCTGTAAGATGCGATTCAATTTTCTCTGAAACCGGACTCATAAATGGCGCAGATAATGCCATTATAATGTGTTTGTACAAAATTAAGCCAATAGCTAAAATAGCTATGGCGCCAATAATGCTTGAAAAGGAAGTAAAGGTTTGTTTTCCCCAATCCCAAATCCAGATTTTGGCTATAAATCTTCCAATATTATCAGATAATCCATACGCAGTAAAACCAATTATGGTTGCTGTAACAATGCTAATAATTATTGGAACGAAGAAGTATTTCCAAAGTTTTAATTTGGAAATTAAAGCGAAAGTTCCTGTATAGGCTTTAATACCTTTTAGTATGTTTTTTATCATGTTTGCTTCCCATGAAAACGGGAATCTTTTTTAATTAAACATATTTAAACGACTTGAAAAGTTATAATAAGTTACACAGTTTTATTTAAGAAAACTATGCTTTATATTCTTTTACAGCATCAATAAAAGCTTTAGCATTCTCTAACGGAATGTTAGGTAAAATACCATGACCTAAATTCACAATGTATTTGTCTTTACCAAACTCATTAATCATTTGCGTAACCATTTTCTTGATTTCACTTGGTGGAGAAAATAATCGTGTAGGATCAAAATTACCTTGTAACGTAATGTTGCCACCAGTTAAGTAACGTGCATTTCTTGCAGAACACGTCCAATCTACACCTAAAGCCGAAGCTCCGGATTTAGACATCTCGTTAAGCGCAAACCAACACCCTTTTCCAAAGGCAATTACAGGTGTTTCGTCTTTTAAAGCATTTATTATTTGTTGAATGTATTGCCAAGAAAACTCTTGATAATCAACTGGAGATAACATACCTCCCCAAGAATCGAAAACCTGAACTGCGTTAACGCCAGCTTTTACTTTTTCTTTTAAATAAGCAATGGTGGTATCTGTTATTTTTTGCAATAATTGGTGCGCAGCAACTGGATTAGTAAAGCAAAATTCTTTGGCTTTGTCAAAGTTTTTAGAGCCTTGACCTTGTACGCAGTAACATAAAATAGTCCATGGTGAACCCGCAAAACCTATTAACGGAATTTCGTCATTAAGCTTTTCTTTAGTCATTTTTATAGCCTCGTAAACGTAACTTAGGCTTTCTTTTACATCTGGTACAATAACATTATCCACATCTTTTTGCGTTCGTACCGGATTTGGTAAATATGGACCAAAGTTTGGTTTCATTTGCACCTCGATATTCATGGCTTGTGGGATGACTAAAATATCACAAAATAATATTGCAGCATCCATACCGTAGCGACGAATAGGTTGCACCGTAATTTCACTTGCCAATTCTGGTGTTTGGCAGCGAGTAAAGAAATCGTACTTCGCTTTTATTTCCATAAATTCTGGAAGGTAACGACCTGCTTGACGCATCATCCAAACTGGTGGACGATCTACAGTTTCTCCTTTCAATGCTCTTAAAAATAAATCGTTTTTCATATTGCGTTTAGCTTTTAGCTATTGGCTGTTAGCTTTTTTTAATTGTGTTTATTAATCCATTCATCATTTTGCCTTGCGTTTCAATAAGTTCAAAGATTGATTTTAATTCTTCTGATTTAATAAAATTTAATTCTTTAATAATCAGGAACTGTGTTTCAACTTCAAAAAGAGAACCCATTGCAATCTCAAGAAAACGTTTAAATTCAATTTCACTATTTCTACTGCAACCTTCGGCTATATTTGAAGGAATTGAAACCGCTGCTCTTGTAATTAGAGATTTTAAACCAAATTTTTCAGTCAGCCAAAGGCTATTAACATAGTTTTAATCGTAGCAGAGAGTAAGGGATTCGAACCCTTGGTACCTTTGCAGGTACACTACCTTTCCAAGGTAGCACGATCGGCCGCTCTGTCAACTCTCTTTTTATTTATTTTTACAATATTAATAAGCAAATATTTTGAAAATTTAATCGTCAAACAATGAGATTCCTGCCTATGCAGGAATAAAATGCTCATTTACCAGTTCAATCACACTTTCAACTGTTGGCACTTTTGCAATTCTTACCTCTTTAAAATGCTTACTCGCTTCCTTTGCTGTTGTTTCACCAATGCAAAAGGCAATAGTTTTATCTTCAACTGTGTTTTCTTGTTTAAAACTTTGCACTGTCGACGGACTGTAAAACATAATACCTTCAACAGAATCATCAACTTTAAGGCTATCTAATTTTGTTTGGTAAGCCTCAATTTCGTTAACTTTAATGTTATTCTCAGTTAATATGGTTGGCAATTCGTCTAAACGTATATCACTACAAAAATAAGTAACTTCAGTACCATCCATAAATTCCACCAAATACTCTGCTAATTTTTTAGCATTTTTTTCGCTGTGCTTAACCTTTCCTATTCTGTTTTCTACTAAACGCTTGGTACGACGCCCAACACAGTAAATATTTTTAAATTGTAATTCTATTGCCGAAAAATTAGTCAATAACGCTTCAACAGCATTTTTGCTGGTAATGACCACGTTTTCTATTTCATTTTTAAGTAATCTTGGTGCAATACGATTTAAACTTATTTTAACAAAATCACTACTATCTGCAACTACCTTTTCGTGAAATAATCCTTTTTGGTCTTCTGTTAAAGATTTGGTCGAGTAAACGTTTGTTTTTTTGCTGGACTGTTTAATCTTGTCCATTAAACGTTTGCCACCTTTTTCAATTACATAATTAGCACTCCACTCTGCGATATCGTTATGTTCGCCAAGTGGTTTTACACGTTGTACTGTTATTTTTTTACTTCCGTTTGGGCTTAATAAAACGGCTTCAAAATTTATTTCTTCATCCTTAATATATGCTAATGCACCAATTGGTGCCGAACAACCACCTTCTAATCGATTTAAGAATTCGCGTTCAATTTGAGTGCAAATTTCGGTTTCCTCGTGGTTTATTTCTTTTAAAATCTCACGGGTTTCTTCGTCCTCTTCTAAGGCGACAATCATTATCGCACCTTGACCTGGAGCAGGAATCATCCATTCTAAATTTACGGCCTCTTCTGGTCTAACATCTAATCTGCCAATTCCAGCAGCGGCGAAAATGGCTCCATTCCAATGCTCGGTATTTTCTAATTTTTGAAGTCTCGTATTTACGTTACCACGAATATCTTCTATAGTATGAGTAGGATAGCGGTTTAACCATTGCGCTTTACGGCGTAAACTACTTGTTGCTACTATAGCATCACGTGCGCCTAAAAATTCTTCGGTAATTTTATACACCAACGTATCACGTACGTTTCCACGCTTTAATACGGCTGCTTGTACAATACCTTTTGGTAAAACAGTTGGCACATCTTTAAGAGAATGCACAGCGATATCAATGTCACCATTAAGCATAGCAATGTCTAAAGTGCGCGTAAAAATACCAGTGATTCCCATTTCGTATAATGGCTTATCTAAAACAATATCGCCAGTAGATTTTACAGGTACCAATACGGTTTTATGGCCTAAATGTTCCAGTTGATTTTTTACAGCATTGGCTTGGTATAGCGCTAATTCACTGTCGCGTGTACCAATTCTTATTATTTTAGACATGCTTTGTTGGTTCTAACTGAAACACTTTTTGAATAAGTTCCAGACTATCGTTTGTAGAAACCGCTTCATCCTTTAAATGATGTGCGAAGTGATTTGTTATTTTTTGAATGAGTTTATTGCTAATTAACTCGGCTTGTTCTTCGTTAAAATCTGTAAGTTTTTTTCGTTGCGAGTCTAATTCGGCATTTTTAAAATCTTGCAGTTTTGTTTTTAAAGCTTTAATTGTTGGTGCAAATTTTCTGGTTTCCAGCCAGCTATTAAATTCGGTTTTTACTTCTTCAATAATCTTCTCGGCTAACGGAATATGTTGCTTTCTATTTTCTAAAGTTTCATCTGTAATTTGAGATAAATCGTCTAAATGAATAAGTTTTACATTACTTAATTCACGAACATTTTCGTTAACGTTCTTCGGAATTGATAAATCTAAAATGAGTAATTCTTTTTTAGATTGGATAATATGCTTGTCTATTGTTGGGTTTTGAGCTCCTGTAGCAACAATTAAAACATCTGAAGCATTAATTTCCTCTTGAAGATTTGCATAGTCTTTAACAATTAGGTTAAATTTTCCTGCTATGGCTTCCGCTTTATCTTTAGTTCTATTAATTAAAGTAATATGCTCGTTTTTAGTATGTTTCACCAAATTCTCGCAAGTATTTCTGCCTATTTTTCCTGTTCCGAAGAGTAGAATGTTTTTTTCGGTGACGTTTTCAACATGTTTCATTATGTATTGCACAGAGGCAAAAGATACTGAGGTTGCTCCAGAAGAAATATCGGTTTCTGTTTTAATACGTTTACTCGCTTGAATAACGGCATTAATGAGACGCTCGATAAAGTGATTAAGTAATTGATGTTTTTTTGAGATACGAGCGGCTGTTTTTAACTGGCTAATAATTTCGAAATCACCTAAAATCTGACTATCTAAACCAGATCCTACACGAAAAATATGAGAAATTGCCTCTTTATTTTTATAAATGTAAGCTACTTTTTGAAACTCTTCTACAGTACCTTTCGTGTTATCGCAAAGTAATTGAATGAGTTGAAACGGATGCTCGGCAAACCCAAAAATTTCTGTCCTATTACAAGTAGAAGTCACGATTAAACTTTCAATACCATTGGTTTTAGCTTGAATTAGCAAATTAATTTTTGCCTCTTCACTCAAACTAAAATGCCCACGAATTTCGGCATCAGCTTTTTTATAGCTTAAGCCAATCGCGTAGAACGTTGAGCCTTTGGAAATGTGATATTGTTTCATAAAATGTTTCAAGAGCAAAAATAAGAGGAGCATAATGTAAAAAGTAACGCTGTAAGAACAATTAATATCGTTTAGAGTTTTTTATCGTGGTTTTTTGATTTAAGAGCGTAAAAGTCCTATTTTTGCTAACAGTAACGTCGTTTTAAGAATTGCAGTTTAGAACAAATCTAAATAATACAACAATGAGTTCACAAAATAAAATTGAAAAAAGTATCGCTAAAGGTTTTTTTATTGAAACACGTGCAGACGATGGTGTTTTTATTTTAACGCATCAAAATGATACACAAGAAGTTAAGGTGATTGAGCGTGAGATAGATAGCACTTTTATACAGTTTCATTTTTGTTTAAAAGGAGAGAGTCTTTTTCTATTTAATAACGGAAATTATACGTTAAATGTGGCTTCTGAAACGTCTTTATTATTATACAATCCACAACGCAATTTACCCATTCACTTAGAGGTGCAACCAAATACGTGGTTGGTTTCGGTTCTTATCTCAATTAAAAAATTTCATGGGTTGTTTTCGCAGGAAGCAGATTATATAACATTTTTAAGTGAGGACAACAGAGATAAAAAATATTATAAAGATGGAAAAATCTCTCCCTCAATGGCTATTGCCTTAAACCAATTGGTAAATTATAACTTGAACCAAACTATTAAAAGCATCTATTTTAAAGCTAAAGCTTACGAAATAATGAGCTTGTATTTTAATAGAAGCGAAGACGCAGATATTGAGCAATGTCCTTTTTTGGTGGATGAATCTAACGTATTAAAAATTAGAAAGGCAAAAGATATTGTTATCTCCAGAATGGCAGAACCTCCAAGTTTACAAGAATTGGCAGACGAAATAGGTTTAACTCTTAAAAAACTTAAAGAAGGGTTTAAACAAATTTATGGTGATTCGGTATTTAGTTTTTTGTTTGATTATAAAATGGAAGTGGCACGTAAATTATTAGAATCTGGTGCGCATAATGTTAATGAGGTTGGATTAAAAGTGGGTTATAGTACGTCTAGCCATTTTATCGCTGCTTTTAAAAAGAAATATGGAACAACGCCTAAAAAATATGTACAGTCGGTTGGTTAGCGATTAATATTTCCTGTTAATACGCTTTCTGGTTTTATATTTAACCAAGTCTAAAGCCTCTTGTATAAGTTCTTCGTCCTTATCGCTTTCGTCTATATAATTACCACTATAACCAGATTGAAAGTAAACATCTGTTACCAATTCATTATCTTTTTCGGAATTTAAAAAAGCGACATAGTATAATTTATTAGTATCGCCGTAATCGTTTTTTCTCTTTAGTTTAAAGAAGAACATTGTTCCCTCTTTCCCTTTGTCTGTTTCAAAATGCTTTTCGGCTAAAAAAGAAATGGAGTCTCGACCATTCTCAATAGTGACGTCGCTAAATAAAAATGACTTCGCATACTTTAATTGCGAAATTTCTTTAGTTAAATAAGGTTTTTTTAAATTTAAAGCATATAATTTGTCAACTAATAGCGCTTGATTCTTGTAGTCTTCTATGGTTTTATTTCTAAGCTTTGCAGGAATTGGCTCGTTTACTTTTTCTAATAAAACGTAATAGGTTGTTAACGCTTCGGGATTTTCACTATCTAAAAGCTTATTAAAAAAGCCTTCTGCTTCAGTTTCATGTCTAAAAGGGAAAATAAGTTTTACGTAACTGTAAAGCGCGCTATTTTTTGAAAAATTTCCAGAGGTATTACTCAAGCTTCGTTTAATTTCAATTTTACCATCGTTAATAATTGTGTTTTTATATTTTTTATAGTCTTTGTATTTAATAATGCTGCTGTCTTTTAGTCGCGCCAAAAGGTGGTAGATAGGTTCTTTATATTCTTGTACACTTGCATAATCTAATAGCTCTGGAAATAAGTCTTTTTTAAGCTCCAAAGAATCGTTATGCGTGTAAAAGAGTGAGCGTACTGCGTATTGTTCTAACGGTAGGTCTTTACGTAGTAGTTCTAAAAAATCTTTATAGGCTTTTTTCTCTTTTTTATCTAAAAGCGCTTTTAAAATAGTGGTTTGTATTTTAGGATTTGAATAAGAAACGTCATACAATTTCTTTAAAAAAGGTAATGTTTTAGGTTCGTCCAGCCGAATAAGTTCTCCTATTAAATTTGTTTTTATACTTTCTTTATTTTCTGGAAAATCGAAATTTTTAACCACATTTATTATTTTATTAGTGTGAGATTTATCGAATTTAATCATATTAAACGTATTCATTACAATACTATCGTCTTGTTTTAAAGCTTCAAAAAAACGTTCAGTCTTATCTTTAAAAACAGTTTCTCCCATTAGGGTATCGATAGGTTTAAAAGTATTGTAAAAATTGCTAATAAATGCCGAAGGTTCACTTATGGAGTCGTTTAAAGATTTTATAGTAAAAAGCACTCCTTTTTTTAAAATGTGTTTCACCTTTATTTTTTTTGCACTAAGTGAATCGGTAAGCGTGTAACTATAAGTGTAAGTGTCCTCTTTTTTTGTTTTTTTTGTATTCCCAATATGAAGTGGTCTTGCATCCTCAATGTTTAATCTCACTAATTTTGCATCATCTAATTCCTTCCATAAGCTATCTATGTTTTTATACATTTGGAGATCGTGAAATTTTGTTCTCGTGACAAAGATCTGTTCATTAGCTTTAGAATAATAACTGGCTTGTTTTGTTATGGCGTCGTAATCTTTTTGATTTTTACTGTTGTAATTGTTATGTGAAGACGTTATGGGCTTTGTGTTTGTAAGTACAGTAAAATGAAGTGATGTGTCGATTTTTGTTTCAAATCCACTGTATTTTGTATTATTAAACTTAAACGATTTAAAAAAGGCATCTGCTTTATCTTTATTGCTTCCAGAATATCCCAGCAAATAATAACTGCCATCTTTTACAACAGATTTTAAATAAAGTGCTTTGTTTAAAACCGAATCGAATTGTGCAGCAGCTTCGTAACTTTTATACTTTTCATTTTTAAAATCTCCAGAAATCTTATCTTCAATTTTTAATTCTTTAAAGCTATTTTCAATAATGTATTTGGCTTCAAAAGCATCCTCTTCAATGTAATAAGTGTCTTGGTTTACAGCTTCTTTTATAAAATAAAAATCGTCACCAATATTTGCTTGAATAAGTTTATTGCCAGCATTTTCGAGATTATCTTGTATATTAAATTGTGGAATATCTACTTGATATTTTCGGTAAGGAGATGAAAATGTTTCTATAGTTTTTGAAGGCATTTTAAACTGTATCGAATCAAAAATATCCTTTTCGTAATCCAAGGCATAGCGTTTAGGTCCGCCAAATTTTATAACAATAATTTCTAAAGGCGTTTTATAAATATGGTATTTTTGATAGTCGCCTTTTTTTGTTTTATTTAAAATACTTAAGCCTGGAAAAGGAGTGGTTATCTTTTCTTTTAAGATAATATCGCCTGGAATATCTTCAAATAGAAAATTTTCTAAGCGTTCTAAAGACAACGCTTTTTCATGAGGCAAATATTCCAGTAAATTAAACCTGCTAATGGTTAAAAAAGCGCCATTAGTCATATCTGGAGAAACAGAAAATTTTTGTCCGTCGTAGAAAAATTCTTTTAAATCACTAAAGCTATTCATAGTAATAAAACCATCTGCAGTGGTGTACTGTTTTAAAACAGGCGGTGTAATAAGCTCCTCGAGTTCTTCTTTTGCATGTTGTCCTGTTTCGGTTTGTTTAGAGAGTAGTGCTTTCACAGTATAACCCTTTTCTCTAAGCGACTCGAGCATACCGCGTTCACCAGGTAAATGTGCAGCACCCACACCAGCAAATACCGATTGTTCGCGAATAATACTATCAAGCACTTTTACCATATTATCGTTACGAATAAATAACATGTTTTCCCTAAAATACTCTGTATTAGAGGCTTCGCCAATAGAGTCTAAAAGTGCTAAATTACGCTCACGATATGTATTTTCCTGCAGTAAATAAGGGCTTTCCTTTTCGTAAATTTCTGTTAACCAAGGATCGATTTTCTTTTTGTAAGCATTTTTACTAGCTTTCGTGGTAAGGTATTCGGCTTCATCTAAATTTTCAAGACTAATAATTGGTTTGTTTTTCTTTTTACCTGCTTGATAGATAAACATATCGAGATAGGTTTCTTCTTCAAAATTATCTGAATAAGAATTTTTTCTATACAAATAGCCGTTAAGCATGCGGTTGTCTTGACGAATGGCGCTTCTAATTAATAATTCGTCTGGATGTTTTAAGCTAAAAAGAGCCGTGTAGAAACCATCTCTGTATGAGTTGCTATAATTTTGAGGTGCTATAGTAGTTGCTTCGTAACTATGCTCTAACCAGGTAGAGGGATCACTTTCTAAAGCAATGGCATCGCTTTTCGATAAGGCATCGAAAAACACGTCATCTAACCTAAAAGCCACCTTTTTACTTACATGCATGGTGCCATAGATGTAAGACGATTTTTCTAGGCCATTACCAGAAATTTCCCAAAGTAAACTTTGTTTTTTTTCTTGTGAAAAACCCAAAAAACATAAAAGTAAAGCGGATAAAAAAAGATGTTTATGCATAGTTAAAAGCAAAATGAACTATAAATATATTTATTTAACGGAAACTTTAAGTAAAATATATAAATTTAACGTGTTTATAACATGTTCAACGCTTTTAATCTAATGATTAATACAATTTAGAGTTGTATTTTTGCAAAAAGAATTATTTTCTCATTGTCGTGGGAATTAAAAAGTCGCAAATTTTTCTATGAAAGGAGTACTACTTGTAAATTTAGGCTCGCCAGACAGTCCAGAGCCCAAAGATGTAAAGAAATATTTAGGGGAATTTTTAATGGACGAACGTGTCATCGATGTACCACTGTGGGCAAGAACATTAATTGTTAAAGGTATTGTTTTAAACACACGCCCGAAAGCCTCTGCTGCAGCGTATAAAAAAATTTGGTGGGAAGAGGGATCGCCATTAATTGTGCTTTCTGAAAACCTGAAAAAAGAAGTTCAAGCACATACTAAATCACCAATTGCATTGGCTATGCGCTATGGAAGTATGACCATAAAAAAAGGAATACAAGAATTGGTAGATAAAGGTTGTGATGACATTTTTTTAATACCATTGTACCCGCAATTTGCTATGGCAACTACCGAAACAATTCTGGTTTTAGCCGAAGACATAAGACAAAAACATTTTCCAGATGTAAAAATAGAATCCCTTCCAGCATTTTATAACAATCCAGAATATATTGAAGTACTTTCTAATTCTATACAGATAGCTTTAAAAGATAAAGATTACGAACATTTATTATTCTCTTACCATGGCGTTCCAGAGCGACATATACGAAAAAGTGATGTTACTAAATCGCACTGTAAAATAGATAATAATTGTTGTATAACACCAAGTAAGGCACACGAATTTTGTTACAGACACCAATGTCTTGAAGTTACACGTTTGGTAGCCGAGAAACTCAATTTAGAAGAAGGTGCCTTTTCCACATCGTTTCAGTCTCGTTTAGGTTTCGACCCATGGTTATTACCTTATACAGATAGAACCATAGAGCGTTTAGGTAAAAAAGGCATAAAAAAAATGGCCATTGCCACGCCAGCCTTTGTGAGTGATTGTTTAGAAACTTTAGAAGAAATAGCCATGGAAGGCGAAGAAATCTTTCATGAAATGGGAGGTAAGGAATTTACAACAGTACCCTGTTTAAATACAGATAAGAACTGGGTTGCTTTACTAGCTAAGTGGATTAACGAATGGTCTCACCCAGCAGTAACTGTATAGCATCTTAATGCTTAAAAAAGTTCCGTTTATCTGGAAAATACCATGCAAAAAAACAACTCAGAAGTTTTAGGTAAAGCACCTATTGGAGAACTACTTATAAAACAAGCTGTACCAGCATCTATTGGCATATTAGTTATGTCTTTAAATATTCTGGTAGATACTATTTTTGTAGGACAATGGATTGGCTCTACAGCGATAGCAGCAATAAACGTTGTGCTTCCGGTATCTTTTTTTATCGCAGCACTTGGGATGTCTATTGGAGTTGGAGGATCGTCTATTATATCTCGTGCATTAGGTGCAAATAATCATGAAAAAGCGCTTAAGGTATTTGGTAATCAAATTACATTAACCCTACTTCTAACAATAGGTTTTGTTGCTACGGGTTTATACTTTGTAGATTTTTTAATTCCGTTATTTGGAGGGAAGGGGAATATTTTCGATTCAGCTAAAATCTATTATAATATTATACTGTATGGTGTTCCGTTTTTAGCATTGTGCATGATGGGAAACACTGTAATTCGTGCCATTGGTAAGCCTAAATTTGCCATGTATGCGATGCTGTTTCCCTCGATAGGTAACTTAATTTTAGACTATCTGTTTATTAATGTCTTAGATTTAGGAATGGCAGGAGCTGCCTGGGCAACTACAGGTTCTTATCTCTTGTGTTTTCTATTTATATTATGGTTTTTTTTCTCAAAACATTCTGAGTTAAAAATCGATTTTTCACATTTTGGATTAGACTTTCCTATAGTAGCAGAGATTAGTAGTTTAGGAGCCGTAACACTGGCAAGACAAGCCATGGCAAGTATTAGCTTTCTATTAATTAATAATGCCTTGTTTAGTTTGGGAGGAGAAACATCTGTTACAGTGTATGCCATAGTTGGCAGAATGCTCATGTTTGCCTTATTTCCAGTATTTGGTATTACGCAAGGTTTTTTGCCTATTGCAGGATATAATTATGGCTCAAACCAATACCAACGTGTTAAGGAAAGTATTGCTACAGCCATGAAATTTGCAGTAGGATTAGGGTTTTTAGTTTTTATTATATTAATGGTTTTTCCAGAAAGTATTGCCAAATTATTTACAACCAATCAAGACGTTATAGCGCAAACACCAAGAGCAATGCGTTTAGTATTTGCAGCCACACCAATTGTAGCGATTCAATTAATAGGTTCTGCCTATTTTCAAGCTATAGGTAAAGCCTTGCCAGCGTTGTTATTAACCTTAACAAGGCAAGGATTAATATACATTCCGTTATTATACATTTTAATGCCAATTTATGGCGAATTAGGTGTGTGGTTGGCATTCCCGATTTCGGATGTTCTATCCACAATAATAACTGCATATTTTTTAAATCGTGAAGTAAAAACTAATTTAGTACCAGAAAAAAGCATATAAATGGAATACTACAATTACATTAAAGCATTACACCTTATTTTCGTAATTACTTGGTTTGCCGGGTTATTTTATATTCCAAGATTATTTGTCTATCAAATTGAAGCTTCCCAAAAACCTTCACCTGAAAGAGAAATTTTAGGAAAACAATTAAAGTTAATGGCAAAGCGCTTATGGACTATAATAGCATGGCCTTCGGCAATATTAGCAGTTTTTTTTGGGTTAATTTTGTTTTACTTAAACCCATTTCTTATTAAAAATGACTGGATGCAGGTAAAACTAGGATTTGTTATTGTACTCATTCTCTACCATCTACAAACGCACTCTTATTTTAAACAGTTACAGAAAGATGTGGTTAACAAATCATCTAATTTTATGCGCTTATGGAATGAAGGCGCAACCTTTATTCTTTTTTCGGTAATCTTTTTAGTGTTAGTAAAAAGTGCTTTTAATTGGATTTTTGGTATAGTTGGAATATTTGCTTTAGGATTACTTTTAATGTTAGGATTTAAACTATATAAGCGTTTTCGGGATAGAAATCCGGAAGCATAACGTTTATGTTTAATCCTAATACGCACTTCCAGTATTTTGGTTTGATTATTGCTATATTTATAAAACTCAAATTCTTAACAATAAGGTATCTGTTTTTACTAAAATCTCTATGAAATTAAAAAAACTGTCTTTACGAACCAGAATCTTCATTTCTATGATTTTGCTGGTGTTATTATCATCGGCATTAATAGCAATTGTTGCTATTTATCAGTATAATGAAGAAACCCAAGATTATCACAGAGAGCGTTTAGATAGAAAAGAAACAGCCATTATAAGAAGCCTTGATTTTGTTATTAGAGAAACCACATTTCCCGTTACTACTGAAAACGTTCCGCTAATATTTAAAACTAAAATTTATGAGGTTTCAGAAGTACATAATATTCAAATAAACTTATACGATTTAGAAGGTTCTTTGCTCATCTCATCAAAAGCGGATTTAAAAAAAGAAGTTACAGAGAAGTGCTTAGATCCTGTTGTTTTAAACACCTTATCTAATACCGCAGAACATCGTTATGAAGAGCGACGAGAAGAAAACGAGGAAACCTTTAGGTCCTCTTACCGCTATATTACAGATCCAAAATATAAGGATTTAGCAATCATCAATCTGCCTTATTTAGAAAATGACGATTTCTTAGCTAAAGAACTAAACGAGCTTTTAGCTCGACTAAGCTATGCTTCTATTATAGTGATGTTAATGGCAGTTGCAATAGCCTTTTTCTTATCAAGATATATTACAAAGCCTATAAAAGCCATTAGTGAGAAAATGAGTACCACGCGTTTGGAAAAACGTAATGAAAAGATTGTAATTTCAGATACCAGTGAAGAAATTTCAAGTCTTGTAGACTCTTACAACAGCATGATTGATGAGTTAGAAGCAAGTGCAGTACAATTAGCAACGAGCGAACGAGAACAAGCATGGAGAGAAATGGCAAAACAGGTTGCTCACGAGATTAAAAATCCGTTAACGCCTATGCGATTGAGTGTGCAAAGTTTTCAGCGTAAATTCAATCCTGAAGACGAAAACATCCTTCAAAAAGTCGATGAATATTCTAAAACGCTCATTCAACAAATAGATACCATGAGTTCTATTGCGAGTGCCTTTTCTAATTTCGCAAAAATGCCAGCGCAAAAAAACGAAATGTTAAACGTAGTTGAAATTGTTGATTTAACACTCGATATTTTTAACGAAGACTATATTACTTTTCAAACTGAAAAAGAAAAAATTATTGCAAAATTCGACCGGACACAATTAATTCGAGTGGTAACAAATTTAATTAAAAATGGCATTCAGGCCATTCCAGAAGATAGGGTACCAAGAATAATTGTTAATGTTTCAGAAGTAAATAATACAGTAAAAATCACAGTTTCAGATAACGGAATAGGGATATTAGAAAACAATGCCGATAAAATTTTCGAACCAAAATTCACCACCAAATCCAGTGGAATGGGCTTAGGTTTAGGAATGGTTAAAAATATTGTGGAAACTTACAACGGAACAATTACCTTTGTGTCACAAAAGGATAAAGGCACAACCTTTACGGTAACTTTTCCTAAAGATTAATAAAAACGTTTTTTATGACTTACCAAAATATTATCTCTAACAACCAAAATGGAATTTCAACCATTACCATAAATAGACCTTCAAAATTGAATGCTTTAAATAGTGCTACTATTGAAGAGCTTCATCAAGCCTTTAAAGCAGCAGATGAAGACAAAAATGTTAAAGTAATTATCATTACAGGAACAGGAGATAAAGCTTTTGTTGCAGGCGCAGACATTAGTGAATTTGCAGATTTTAATATTGAAAATGGCGGCAAATTGGCTGCAAAAGGTCAGGAAATATTATTTGATTTTGTAGAAAACCTAAGCACTCCAGTTATAGCAGCTGTAAATGGTTTTGCTCTTGGTGGTGGATTAGAATTAGCCATGGCAACACATTTTAGACTGGCAAGTGAAACTGCTAAAATGGGATTGCCGGAAGTATCTTTAGGTGTTATTCCTGGCTATGGTGGCACACAGCGTTTACCACAATTAGTTGGTAAAGGTCGTGCCATGGAAATGATTATGACTGCAGGCATGATAGATGCAGACACAGCAAAAGCATATGGTTTGGTAAACCATGTCGTTGCGCCAGAGGAGCTAATGCCTTTAGCCGAAAAAATTGCGAGTAAAATAATGAGAAACTCATCGATAGCAATTAGTAAAGCCATAATAGCTGTTAACGCAAACTATAAAGACGGTGTTAATGGTTTTAAAAGTGAAATAGAACAGTTTGGTAATTGCTTTGGCACCCAGGATTTTAAAGAGGGTACAACAGCTTTTTTAGAAAAACGTAAGGCCGAATTCCCTGGTAAATAACCTCATTTTTTTGTTAATAATGAAATCTGCTATAGCATTAAACGCATGATAATATTTTGTATTTTTACAAAATATTATCAAATATGTTTAAGAAAGAAGCTATAAAAGGACGAGGTGCACAAAGCAACCCTAATAATCGTTTTTTCGAATTATCCCATGAAATTCGTAATGATTTTCTGGAGTTTTGTGAAAAAGAAGGTGAAGAAGCAGACAAAAACAAAACCTTATATCTCGAAACATTTCCAAAAACTATTGTTAATAAAGTAACCAGTCCAGATATAGGTATGGCGTATTCCATGAATGCGTATCAAGGTTGCGAACATGGTTGTATTTATTGTTATGCCAGAAATAGTCATGAGTTTTGGGGATTTAGTGCTGGTTTGGATTTTGAACGTCGCATTTTAATTAAAAAAAACGCTCCAGAGTTGCTTGAGCAGTTGCTTAAGAAAAAAAGTTGGAAGGCACACCCAATAGTTATGTCTGGTAATACAGACTGTTATCAACCTGCCGAAAAGCAATTTGAAATTACTAAACAGTGTTTAGAAATCTTTTTAAAATATAAACATCCAGTTGCAATTATTACTAAAAACGCATTAATTCTTAGGGATTTAGAATTATTAAAAGCATTGCAAAAAGATAATTTAATAGGTGTAAATGTTTCTATTACCTCTTTATCTGAAACAACCAGACGTATTTTAGAGCCAAGAACGGCAACCATACAAAAACGTTTAGAGACAGTGAAAGCTCTTAGCGAAAACAACATTCCTGTAAATGTTATGTTAGCACCAATTATTCCAGCAATAAACTGTCATGAGATTTTACCATTAGCTAAGGCAGCGTCTGATGCTGGAGCATTAAGTATTGCGCATACTATTGTAAGATTAAACGGTGCAATTGGAGAAATTTTTAAAGATTGGATAGAAAAAACACTACCAGAAAGAGCAGAAAAAGTGTTGCATCAGATAGAAAGTTGCCATGGCGGAAGTTTAAATGACTCCAGATATGGAACACGAATGCGAGGAGAAGGTAATATTGCCAAGCAAATTAACGATTTGGTTAAACTTGCGAGACATAAATATTTTAAGGATAAAGCAATGCCTCAATTAAATACATCGCTTCACGAAACATATAAAAATGGACAATTTAAATTGTTTTAATGTTGTTAATCAAAAAAATGGGAGTATTTAAATACTCCCATTTTTACTAAACAAGGATTGCTTACCTTGTTTAGTACATGATAGATAATGGTTAATACCTGATTACGTTTTCGAATGTTCTTCCTTCGCATTTTAAGATTACTTTGTAAGCACCTCTTTTATCTTCCAAAAGTTTTAAAATTCTTTTAATTTGCGTGGTATCTGTTATTGTTTCAGTATAAATTGAATTAAAAATCTGATTGGATTCATTATAATACAGAGTAATATGTAAAGGCTTTTTATTTAAGCTCAATTGAGAGATATAAATAAAATTATCCTTTAATCTAACGAAAGGTTTGTAAATAACAATTTCACTTTCTTTATTAAATGTTACCGTTTTAGAGCTTACTTTAAAAGGTATAATTTCGATTTTAACGGCTCTATCTAATTCAAAATTGTAGTTTCCATCTGGTAATTCTGTTAAGTCAAAAGATTTGGAATAGATACCGTTATCTTTAATAGATTCTCTATAGAGAACAACTCCAAATAAGTCTTTAATAATTAATTCTTCTCCTGCCTTAACATTGTTTAAAACCAATGTTGTTTTTCCATCTTCAATATTTTTTAATGAAGAAATTTCTGTTGCGTTGCTTGTAAGCATAGTAAATAACATTACTAATACTATACTGTTTCTAATTGGGTTTTTCATAACTAATTGCTTTAATGTTACAGGACAAAATTAGTATACAAGGCTCATGTAGAAAACAACAGATTTAGCTAATTTATGCGCTAAATTACCAATATTAATATGTTAAAAAATGTTAAAGGTTAATTTAGCACATAATTAAGATAAACTAACATAACTATTTTAACGTTTAAATCGTAGTTTTATAATAAATTATCACGTCTTGAATATAAAACCTACTTACGAGAAAATCACACCTGGCTTTGGCAGCTCTATTTTTGTGGTACAAAAAACAAAAAAAAGAAAGCGTAGTCAGGCTTTTTGGCACTTTCATCCTGAAATAGAACTGGTTTATGTTAATAAAGGAAAAGGAAGGAGGCATATAGGTAATCACTTATCTTACTTTAATAATAGCCAGCTTATTTTAATTGGCTCTAATTTACCACACAATGGTTTTGTAGACAGATTAACTTCTAAAGGCAAAGAGACTTTAGTCCAGTTTAAAGCAGAATTTTTAGGCGATACGTTTCATGATCTGCCTGAAATGAAAAATATAAAGCAATTATTGGAAAGAGCTAAAAAAGGCATACTCTATAAACCAGACATAAAAAAAATAGTTGGTCCTAAAATTGAAAAATTACCAAAATATGAAGGCCTAAAACGTGTCACGAAACTTTTGGAGATTTTAGAATTACTTGCCGTTACTAAAGATTACACATTATTGCATGCAGACGGTTTTATGTTCGAAACACAACCTCAGGACAGCTCTAAAATAGATATTATATTTAAGCATGTAAACAGTAACTATCAAAGTCACATTAGTTTAGACGAAATATCAGAGAAAGTAAGCATGACAGTGCCTGCTTTTTGTCGCTATTTTAAAAAAGTAACAGGAAAAACATTTACGCAACTGGTAAATGAGTATCGTGTTGTATATGCTACCAAACTGTTATTAGAAAGTAAAAGCAGTATAACCGATATTTGCTTTGAGTGTGGGTTTAATAACTTCTCTCACTTTAGTAAATCTTTTAAAGAAATAACAGGTAAAAGTCCTTCAAAGTATAGAAGTGAGTCCAGTTTACTTATTAAATAAAATTATTTTTCACCATGCCACTCGGCATAGAACTGTTTTAAAAACCCAACCATATAATTATGGCGTTCTTCAGCAATTTTTCTACCAGTTTTAGTATTCATGTTATCTTTTAGAAGCAGTAATTTTTCATAAAAATGATTAATTGTTGGCGCAGTAGAAGCTTTATATTCTGCTTTTGTAAGGTTAAGATTTGGTGCAATATCCGGATTGTAAAGCGGTCTGTTTTTAAAGCCGCCATAATTAAAGGTACGTGCAATACCTATTGCGCCAAGGGCGTCTAAGCGGTCGGCATCTTGAACAACCTGCAATTCTTTAGAATTAAAACTATTAGAGGAACCAATGTTAGAACTAAATGAAATATTTTCAATAATTTTTACAACATGTTCAATAATCACAGAATCTACATTATGCTCAAATAAAAAATTTCTGGCTTTTTTTGGACCAATAGAGTCGTCGCCATCATGAAATTTACTATCGGCAATATCATGCAACAGGGCGCCTAAACTTACAACAAGGGTATCTACATCTTCGTTTTTGGCAATGAGTAAAGTATTATTATAAACCCGTAATATGTGAAACCAATCGTGGCCACCTTCAGCATTAGTTAATTCCTGTTTTACAAATTGTTTTGTAGCTTCAATTAAATTGATGTTGTTCATCTTACAACCTTGCAGGTTCAACCCATTTAAATTGAAATGAATTTTCAGGAATTTTCATTCTTTCTGCCAAGCGTAACATTCTTGAAGGCAATTTAACTAAATAATCACGCGCTTTTTCAGCTTCATCTGTTAAATCAGTTATTTTTTCAATCTCCCAGCGTTTAATTAATTTTTCAAGGATGTCTATATAATCTAAGGAAGTATAAACACCTATACGTTGTGCTGTGTTAGAGAATTCCTCGAAAGCAGTACTAATTTGGTTTCCAGACTCTCTTAAAAAATGTGCAGGCATGGTTATTTTTTGTTTCATCATGTATTGAAACGCCAACATCATCTGGCTTGGATCTACCTTAAAAATACGTTCTACAAACTCGCAATACGCATGATGATGGCGCATTTCGTCTCCAGAAATAATTTTACACATTTTAGCCAACTGTTTATTTCCTTTTTCTTTTGCAATTTTTGCGACACGATTGTGGGAAACATAGGTCGCTAATTCCTGAAAACTGGTATATAGGAAATTTTTATAAGGATCTCTATCTGTACCAATATCAAAACCATCTGCAATAAGATATTGTGTGGTTTTTTCTATTTCTTTCATGTTTACTCTACCAGAAAGGTATAGGTACTTATTAAGTACATCGCCATGACGGTTTTCTTCGGCAGTCCAGTGTTTAACCCACTTAGACCAGCCATTTTGCCCTACTTGATCAACACCTTCAACGTCCATTAACCAGGATTCGTAGGTTGGTAGCGCCTCCTCTGTAATCATATCACCAACCAAAACGACCCAAAAGTCGTACGGTAATTCTTTAGAGAGTTCTCTAATTTCCTGTACTTCGTCAAAAAACTTAGGGCCTTCAGAATTTGGTAAAAAGTCCGATGGTTGCCATATGGTTTCTACAGGAATTAGATATTTTTGTATTAAAGAATCGATGTCTTTTTCTAAAAACGACATGACTTCCAATCTCACATTTTTTAACGACATAATCTTAAATTTTTACACTATTTTTAATTGTACTTTCAAGATAATCAAATAATAACTCTTTTGTGTCAAAATCGCTTAATTTAACAGGTTTATGGGCAGTAAACGTTAAGTGGTTTCCTATGCCCATAGGGAATTTACCATAGCGTAAAGTCTTCCAGGAATTGTTAATTGTTACAGGTACGATAACCGCACTTGGCACATATTTTACTAATGTTTCCAACCCTTTAGTTCTAAACGGCTTTGGTTTGCCATCACGACTTCTTGTGCCTTCAGGAAAAATAACAGCTGCACGGTTGGTTGTTTCTATATAATCTGCAAATTTCCTAATAGCAACAATGGCTTGTCTTGGGTTTTTTCTATCTATTAAAGCAGAACCTCCATGACGTAAATTGTAAGACACACTCGGTATGCCTTTTCCTAACTCTTTTTTGCTAATAAATTTTACATGATGTTTTCTAAAATACCATATAAGCGGTGGAATATCTGCCATACTTTGGTGATTAGACACAATTATTACAGGTTGCGAAGTATCTAATTTATATGGATTGTAAAAGGTATGCCAGGACGCTAAAATGTTAATACATCGCATTAAACAAAACTGTAATGCATCCACACTTTTTTTATGTGTTTCATATCCAAATACATTTAAACAAACCCATTGTATAGGATGAAAGATAAGTAGTGTTAAGCCAAAAAACAGGAAATAAATACAGGTTAAAGGATAGGCTAAAAGTTTTCTCATTTTTTCAAGAATCTATAACTTCAAAAATAAAAAAACCACGTTTAAAAACGTGGTTTTTTTAATAATACTTAGTATTGGTACAGGATAAATTTTATATAATTAATCCTAAATTTTACTAACAATGCTCGTTATAGGCGTCTACTAAATTTTCTGCAATTAATTCTGCTGGACGACCTTCAATATGATGGCGCTCTAACATGTGTACTAGTTCTCCATTTTTAAATAATGCCATACTTGGCGAACTTGGAGGAAAAGGCACCATATGAGCACGAGCTCTATCAGTTGCTTCTTTATCTACACCAGCAAAAACAGTAACGATATTGCTTGGTTTTTTATCATTCTTTAAACTCATTTTTGCACCTGGACGCGCGTTTGCCGCTGCACAACCACATACAGAGTTTACAACTACTAACGTTGTACCTTCTTTTTTTATAGCCTCATCAACTGCCTCTGCAGTATGTAAGGCCTCAAAACCTGCGTTTGTTAAATCTTCGCTCATAGGTTTTACTAATTCTGCTGGATACATATCTTCTAAATTTTATATTATTATTTCGCTTATGCAAAGTTAATCAATTTTTGTGCTAAAGTTGTTTTGGGCGTTACCTTATGTCATTTGAGTGCCATAAGGTCAGGCTGTCACTACTCGCTCTCTGTGAGGAGCTCAAACATCTCGTTCCATCCTTAACGCACTTACAGTTAAGCGTCGTAACAAAACACACCAAATAACAACTAACAAAGTATTATATTTACAATTCTTAAAAACAAAAGAAATACATGAGCGGATTAAAATGGATTGGTGCTACATTAGGATGGTCTTTTGGCGGACCAATTGGCGCAATAATAGGTTTAGCATTAGGGAGTTTAGGCGATGTTTTTGCCTCTGGAAAAGGCGATTTTTTCTTAGGACAAGGCGAGCCAAAAACACAAGGCAGACAACGTCAACCTAATTATAGAACACGACCAGATTACAGAACACAACAGCAACGTCGTGCGCAAACCACCTCGGGCGATTTTGAGGTGAGTTTACTCATATTAGCATCTGTAGTAATAAAAGCCGATGGTAAGCAAGACCAGCGAGAACTTGATTATGTACGCCAGCAATTTGTAAGCATGTATGGTAAAGACAGAGCCAATAAAGCTTTTGCATTATTTAAAAAGGTGAGCCAGCAAACTGTACCATTACGCCGTGTATGTATGCAAATTCAGCAAATGATGGATCACGCATCGCGTTTACAACTCATGCATTTTCTTTTTGGTATTGCCAAAGCAGACAACATGGTAACCGAAGACGAAGAACGCCAGATATACACCATTGCTGGTTATCTTGGTATAAGCTCTCGCGATTATAATAGTATAAAAGCTATGTTTTATAACAGTCGTGATAATGCCTATAAAATTTTAGAAATTAACAAATCTGCAACTGTAGATGAGATTAAGAAAGCTTATCGTAATATGGCTAAAAAATACCATCCAGATAAAGTTGAACACTTAGGTGACGAACATAAAAAAGGAGCAGAAGATAAGTTTAAACAAGTACAAAAAGCTTACGAGCAGTTGCAGAAGGAACGTGGGTTTTAAATTTTAGTTAGCAGTAATCAGTCTTCAGTTGGCAGTCCAATTAGTTATCTGAAGCAGTTACACATTCGAATACGTCATTGCGAGGCGCTTTTTTTTCTTCCGAAATTTCGGAAGTGGCAATTCTATAAATCAGAAATAAATTTATCATGAAAACCATTTTATATTTTTTATTTATTTCATTCACTTTTAATGTTTCTGCACAAGAATGTAATTATGAAGAATATTATGGTTTAATAAAATTAGCAAAAAAACAATCTGAGAAAAAAGAATATAAATTAGCAAATTCGACTTTCAAGAATGCTTTTTCTGGAGTAGACTTTCCTCTAGGTCAAGATTTAGGTAATGCCTTGTTAGTTGCGCAAAAAACCAATGATGAAATTTGGGCTAAAGAAATTTCTATTAAACTTGCAAAAGGAGGTGTGCCAATAAGATATTTTACAAAACTTTATAAAATGAGTTGGTATAAAGATTTTAAAACTAATTTTAAAAGTTTTTCATCTTATCATAACGTAAATTATAATATAGAGCTTAGAGAAAAATGGATTGCATTAATTTTAAAGGACAAAGATTTTAATTTAAATAGATATCATGCACACAGAGAAGCAAGAATTAAAACTACTTTAGAAGAACTTATCGCAGAGGCTTCAGAAATTTCAAAAGAATTTGTTACTATAGTAGAAACCTATGGATTTCCACATGAAAAGCAAATGGGCTATTTGTATATTCAAGGAGAAAATAGAATTACAGACTATCGCATAGATGTAGTAATAAGACACATTTACCAAAGAGGTGAAACAGTATACGAAAAAGATATAGATGATTTTATCTGTGAAGGAAAATTAAGAGAAAAAGATGTCGTTTCAAAAGAGTCTATAGGATTTAATTATGGTGAAGGTTTAGAAAAAGTTTTGACAGAATTCTATAATAAATATGTTAAAAATTAACCACGAAACAAAAAGAAATCATCTTTCATGTCTTCTATCTGTGCATCGCGATTAGTAATTATATAATCAATGGCTTTAATGGTAAAAGTATCACCTTTTTTGGTTAAAGAAACAATGTTATTATTCACCTCAATCATGTTATTTTTCAGTGCCAATTCTAAAACCGTTTTAGCTCTTATTTTTTGCCAGTTTATGTGCTCGCGTAAATGGTTAACATGGCGTTCATTTTCTTCAGTATGATTTTTTAAATGCAGTAAAAACGTAATTAATGATACTTCGGTGCGCTGTTGTTTTTCTCTATACAATACTGCAATTACCCCTTTACTTGGTGCAAATAAATACACGATTAAAAACAATAAACCAAGCATGGTCGTAATAGAACCAGCAATAGAGGCGTCGAGCCAGTGCGCAAACCAATACCCGGAAATAGCGCTTAACACACCAAAACCAATAGCTAAAGCTAACATTTTCTTTAAATTGGTTGTTAATAAATAGGCAGTTGCCGCAGGTGCAATCATTAAAGCAACCACTAAAATTGCTCCTACAGCATCAAAAGCACCAACGGTTGTTACTGAAGCCACACTCATTAATCCATAATGAATAATTGCCGGTGAAAAACCAAGCGAAGCTGCTAATTCTGCATCAAAGGTGCTAACTTTTAATTCCTTAAAAAAAGCAATTAACAGCGAGATGGTTATTAGTACGATAATACCAATAATCCATAATGATTTTGGACCAATATCAATTCCAGAGATTAATAATCTGTCGAAAGGAGCAAAGGCTAATTCACCCAACAACACAGCATCTACGTCTAAATGAACGTCATTAGCATTTTTAGCGATTAAAATAACTCCAATACTAAATAGTGCAGGGAACACTAAACCAATAGCTGTATCCTCCTTTACAAGTCCGGTTTTTTGTATGTATTCTACTAAAACCACAGTTATTATACCTGTAAATGCCGCTAACAGAATAAGTAAAGGTGAGTTGAGGTCTTGTGTTATAAAAAAACCAATAACTATTCCTGGTAAAATAGAATGGCTAATGGCATCACTAATCATAGCCATTTTCCTGAGTACTAAAAATGTGCCTGGAATAGCACAAGCAATGGCTACTAAACTGGCAATAAGCTGTATTTCAATTTGAGCGCTATTCATCTTTTGTAGATTGTTTGTTGTATAAATTGGCAGCAGTATTAAACCCAGTTTCGGTTAAACTCCATAGGTTGCCTTCAAGTTTTACGTAATCTTTCTCTACTAATTTTTGAAGCGTTGATCGCGTATAACCTTGAAAATTATTTAATAATTTAATGGAATGAGGATGCGAAATATTGTCGTGCGTTTCAGCAATATGATGCATAAATGCTAAGGTCTTGTGAAGTTCTAAATCGCGTCTGTTTTTTATAAACCGTATTTGTTTAAACAGCAAACCTCGACTTGGAGAAAACACAAATGAAAAGAAAACAAAAACCGAAGCCACCAACACAATAACTGGTCCTGTAGATAAATTGGTCTGGCTTGCACTGATTGCTGTGCCAAAAACGCCCGAAAACGCTCCAAAAACAGCAGCCAAAAATACCATGGTAGCTAAACTGTTAGTCCATTGTCTTGCAGCAGCAGCTGGTGCTAAAAGCATGGCACTCATTAAGACCACGCCAACCGTTTGAAGTCCTAAAACAATGGCTAAAACTATAAAACTTGTAATTAAAATATCAATAATATTAGTATTAAAACCTAACGTTTTGGTATAGTCGGCATCAAATAATAAAATTTTAAATTCTTTCCAGAACAATAATAAAACCAATAAGCATAAACCTGTAACCGTTGCCATCAACCATACATCGCTTTCTACCAATGTTGCTGCTTGCCCAAATAAATACTTGTCTAATCCTGCTTGGTTAGCTTTAGGTTGTTTTTGTATAAAGGTTAACAAAAGCATACCAAAACCAAAAAATAAGGACAAAATTAAACCTAAAGCCGTGTCACTTTTTAAATGCGTTTTTCTCACAATACCACGAATCCAAAAGGTACCAATTAAGCCACTTACTAAAGCACCTAAAAGTAAAATGTTGGTATCTTTTGTACCTGTAATTAAAAAGGCAATCGCTATGCCTGGTAAGGCTGCGTGAGAAATAGCATCACCTAACAAGCTTTGTTTTCTAAGCACAGCAAAACTACCCAACATTCCTGTTACAGCTCCTAAAATAGCTGTTCCCAACGTTATGGTTCTTAGTGTGTAGTCTGTAAAGACTAGTTGAAAATATTCTGTTATGTCCATAATTCCTGCGAAGGCAGGAATCTCATCCTGTTTTCGCAATATTTGTTATTTATAATTTCAATTCATGAGATTCCTGCCTTCGCAGGAATTGATTATTCCTGTATACTTACTTTGTAATTAATACCGTAAGTCTTTGTTAAATTATCATCATTAAAAATATCTTTAACTGGACCTGTAGCAATTTTCTTTACATTTAAAAAGGTTACCCAATCAAAATATTCTGGTACGGTTTGTAAATCATGATGCACGACAACTAACGTTTTGCCTGCCTTACGTAATTCTTTCAATATGTTAATAATGGCAATTTCGGTGGTAGCATCAACACCTTGAAAAGGTTCATCCATAAAATATATGGAGGCGTTTTGTACTAACGCGCGTGCTAAGAAAATACGTTGTTGCTGTCCGCCAGAGAGCTGACTAATTTGTCTTCCTTTAAAGGCCAGCATACCAACTTTTTCTAAAGCCTCTAAAGCTGCTTTTTTCTCTTTTTGCCTTGGTCTTTTAATCCAGCCTAAACTTCCGTAAGTTCCCATCATTACAACATCTAAAGCTGTGGTTGGGAAATCCCAATCCACACTTCCTTTTTGCGGAACATAAGCTACTAATTGACGCTGTTTAGTATATGGTTTGCCATAGATGGCCACACTTCCTGCAATAGGTTTTAATATGCCTAAAATAGATTTTATAAGCGTCGATTTTCCTGCACCATTAGGACCAACAATAGCCATTAAAACACCTTCCGGAATTTCTAAATCGATATCCCATAGCACAGGTTTGTAATTGTAAGCAACGGTTAAATCGTCTACTTTTACGGCCAGCACCCTTTCTACGGCAGAAGTCTCGTTATTAGAATTACTGTTTTTTATATTTTCGTCTTTTTTATTTTTCATTTCATATCTAAAAAATCATGAGATTCCTGACCTCGCAGGAATGTAACTTACTTAAGCGCATTTACAATAGTGTTCACATTATATTCAAACATTCCAATGTAAGTGCCTTCAAGAGTTCCCTTGTTTCCTAAAGCATCGGAATATAAAGTACCACCAATAATTACATCATGACCTTTGGATTTTACTGCAGCTTGCAATGCTTCAATGGTACGTTTTGGTACAGAACTTTCTACAAAAATGGCTTTTACTTTGTTATCGATAATAAAAGTAGCTAATTTTTGTACATCTTGCACACCAGCTTCTGTAGCAGTACTTAAGCCTTGTAACCCAACAACATTAAAACCGTAATTTTTGCCAAAGTAGTTAAAGGCATCGTGAGCAGTAACGAGTATTCTTTTCTCCTTTGGAAGTGTCTCTATAGTTTCTTCTATTTTAGTTTGTAAATCGCTTAATTTTTTAAGGTATAGTTTTTCGTTTTCACGAAATGCCATTGCGTTTTCTGGATTTTTTTCAGATAATACTTTGGTTACTTTATTGGCAAATGCCTTAAAAAATGCGATGTTAAACCACACGTGCGGATCGTAATTAGAAGCAAAATAATCTGAGCCTATTAATTGTGATTTATCTAAACTCGCACCAAGCTCTATTGGTGTCTTTGTTTTACTACCCATTTTTTCAAAAACTTCTACAAGTTTTCCTTCTAAATGGAGTCCGTTATAAAAAATAACATCTGCATTTACCAACTTGGTTACATCACCTTCGCTGGCTTTATATAAATGCGGATCGACACCGCTTCCCATTAAACCTTGCACATTGACTAAACCACCACCAATGTTTTCTACCAAGTCGGTTATCATGGTAGTAGTGGTGACAATATTTAATTTATTATTATCCGGTTTTGCGTCGTCTTTACAACTTAATGATGAGGTTATAATGGCTAATAGGAGTAGTGTTTTTTTCATTTTATTTAATCCGCAATAGGGTGTTTTTTAATTATTTATTTCTCAAAATCTTTCAACTTTCGTTTAATGAGTTATACAAATGCTTTTCTATTTAGGGATTCTAAAACTAAATCCCGCACTTATTAAAATGTCCTGACCATCTGTTATGCTCGAACCTACAGTAGCATCTAGTTGAAAATTATTAGTTAGTAAATAAGTAAGGCCAGCATCCCAAAGATGGTTTGCTTTGTTGTTTTCTGGAAAATCACCATACAATTCTAAATATGCTCCAAACTTCTGGTTTATACTATACCCATATGCAATAGTGTAGAGGTAGGCAGCTTCCGGATTGTCGTTTTCCCAAATAGCCCCTAAATTATAGGATAAACTTGATTTTTCACTAAGCGTATGTGCAAATGAGAACCTAAAATCAACACCTGTGGTTTCGGGTCTTATTTCTTTTTTTACCGAGAATGGTAAATTTAAATGTCCTAAAAAACCAATTTCTGGCATAGCGCCATTTTCTTGAGCTATAGTTGTTTTAAAACCTAAGAGCAATGGCGAAAAACTATTAAAAGATGTAATTTCGTTGCCATTAAATTTTGTTTTACTATTTGTATAATTATATCCAAGACGTAATTCTAAGTTGTTTAATAATCCATATCGAACAAGCATTGTGTTATAGGTAAAATCTTCAGTTTTAAAATTGTTGTCTTCAAAACTTTCGTAAAAAGCACCAGTTTCTACTTGCAAAAATCCATTTGGCATAGCTGTTGGCGATTCGGTTGCATCTGGTCTGTCTGTAACTAAGGCATCCAAAGTAGTGTTCTCTTGAGCACCGCACAAAAAGGCAGCGAAAAATAAAAATGGAGCGGTAATCGCTTTAAAATGTTTAGTTGAGGTCATTAACATAAATGATGTTTGTAAAATCTTTATTCAAAAGAATGGTGTTGTTATTAATTAAAATTTGAGTCATTTCGTTTTTACTAAATTGCTTGGTTATCAAGACCGTATTTCCATATTTTAAGCCGTTTTGCGCACAAAAATCGAAGAATTCTTCTTCATCACTCATAAGTCTTGAAATAACATATTTTTTGCCTTCAACAGCATTAAATAATGAAATTGAAGTGTCTACAGTTGTAATTTCTCCATTCATATTTGGAATAGGATCACCATGAGGATCGAACTTTGGGTTTCCCAAATACTCACTTATTTTTTCGGCTAAAAAATCTGAAGTTTCATGTTCTAAAAACTCTGCCTCACGATGAATTTCATGTAATGACATGTTAAACGTTTTGTACAAAAATGCTTCCCAAAGCCTATGTTTTCTAATAACATTTAAAGCCATTTTCTCTCCTTTTTCTGTGAGTTGTAAGGCTTGGTATTTTTCGTAATTGAGCAAATCTTTTGCAGCCAGTTTTTTAGCCATATCTGTTGCTGCCGCATTAGAAATACCTAATTTTTTTGCAATGTTACCAGGTTTGGTATCATTCGCACTGTTATTATCATTTTTGTAAATGGCTTTTACAAAATTCTCTATAGCTACAGACATTTAGAATTACTTTAATTAATATTTAAGTATGCTTAAAATACAATCAAATGTAACTAAAATTTTTAAAAAAATTGATTTTGGTACGATTTAAGTTATATTTAAAGTCTAAGATTTAATTTATTTAAAAAATGAAACACGTATTAATAGCAGTTACTTTATTATTTGCAATAAGTGGCTTAGCCCAAGATTCTACTAACGTTAAAGCTGAAACTCCAAAGATTATTTCAAAATTAATGTATGGTAAGGCAATACAAGTAGAGGATTTAGAATTTAAATTTGTAGCCGTAGAGTCTGATTCTCGTTGTCCAAAAGGCGTACAATGTGTTTGGGCTGGTGAAGCCGTTGTTTTAGTAGATGTATTTAAAAATGGTACAAAGTTAGAACAGAAACGCATTACTTTTTCGCCTACAAGTAAGCTTCAAAATTTAATAGGAAATTTATTTACTTCAGAATCACTTAAAATTTCAGGTATTAATATAGCACCATATCCAGAGTATAGAAATAAAATTAAAGCCGAAGATTATTACATCATGTTAGATGTTAGAGAGTGATATTTAATGACAACCACAATCGTCTGTACCACATGCTTTATCCGATTTCTTTTTCCAAAAGAATTTTTTAGCCAAATAAAACAGAGCAAACCCTAAGATTGTAAAGACAATTATATTTTGAAATATGCTATTCATTACTTTAAAAATTGATAGGCTAATAATGCTACAATATACGCAATTGCCGTCATAATAACGAATTGATATACGGGCCATTTCCAGCTATTAGTTTCCTTTTTTACAATGGCTAAAGTACTCATACACTGCATTGCAAAAGCATAAAACAATAACAACGATATACCCGAAGCAAAATTAAATAATGGACCACCAAGAATTGGGTTAACCTCACCAGCCATTCGGTTTTTAATGGTTTCTTCGTCATCACTACCAACACTATAAATTGTTGCAAGCGTGCCCACAAAGACCTCTCGAGCAGCGAAAGAACTTACAATGGCGATGCCAATTTTCCAGTCGTAACCCAAAGGTCTAATAGCAGGTTCTATAGCTCTTCCTGTTATACCAATAAAGGAATGTTCTAATTTATGTGATGCTATTTTTTGTTCTAATTCATCGCTATTTAAATTATCGTTGGCAAATTGTTCTGTAACAATACTTTCGGCATTGTTAAACTGTTCACCAGGACCATACGATGCCAATACCCAAAGTACAATCGAAATAGCTAAAATAATCTTACCTGCACCAAAAACAAAGGCTTTCGTTTTTTCTAAAACAGTTAAAGCAACATTTTTAAGAAGAGGCACTTTATAGTTAGGCATTTCTACTACAAAAAAGGTTCTGCTTTTAATGTTTAGAATTTTATTTAATAACCAGGCAGAGCCAACTGCGGCGCCAAAACCAATTAAGTAAAGCAACATTAATGTTAGTGCCTGATAGCTTAAACCAAATATTCGACCTTCTGGAATAACCAGGGAAATAATAATTAAATACACAGGTAATCGTGCAGAGCAGGTGGTAAAAGGTGTCACTAAAATCGTGATTAACCGCTCTTTCCAACTTTCAATGTTTCGTGTCGCCATTATTGCCGGAATAGCACAAGCGGTTCCAGAAATTAAAGGCACAATACTTTTACCACTCAAGCCAAAACGACGCATCACTCTGTCCATTAAAAATACAACACGACTCATGTAACCACTTTCCTCAAGCACTGCTATAAATAGGAATAAGAAGGCAATTTGTGGAATAAAAATAACAATACCACCCAACCCGGAAATAATTCCTTCAGCAATTAAATCGGTTACTTTCCCTCCTCCTGGAAATGTTGCTTTAACCCAATTGCTTAGCGATGCAAAAGCAGAGTCTATCCAGTCCATGGGTACACTTGACCAATCGTAAATAGCCTGGAAAATGGTTAAAAGGATAAGAAAAAAGATAAGATATCCCCAAACCTTGTGCGTTAATATACGGTCGAGTTTTGTGCGTAAATCTTTAGCTTGAGACACATCTATAGTTTGCCCTATTTTAAGGACATTATTAATAAACTGATAGCGCTTTATGGTTTCTTTTTGCTGAAGTCTTTTAAGGTCGCTTTTAGATTTTGTTTTAAAACTGGTAATGGCATCAAGTTCCTTTCTGTCTGTTTTACCAAAGTTAACATCTTGCGTAATTACAAGCCACAGCTTATATAATAACTGATTTGGAAATGCCTTGCGAAGGCGGTTAAAATATTCAACATCAATTTCTGATGCATTTAAACACGGTTTAACAGACAGCTCTTTGTAATTAGTAATTTGGTGTTTTAGATTGTCTATACCTTCATTTTTACGCGTACTAATAACAGCGATTTTAGTTTCTAATTGCTGTTCTAAATATTCAATATCTAACGAAATCCCTTTTCTACGCATTCTGTCTGCCATATTAATAACTAACAAACACGGGATTTCAAGGTCTTTAATTTGTGTAAAAAGTAAAAGGTTGCGTTTTAGGTTTTCGACATCACTAACAACAACAGCAACATCTGGGAAATCTTTATCATTTCGGTTTAGCAGGAGTTCTATAACCACGTTTTCATCTAACGATGATGCGTTTAAGCTATACGTACCAGGCAAATCTATAATATGGGCTTTAACGCCTCTGGGTAATTTACAGATGCCTTCTTTTTTCTCAACCGTAATTCCTGGGTAATTACCAACCTGCTGATTTAAACCTGTTAGGGCATTAAAGACAGAGGTTTTTCCTGTGTTGGGATTTCCTATTAATGCAACGTTAATTTGCTTACTCATCTATTTTATTAATTAAAATATGAATAGCTGTTTCTTTTCTAATGGCTAAATGGGAGCCATTAATATTTAAATACATAGGATCTGAAAATGGTGCAACTTGAAGTAATTCTACAAAATTACCAGGAAGGCAACCCATTTCTAAAAGTTTTAATGGGATTAATTCTGAAGAAACATCAGTAATTACAGCTTTTTCACCGCGTTTTAAATGTGCTATTGTATGTTGCAAGCTTATTTAGATTGATTTTAAAGAAGCAAAAGTAAGAGAAAAATATAAGCCTAAAAAATTGTAGTCCAATAAAGGTTTATTTTTCCATTCTTTTTAATTTTTTTATGTCGTCAAGAAGCTGAGAAATAGCTTCAGGATCTGTACCATCGTAATAACCGCGAATTTGCCGTTTCTTATCTATGAGCATAAAATTTTCTGTGTGAATCATGTCGTATTGGTCACCATTCCCAGTGGTTTTAACAGCTAAATAGCTTTTTCTTGCCAACTCGTAAATTTGTTTTTTATCACCTGTAACTAAGTTCCATTTTGTATCATTTACACCTTTTAATCTGGCATATTTTTTTAGCTGTGCCACACTATCTATTTCAGGTGTTACCGAGTGAGACAGTAACATAATGTCGTCATCATTAATAATTTCTTTTTGTATCTCGCGCATATGGTCCGTCATAATCGGACATATAGTCTGGCACGTTGTAAAAAAGAAATCTGCCACATAGATTTTGTTCTTATAATCGTTTTGGGTAATGGTTTTTCCGTTTTGGTTGGTTAAGCTAAAATCTGCAATTTTATGGTATTTCCTTACATGCTGAATCGTACTGTCTACCAAGCTTGTATCGATACTTTCCGGATTCCAGATTGGTAAGGGTTTTTCGACGTTTAAAATATTATAGATTATTACAATTATAACTGCTGAGAGGATAAAAAACCCTATGGCAAATTTTTTATAATCTTTAAAAAACGAAAGCATAATAGAGGATTTGAGATTTAATTTTGCAAAAATACAATGCAAACGGTTGCTAAACCATTTTTTTGGCTCATAAATTGCTGTTAAAAGCCAAAGCAATGTAATATTAGCTTTTTAAACTAAGTCTAAATACTTACTTTTGGGCGTTATAAAATTGAACAGATAAAATAAATGGAATTTATTATAAAAATATCTCAGTTTTTACTGAGTCTTTCACTATTAATTATACTTCACGAGCTTGGACATTTTATTCCGGCAAAACTATTTAAAACGAGAGTAGAGAAGTTTTACTTATTCTTTGATGTAAAATTTTCGCTCTTTAAAAAGAAAATAGGCGAAACAGTTTACGGTATTGGTTGGTTACCACTTGGTGGTTACGTAAAAATTGCTGGAATGATTGATGAAAGCATGGATACCGAAGCCATGGCCGAAGAGCCTAAGCCATGGGAATTTAGGTCGAAACCAGCATGGCAGCGTTTAATTATTATGCTTGGTGGTGTTTTTGTTAATTTCGTGTTGGCTTTAGTCATTTACATTCTGGCTTCTTTTGCATATGGAGATGCTGATATTTCTGCAAAAAGCATTAAAGATGGATACCTTATTGAAAACCCATTATTAACCGATTTAGGTTTTAGAACGGGAGATGATATTGTAAAAGTTGGTGATGCTAAAATTATAAACGAATCTGATATAAGAGCGAACATAATTGGTGCAGAAACGGTAACAATTTCCAGAGATGGTGTAGAGAAAACGATTGAGCTGCCAGAAGATTTTTTAGGGCAATTGTCTTCTAGTAAAAACAGAAGCTTATTCGAGTTAAGAAGACCTTTTATTGTCGCTCAAGTTACAGACACCTCGCTAAACAAATCTGTAGATTTAAAGAGAGGCGATTTTTTAACTTCAATAAACGGACAGGATGTAAAGTATATAGATCAAGTTACAACTATAGCAAGCACATTAAAAGGAGAAACCGCTACCGCTAAATTTATTAGAGACAATGATACAATTGTTAGAAGTTTAAAAATAAGTAAAGACGGAAGTTTAGGCATTTATCAGGGTGGTGTGTCTATGAATGATATCGCTGCAATGGGCTATTTTGATATTGTTAGGAAAGAATACACTTTTGGAGAAAGTTTTGGTGTTGGGTACAACAAATTTACAACCCAAATAGGCTCTTATTTTGGGCAGTTAAAATTAATTTTTAGTCCAAGTACAGGTGCATATAAAGGAGTTGGAGGATTTAAAGCTATTTTCGATATCTTTCCAGATACCTGGAGCTGGCAAGCTTTTTGGGGCATTACAGCATTTTTATCTATTATGTTAGGCGTATTAAACTTATTACCAATTCCTGCTTTAGATGGAGGACACGTTATGTTTTTACTATACGAAATGGTTTCTGGACGTAAGCCAAGCGATAAATTTATGGAGTATGCACAAACTGTAGGATTCTTTATTTTAATTGCATTAGTGCTGTTCGCCAACGGAAACGATATTTTTAAAGCGATTTTTAATTAAAAAATTAAAAATTGTTTTGCAGAATATAAAAAACAAATTATATTTGCGCTCGCAACAGCGAAAAACACTCCTCCTTAGCTCAGTTGGTTAGAGCATCTGACTGTTAATCAGAGGGTCCTTAGTTCGAGCCTAAGAGGAGGAGCTTTCTTTGACTCCCCATCATTTTGATGGGGAGTTTTTATTTTCAATCTCTTGAAAGGCTTATGTTTACTAAGGATTAGAGCTATGAAGGAATCCAAATATTCCGTTCGATAACTGTTTTTAAAAAAAACGAGTTTTTCAGGGAATATCGAACCAATAATCTTTTTTTTGATGTTGGCTGGCGAAGTTTTATAGAGTTTATCAATGCCATGAAGGAATGATATACCGAGCTTCAAATATTCCTCAATATCTTTTTTTAAGCTTTTGATGTTCTGTAATTCAAGGTTGAGGTTATTGATTTTTTTCTGAGTCTTCCCTTTCATATTATTATAAGTAGAAGCATCTATCACATCGTCGAAAAATTTATCTTCAATAGATTCCATTCGAGTGTTCAACTTGTTTAGATCTATCTTTATTTGTCTAATACGTAGATTTCTGGATTTTTGTTCTCCACTAAAAGTCTCATCAAGTATCTTTATTATATAGTTCTAAGACATCTTGCTTGATAACAAATTCTGCTAAAACTTTTTCAAAAAGAATATTTGCATCATCAGCCCTAAAGCGTTCCTTACATTTTGGGTGGCAATGGTAATAGAAGTGACGAGTACCGCTTCCACCTCTTGAAGCACTGCCTGTCATTGCTCTTCCACATTTTTTACATTTTAAATACCCTCTAAGAGGTAATCTTTCATCAATTTCAGAAAATTTATGAATCTTAGATTTATGCTTTCCTGTTATAATATGCTGTACTTTATTAAAAGTATCTTCATCAATAATAGGTGGATGGAGTCCGTTAACGATAATAGCGTCTTCCTTTTTCCATTCTTTGATTAATATTTTTCCGCAGTATACAGGATTTTTTAAAAGATTAAGCATCGTCTGTTTCGTGATTTTTAAACCTCTGTTGTAATATTTCCTCCTTACTTCTTCGGCGGAAAGTACTCCTTTCGAGTAATCTAAAATCGCCTTTCTAATAATTGGAGCAACATCGTCATTAAAAGCTAACGTAGCCTTCCCTTCTGCATTTCTATGGTTTATGTATCCAAATGGTGCATATCCTACAAAGCAACCTTCTTTCATCGCTCTACGCAAGCCTTCCTTTGTTCTAATACTATTCTTGTCATTTTCAACTTCAGGTATAACCAAATATACAGCAAGCATGACCTTAGAATCAGGTTGAGATAAATCTAAAGGCTGTTCAATAGCGTTGACGTCAATACCTAAGTTTTTAAATTCACGAATAACACGGTAGGCTTCTTCTTGATTTCTACTAAATCGATCCCAACGAGTGAATAGAAGACAATCGACAGTTTTTCTATTGGCTTTAATATAAGAAGTTAATTCATTAAAAGCTGGACGGTCAAAATTCTTTGCAGAGAAGTCTTCTTTAAAATGACGTAATATATTGATTTCTTTATGTTGGCAATATAATTCCAATACACTTTTTTGATGAGGCAAACTAAAGCCTTTGTTGGCTTGCTCATCTGTAGATACTCTAGTATATATTACTGCGTTTAACATTTGAAGATATTAGGTAGCGTTCATATTCAATTAATGCAAAAAAGAGTAGTTTTGACTTTAGAACTTTTTTTAGTTCTGAAGACCTTATAAGCTCCGATTGTATGTTATTTGATTTATTAAGCATAATTATATTTAAAAATATGCTAAATAACACAATAAAACAAATTTATTAGTGTGTTTATTGCTAAATAATGTATAAATTGATTAGATTTGAATTAAATCTATAGAAGATGAGCGAAATACAAAAACAATTTTCGAAAAACCTCAAGTCTTTGCGAAAAGAAAAGAGTCTTAGTCAGCAAGCAGTTGCAGATGGGAGCGGTATGATGGCTTCTACTTACAATAGAATAGAGAATATGAAAGTGACTCCATCTATTGATACAGTAGAGAGAATAGCCTCCGCAATTGGAGTTGATTTTGTCGATCTGTTTCAGTCAAGAGAAGTATCAGATAAATCAATAGCCCAGAAGTTAGAAATGATAAATGGGTTATCTGAATATAATAGGAGTGTAGTTGAAATAGTCTTAGATTCAATTATTGATAAGGATAAGCTTGAAAAAAAGCAAGAAGTTAAAATGAAGATTCGACTAGAAGAATTAGATTCAATAAGAAAAGAAAAGAGCTAATTTTATAAACTTTATTTTAATAATTGAGCTAGTCATTTAACTCAATATCAGTAATATTATATTTATTAAGTAACATCTTGTTTATAGAGCTTTTTCTTTTTAGATTCATAAAGGATCTCCTTTCAGAATTAGAAAATGGAGGTATACTAAAATTTTTTACGTAATTTTTTGCTAATGCAAAGTAATTACCCGAATATGGTTTACTAGTGTGTTTAATGTAATACCAAAAAACATCAGTTTTTAATATTTTCTGAATAAATTTTAAATCATCTTCAGAATCAGAAACTAAAGCATAGCCATTATAAAATAATAAATCCTCATTAGAAGTATAAACAAAATATGGGTTATTAGAAATGTAAGGAAAAAGTAACTTTTTGCCTCTAATACTTAAAGCTTGACTGCGACCAAAAGCATACCATTTTTCATAAGTTCTATTTCCTTTGTCCCGTTTTGAAAGTTCAGTCTTTTGTGATTCAAGATAAGAATATGCAAATGGGTAATTAGCCCTAAACTCTTTTTCAGGAATAAGTCTAACTAGTCGTCTATGATTATTTTGAAATAAATCATCTTGATTTTCATTAATTACTTTGTAAGGAAAAATAAGTTTTTCATTAAAATCTATCACATCTGATTCTATTTTAATTATGTTCGGTTTAATAGCATCTCTACAAATATCCCTTTCAATCTGTATAGTTTTTGAATTACTAATAAAATAATAGAACTCATCATCTTCATCAGTAGGATTGAATAAATATATCTTATTCCTTAAAGTAGCAAAGCCATTTCTAATTTCAAATAGATCTATCAATTTTGAACCACTATTTTCTAAACGCAGAATATTTAATTGACTACTAACATCATCGAGTTGCCAGCCATTAAAATCATCTAAAGAACTATAGTCTATATTAACAAAATCTGATTCTACTATATTATTTAAATTTTTACTAGTAGAATTGGTATAATGTATATTACCAGACTCTTTAGTTATTTCGCATATACAAGTATAGGTGTTTCGTCCTTTAAAAATTTGCTCACCTCCAAAATCAATAAACTTGAATTTGAATTTATTTTTAGAAAAATACCGTCTTAATGCTCTACCATTTAAACTTCTATAAAAATTATTTACTGTAATATAACCCAATACTCCACCTGTTTTCAACCATTTTAGACCTATTTCAAAAAAAGGAATGTATAAGTCCAATTTACCAGACGACGACACGTACCAATTTTTTATAAGTTCTTTCGTTTCCAAATCTAGATTTGTAGAGCCTACATATGGTGGATTACTATATATATAATCAAAACCTCCATTATTTTTTATTATACTAGATTTGTCGAACCAATCAAAATCTAATGAGTTGCCAAGAAACAAATTGAATTTAAATTCTATTTCATCTTCATTATTAGTAATAGCTAAAAGAGATAATAATAATTTAGTTCTTTCTATGCTATAATCTGCTATATCAATCCCAAACAAATTTTGTTCAATAATGTCTTTTATTTTTTTTCCCTTTTTATTTAAATATATTGCATATTCATATAAAAATCCCCCACAACCGCATGCTACATCACATACAGTATTATCTAAATTATTATTTTTAGTGCTGTCATTAATAATAAATTCTCTAATATTTTTCGGTGTATACACAGCTCCATTTACTTCTTTATCGGCAGGTGAAACGACAAACTCAAACAAGAGAATTAAATCTTCAAAGGAAACTGTTTTCTTTTCTTTTTTAATTAAATTAATAAATGCATTTAGTCTTTTAAAATCTAAATCATCATTTTCAATATTATACTTCTTTAAGAGCAAATTATTTTCAATATGTATCTCATTAATTCTTAAAAAACTAGAAACAATAAGCCTGTCTATCTCAAAAGGGATAGACGAATAGCTTTTCAAAAAATTAAAAATATGTATATTAGACATTAATTAGATTTCAATAATTGAGGATAAATTTCATTACAATTCCAACTAAATCTTGAATCCTCGTTTTGATAGGGTTGCCAATGTCTTGCTACTGAATAAACATATGGCCGCCAAATTAAATCTTGTAACTTTGAGACAGATAAAACATAAGGTCTATTATCACAACATAACAGTTCCCTTTTTTCTCCAAAAAAATTAGAGAGTACAAAATCTACACCTAAAATTATTTCTAATGGCGGATGCATAATCCGTGGCATGTCTAAAACAAATTGACTTCCAAAATTATCGTTAGGTACAACTAACTTATGACCTCCATACTGAAAATGATAAACTGGATGAGCAGACTTTGATTTGCTATTATCAGGATGTCTATCTAGATGCCAACTTGCAATCAAAGGAACTCTTTCATTACTTACCCCTTTAACCACTAGATTGAACTCAACATGTATTAAAGGATCTTCCGCATAATCTTCTCTTAAAAACTTACCTATAACTTTTGAAGTAATACTTATTGAAGTTAAACTAGATTTTAATGGAAATATTTGAGCTTCAATATCTTCTGGTGAAAATAGAATTTGTAAATCAGAAATTTCATAACCCCAAGAATTGGCATAATTTACATCGATACCTTTTACTATTGGAAGTGTGGATAAGCAATTATTTGCTGCTTCATCAAACTTTTTAACATCTCTAATTAAACCACCATCTAAAAGAGTTTTACCAAAACTTTTTAGTTTTCTTGAGATATCCAAGCGCATTTTTTCTCTCTGTGTTTTATTCATTTTTTAGAAGTTTAGAGAGTAGTTTTAATCTGTCTTTTTCCGAAGAGTGAGGAATTAAGCCTTCAGCTTTACTTTCAATATTAAATGCAGCTTTTAATGAAATATATTTATTTTCTTGCCATGGAAGAAGTTCTTCATTATGCTCTAACATTACTCCTTCAGAATACGGGTCTAAAGGTGCATTGTAGAATTCACATATACACCAAAATTTTGAACTATAAGAAGTTTCTATAGGTGATGCAGGATTTAAACCAGCTATTTTTGTTATTTTTTTTATTAGATCAACTCTTTCACTTGCATTAAGGAATGCAATGCTTTCTTTTCCTTTTTCCTTAAACCAATTATTGATTAATGGCCACCACCATCTTTCCCAATTGTCATTAAAAGGACCTTTATATTTAAATGGACTTAATTTGTCAATTAACGCATTAAATTCTGTTGAATCTTGAGCTACACCTAAACGAGCCGATAAAATATTTTTATCTACAAGTAATCCTGGTTTTAAAACTAGTTCTTTAAAGATAAATATAGCATATTCATGAACAGGTAATCGTCCTTTTAAATTTCCAAAATATTCAAAGAACCTTTTATCAATAAACACAATCTCTTGCTCTTTTAACAATACAAACTTATCAAGTTGAACATTATTACCCTTAAGTGTTGATCTTATCTCTGATACCACTTGGTAGCCTTTTGCTAATGACATTAATTCTTTAGCAACTCTTTCGGAATCATTTACTAAATCATCTGTTTTTAAATACTTCCTGTCGAAAAGATCATGTCCAGAACTGTCTTTATTATATGATGCTTTAAGTCTTCTATCGGTAGAACAAACTACTATAGGGATGTTCTTCATAGAACCTTCTGTTGCTCTAGTTCTTACTTCTTGAGCTAATGTAAGAGCTCTATATTCTGCTTCAGATTTTTGGTCTAAACGTAAATCAAAAATCAATCCGTCATACTCTTCTGCTTTTAACCTCCTAATCTCTTCACCAAAAGACTTTGGCTTATCCCATACTATTTCTAAATTTTCATCTTCTGACATTAGTAATTCAACTATGTCTTGAGTAATTTTGATTTCTTCATCATCTAGGTATAAATACTTCATCTTTATAAGTTTTCAATATCTTCGTCTGATGCTTGTGGAATTTCAATTCTAATACAAGTCATAAAACCTTTTTGTGGGTCAATTACTTCAATATTACCTCCATAAGCATCAATTATATCTTTTACAATTTTCAATCCTAATCCAGTACCTAATAATTCTTCGTCTTCATCAGTAAAATGACCAGAAGAGGATGATGTTGTATAAAATGCTTCAAAAATTTCTTCTTGTTTATCTTCCGGGATACCATCACCATTATCATTAAACTCTAAATAAATCACACCATTATCTTTCCCGATTTCTATTAAAATCTGACCTTGTTTTTGCCCAGCTCTTTTTATCGCTTTCAAAGAATTTGTATATAAATTATAAAGAATAGTTGCCCATTCAGAAGAATGCATTGGGACAGTGAAAAGTTCGCTTCCTTTAACAACCATTGGCAATATTGCTGTTTTATTAATATTTATATCAAGTGATACTACTTTAAAAAACTTTGACACAACTAACGGAACCTCTTGCGAGATTAACTCACGTGTAACATTTTCTGAAACGGTTTTATCAAAATAAGATGTATAAGTGTGTAATACTTTAACATTATTTATCAAACGGTCAATTTTACTTTGGTAATCTTTATCATTAGGGAATTTTTTTGAAAGTAATTTTACTGAAGCTGTTAAAGTAGCTATATACTGCCTCACTTCATGTGTAAAAATACCTATAGATAGCCCTAAACTTGCTAAAACACGCAATACACTAATTTCCTCAAGTTGATTTTCATCTTCTTCCTCTTGGAGCGTAATTACTTCATCAATTGACTTTACAAAATCTTTTATTTTAGTAGATTTTTCATCTAATTCTGATTTAATTTCATCTTTAGTTTTACCACTATAATTTTCAATTTGTACGTTTTCAGATTCTTTTTCTAAATCATCTTTTAAGTTTTTTAATTTTTGGAGTGGGCGCTCATACTTACGTTCCCAATTTTTTTGATTTGTAGTGACTTTTACTTTTCTTTTATGTGCAATTTTAACAACACCAGTCGTTAAACCACGATATACAAAATCTCTTAATTCTTCCAAACTTGAAGTTTCTAAAAGTCCTTCTCTACTTGATGTTTCCTCAAAATCATCTCCGGCTCTATCGACAACTTCAATAAAACCAAAAAAGTTAGAATTACTATGCACTGGTAAAAAAGTTCTCTTCTTTACTGATTCATCTAGCTCTAACCAATCATCTCCAAATTCTCCATAAGGTAAAACTCTAAACCCATTTCTATATAATCTTATACCACCAGAATGTTGAGCTAAATCGATAATTTTTTTTCTTTGTTGAGATGGAATAAACTCGGTAGTATATAAAAAGTAATGCGCTTTGAAATTAACATTACGTAACTTCTTATATTTTGACTTTGACTTATCTTTAACTGCACCTAACTGAATGAGCTCTGAAATTCCTAATTTTTTACTCTCAATAGAAACAAAACTATTACCTTCATTATCAACATAACCCTCAAAAACTGCTGCTGCGTAATTAAGTATCATAGTTTGCTCATCAGCAATGGTAATAAGTTTTTTTCCTTCTTTTTTGTATAATTCTGCTTTAAATCCTGGATCTAAAGTTTCCTCATTTCGATTTTCCTCTTGAGCAACTCTTTCTTTTGATAGTGGAAATGGTTGTATCAAAGCAGATACATATCTAAATATTCTTTCGATACTCGCTTTAGTCCAGCTATCCTTTAAGCCTTCAATTACTAATGTTGTTCCTTCAAACTCATTTAAATTTATCTCCTCTATCTTGTTAGAGATAGTTAATAAATCTTTATCTCCTTGATACTTATCCCAATCAATTGTTAATTTAATGGCATTATTAGTATTTTCTTTTTTAGTTATAATTGTAAGTTTCTCACCCAATCTTTGAACAGCAAAACGACCAATTCCTTTACGACCTGCTCTATTTCTTTTATACTTTGGAGATGTTGGGTTATGCACCTTATCTGTTGAAGATATTTTCATAAAGCCATTTACAAGCTCTTCCCGAGACATACCGCTGCCATTATCCTCAATTCTTAACACACCACCCTCGTTATCAGAATCTTCAAATATCAATTTAACTGTTACTGCATCCGCATCATAAGAATTCTTAACAAGCTCCGACACAGCAGTTTCTTTTTTACCAACTAATTCTGTACCTAATCTATTTATAACACCAGCATCAACTGAAAAGCGAACATTATCTTTATCAAAATTTGAGAGCATAGTTGATAGTTCCAAAATTTTGTTGTAATTATTTGGATCCTCTGCAATAACTTTGGTTAATTGTTGCCTGATATCAATTTCAGTCATTTAGATATAAATTTTAAGAGGTTTTCTTTAGTTTTTCAACCTTTAAGATTACCTCATTAGCATCGTTAATTCTCTTCAGTTTATAATCATAACTTGGATATTGTTGATAATCTTCAAAAGCCATCCTAGTATATTTAAGTGATTCAAGTATAAATTCTAAATCAGAATTAGTTAATTCAACAGTCATAATCAATGCTTTTTGGATTTTAACAAATTTACACATCTAATTCAAATAAGCATTATTTATAGTTGATAATTATTCACATATGATTTTTAAAGTTATTATTATAATCAAGGTTTAAAGCACTAGTTTTTAAATATTAAGATAGCTTAAAAATTGAAGTGAAATGGCACAAAAATTAGCTAATCGGATAAAAAATTTCGATAATCTCATTTATTCTTTAATTAGGTTTTTAAAAATGAGACACAACGATAATCTTATATAAATTGAATAAAAGTTTGTTTAAGCCTTGATTATAGTAATTACATTACGTTAAGATTATCTGCGTTATAACGATAAAATTAACATTTCGTCTATTTGTTAAAAATAAGATTGTACAAGTGTTAAATAAATATTAATTTACAAATGAGAGCTTTTACTCTAAAATTAACTAACCAAATAATTTCGCTTAGTAGACCCGTACAATAGTAATTGGCATTTAAGCTTAAGTAGAATAATGAATATAAGAGGTAACAATAATAGTTTATTAAATAAAATATATAGGATGTAGCCTATAAGTTAGTAGCCTGACTTATACGTCCTGTAAAATAACAGGGCGTTTTTTTATGCTTAATTTTTCAATTATAAAACCGAGAGTGGTTGAAAATTAAAATAATATGTCTCGGAAATAGTAACGGTCAGGATATCGGAGTCGAAAACCAAAGCCTGACAAAAACAAGAATATTATGATAATATTTTGAAAACAAAAATCCGAATCTTAATTATTAATAACTAAAATTCGGATTAGCGGTTAACTGTAAAACCTTTCGATATGAGAAATTTACAGAAAACCAGAGTTTACGTCGCAACAATGCTTATAGCATTGATAACTCTAAAACTTTACGAACAACATGATAAAGGTTACGTAAAGTTGATAAATTGCGACAGCATTAATATCAGTTCTATCAAACCTAAAAATAAAGGTAGAAAATAGAACTAAGAGAGGTCAGCTCTAACTGGCCTCTTTTCTTTTTTATTTTCTTTAGCAAAAGTATAACAAAATAAAATAAATAATCCATACTTTTGCGAGTGCAAATTTACATTATTATTATTTAATAAGCAAATATTTAAATTATTATAAATAAATTTAATAATTTTTTGTTTATTATCCAATAAAAAAGTTAAATTCTTATGTTATAAATAATCAATGGTTTTAAATCATAACAACTAACGATGTTTATTAAAATTTTAGTGTGTAAATATTTAATTTAAATCTTCAAAAAACTTACTTAGATCCATTTGGTGAGCATCTATTATTTTAAGCAAACTCTCAAAAGTAAAATTCGTACCCTTTTCCATTCTCCAGTACTGCATCCTTGATATGTCATTTTCAATAGCAAAATTCTCATAAGAAGTATAACCCTTTTCAATTCGGATAGCTTCTAACTTCTTGGCTATTTTCATTATTCTAGGATCTAATTTCTTTTCAGTTTTGTCCTCTGATTTTTTGTTCCTTTTTACCATGATACTAGGTGTTCCGTATCTGGTAAAAATGGCTAATTTACTCAAATAAAATTACACCATATAAATTACCACATATATAAACATTTTTATTATGTTTGTCTCCATATTAATTAAAATTAAACCTTATGAAAAAATTTCTTCTTTTAGCAGTTTTAGTGACAATCTTCTCCTGCAAACCAAAAATCACATTAACTGAATCCGAAGCACTCACCATTCTGAAACAAGATTATAAAGGCGATTGTTATAGCTTTATTTATGACCGAATGAATGACTGGAAAGAGAACAGAAACTATATCAATGCTTATCGAGAATTAGAAGCTCTAAAGCTTGTAACACTTACAAAGAAGCCTACTTACATTAATGGAAGACCAACTGGTGATATAATTTCATGGCAACCAACCACTGAAGGATTAAAGTATAAGAGTAAAAAAAGTAATCAGTATAAACTGACCGAGCTCAATATAAAAGAGATTATAGGGATTTCCGTTAATCAAGAAAACAAAACGGCAATGGTGCGTTTTTCTTATGAACTGATATACACACCGTTTAAAAAGGTACAGAATAGATCTTACACTAATTGTAAAAGTGCTACTGGAGAATATGAACTAGAGTTTATTCAATACGATACAGGCTGGAAAATCAAGAAATAAAAATGTCCTCATTTGCTTTTAGCATTTTGAGGACACTTTTTAAAAAATCATTAAGAAATTATTTGTTTATTTAATATTAGTTCCAGAAAAGGCATACTTAGCAACCAATCCAAATGTAATTCTCTTGCCTAAAGTATTTTCAGCATTTTTTTGTGTTTTAAAGAGGTCGTTAGTCTGCAAGAAAATCCCTCCTAAAATTTGATTCTTTCTTGTGTTAAAAGCAAATAATCCACCACCTAAAACTGTATTATTATTTATAGTCTCACTTCTTTCATAAAAGCGATGTCGCATATATGCACTTGCTGACAAGTATAATCCACCATCTCTCTTTTCTAATGGTATTAATTTAGCGTACTCAATGTTTATAGAATGTCTTAAATATCTATCGAACTCACCTTTGAATGCTTTTACGGTTTCCGTGCTAGTAAAGGTTCCTGAAGAGATGGTTTCATCTACAGAAGTTAATGAGAACTCAACTTCTTTCAATGCTTCAATATTATTTAAATAAGCAGACGTAAAACTAATTCCTGCGTAGTGATTTTCGTAATTATAATTATAACCAATTTCAGCTTGCCATCCATTAAAATTTACACCTTGAAATCTTTCACCTACAGTATTTGCTCCATTATTAAGATCATAATCAAAACTTGAGCCATTAAAACCTCCTCTTACATAGACTAAATGATGTCTGTATGTTACTGTCGACTCATAATTTTTCAACTCTTTTACTACTGCATCATATGATTCTCCTTTCTCTATTATTGGAATAAATTTAAATACAATTTCATCGTGTGCTAATTGCCCTTCAGCTAATTGTTGTTCAATTTTCAATTGCTCATCCTCTGAAATAGTTCCACTTATTAAAGTTTCTCTAAGGACTATCTCTTTGGCTTTATATTCACTTTTTAGCGTTTTTAATTGCCCTTTAAGTTTATCAGTAGGTTGTTTATCCTTGACATCTATTTTACTTTTTGATTTTAATATTTTTAATAAAGGGTTAAGTATTATCTCATCTGAAAATTTTTGATTTAAAAAGCTATTATAAGCATCTGAAAGAGCTTCTTTATCTCTATCTAATTTTCTAGATAAAGCCACCAAATTATCTCTTTCTTGAATATTTTCATTTGTGTCAAAGGTCTTCTTAGAGGAAAAAGCTAAAAGACCATTGATCGATGCACTAGATGCAATTTTTTCTTTTGAAAATAAAACAGAGGTGCCATTAACAGCTTTTCCACTTAATCTCGTACCATATAAAAACTTGTTATTATCTGAACTTGACGAGAAGTAATTAATATAATCTATGGTTGCAATATTATTGGCAATATCCAAATTGAGTTGAGCAGATGGTAGAATTATATTACTATAGCCTTCTGTATCTTGGCTTATGGTTTGAGAATAAACAGAGAGTGAAAGTATTGCACCAAATAGCGTTAGAATAAATTTTGATTTCATAATTTTTACTTTAATCTAAATACTAAAAATTTTAATCTGTTTGTACCGTTTGTAACATGGATATCCTCTGAAGCTTTTGGCTCTACTTTTTTAGAAGAACCATTACTCATTATTACATCTGTAATTTCTAATTTCCAACTACCAGAACCTTTACTAGCTATTACTTCGACAAAAATATCTCCAGACGAATTAATTTCAACTCCTTTAATTTTGTTCTCGTCAGGATCTGAAACTTTACCACCTATAGTGACTTTTATATGTTCAACATCTAATGCATCATCGTGGGTAAACTTGTATTTAACAGTAGCATTAGGATCTAAAATAGCCACACTAGTTTGATTACTACCAGAAGAATTTAATTTTTCATTATCAGAGACTTTTCCTGTTGCATCTACAGCTTCACTACCAGAGACTGCTTCCATCTTTTCTGATGTATTAGCTTCAGTTGCTGATTCAGATGTTTCTTTGCAGTTAAAAAAGATTAACACCATGATAAACCCAAATATGAGTCTAAAGTTTTTTAAATGTTTCATTATTGGTTAGTTTTATTTAGTTTAGAATGCAATAAACTTAATTAAATATTTTATACTAAACAATGCGTAGAATTACGTATTTTTTTATTCACATCTTCAATGTCCTTAAAAATGTCCTCATCTCCTAACCATTAGCAATTTGAGAACATTTTGGTCTCGATGATCATAAATCAGAGACAGCTTGTGTTTCCTTTTAGCGACATCTTGAGCAAGATTGTGTTTGCACAGTTCAGTTGAACTTAAACAAACACATTCTTGGCAAAGGGATTCCCTTTTGCATTACCCTTAAGACAAAAAAAGAAGACAGGAGAATAAATTCGTCCTGTCTTGTTCTTTAGTCATATTTAATCAGAAATTAACGTTCTAAACCTAAATCTTTAGATTTTGGATAATTTTTATTGAGTTCTGAAAGTCGTGATTTTACTTTATTAAGAGCTTGTAACCGCTCTTTAGAAAAACCAAGTATTTTGAGACGATACCGTCTTTTGTTACCTTGTAGACCAGCGATTTTCCCATTACGAATATAGGCGTTTTCATTTTCCAAAGCTTTGAGAAAACTCTGCTCTGAATTTGAGCGATTATAGAGTTCTGCAAGTCGTATACTAAGGCGTTGTTTTTCAGAGAACTTCCCTTTTAGATTTATTTGGTATTCTGCATCTTTAAGTACGACCTGGACTTTTTTTTTGAGTGATTAATACGACTATGTTTAAGCCCTAATGTTTTGTCCTGCCAAGCTTCCATTCTATTTTTTACTCCTGCAAATTCTTTGCGAGATAAGTAGCAGGTTTTACCAGTACCAACCTCCACAGAACTGGCAAGACTGTGCAGATGTAAATGCTCCTTATCATAGTGTGGAATGGAAACCACCATAGAATTTGGATAACGTTCTTTAGCATATTGTCTGGCAACGGATTTAAGCTGTTTTTGAGTCAATGTATCTTCTTTTGAAAAAGATAAAATCGAGTGGTAAAATTTCGTTTCTCCTTTACGTTTAAAAAGTCTATTCTTATCATTGGTTTTAAATTGAGTCATCATATTGGCAATACGCTTCTCCATAATCATGGATATTTCTTCCATGTCATTTTCAATAGAAGCTAAAGCATTCTCAAATGGTCTATCTCCAAGTACAAAACGACGGAAAACTTCTCCAGTTCCGTTAATTCCTTTAGTTAAAACGTATCGTAGTGCTTTTTCCATACCAATATAGCTTTTGATACTTTTTTCTTTGATTATCATAAGGTTGTCTATTTAAATTTTGATAGTTCTTTTTCTAATTCCATGACTGCATTATAGGCGTCCTGTAGAGCATGAGGATTATCTCCACTTTCAATATCTTCTAAAAGATTAATGAGCCTCATATTGGTTTGGTAAACACGCCCAAAGAGTGCTCTGTCAAAAGCTTCTAGTTGATTATTATCAAGAGCCAAATCAACTGCATAGTATAAATATTGAGATCTTGAGTACTTCCCTCTTTTAATATCAATACGCTTAAGCTTTTTTTGATCTAATCTTAAAGTAAATTCTTTTAGTTCTCGACGCTTTGTTTTTCTATATGCTTTATACCATAATTTCCAATACTCTCTTTTTGCATTTTTTATCTGTAGTGCAGTAGGTAGATCTACAGCTGATAATACGTTATCCAGATAGTCATAAATAGACGTGTATGGGAATTCGCTAGCCATTGCATTTAATAATCTAAATCTAATGTTCCAAAATCTTTATCTTTAAGATTATTCAGTGTTTTCATGCGCTGATGAACTATATGCTCTTTATTATTACTCTGACTATTATCTCTTAAGTTTTCCATTCTTTTTGAAGTCTCAAGAAGTTTGCTTTTACTTTTCTTAAATATTGACAGTCGCATTTGTCTTAAGAATTGCAATTCACTAAGGACATCTTCTTTCGTTTCTAAATGATGAATTCCTGTAATATTGAGACTTTCATAATTACTAGTATAGGGATTGTAAAGGCTTAACTTTCCATCTCTAAATTCATAACCAGTAAATACCTCTATAATCTTGGTCAGTGCAATTTCTTTCTGGTTTTGGTTTTTAAGTGTTGATATAAATAACATCTCTAATGAATCACAACCATAGTTCTGTTTTAAGTGTGTATTGATATTTTTATAACTAATTTTAGGTTTCATAATATTGTTTTTAATTGTTAATACTGTTGTTTGAATTCTCATTATTTATGCGATAAGCCTCTAAATCGATATACTGAATAGTATATTGAGGAACAAACTCTTCTAAATTTTCCTCAATTTCTAACGCTAGCTTCTTTTTCAATCGAATTTGCTTGTAGGCTGGCGTCACTTTCATTTTAAGAGGCTTTTGACCATTGGGAATAACGAGTATCTCATGATCCATCTCACGAATAGCATTAGCCGACATTAAGGGTACAGTCTTTTTGTTTCCTGTTTTAGAATCCTCAATGGTCTTTGTCCCTAATAATTTTTCAAGCTCAAAGGCTTTCTTATCCTGTCCACCGTAATAGACTTTCACAAAACAGTTCTGAAGGATATTATCTTTTAGTTCGTTGTAAGGACTTAAAAGTGACTCGTCCTGTAGTATCAAACATTGTGGTATACGAAATTTCCTACTATTACTGATGATATTACTGTAATCAGAAAGTCCAGGTATCAGACTCGAAAACTCATCCAAAAGCATCATAATATCTAGATCATTTTCGCTTGGAAGCTTTGAAAACGCATAGCGATAAAAACTACCTAGTATTAAAGAAATCATTGGTGCATAAAATGCACTATCACTCACTGGTGATTGTATAAAAAGCACATGCTGTGATTTGCGAAAGTCTTCAAATGAAATATTAGTTATTGAAGTTATATCACATAACACAGGGTTATCACCAAGCCATGAAAGACTACTGAGTGCTGTGGCTGTTATTGATTTAAGGGTACGTTCGGAATTACCTGCAAGTGCCTTAAATTTTACCCAAACAGCTTCAGATGCTTTTTCAGCCATGTAGCGTTCAACAACTTCTGGAGACCCTTGATATTCTAAAATAAGCCTATAAACATTCCCTAAGTTGGCATAATTTTTAGGTTCAGATTCTACAACGTGCTGTATAAAAAGTGAGAGACAATCCTCTGCTGCCAAAGAGAAGAAATCTGCTTTTTTATTACTAAAACCCATAAGAGATTTACTAATTTTACGAATGGCATTCATATCTCCTTTACAACCATCTAAAGGGTTTATATACACATCGGTTTTTTCATTAAGACTCATAATATGCGATGTTGCTCCAATACTTTTAAGATATGGTACAGCGCTAGTAAGTTCACCAGAATTATCATTCACTAGCATTGAGGACTGTGCATTTAAAAGCGTAGGAAAAATGTGCGTTTGTGTCTTCCCTTTTCCACTTCCAGCCACCACACAAAAGTTTCGTCTGGAGGTGTCTAAATTCAAAAAGCGTTTTCCGTCCACAGACCACCCTTTATTAGATTTAGAAATGAGTTTTGATGCATTACCAAAAGAAGCTCCTGTATTTTGATGCGTATCAAACAGGTTTCCGATACCATCAAAAATGCTGTTTAAGCCATCTAGTAATAGGTCTATTATAATTTTCATAGCGATTGTTTTTTAGAGGTTAATCAATATATTTTTCTGTTATTTTACCTACTAGCTTGGCTAGTCCTTCTATAATTTTGGAGGTGCAGTACACGCCTAGCAAGAATAGTTTCCAAAAGGCTAAAAGGATATTGCCAAACATTGAAAAGGCAGTTTTTACTTTACTCATAGCTTTAATTGTTTAACTAGACCTATTTCAATAGTAAGTCCTGAGTCTTTAAATAATTCTCTATATACTTGAACCATATTTCTAAAAAGCCTGTTAGCTTCACTCGTTTTAGGGTAGTAAATGATATACAGTGTTATACCTTTTAAATCTGGAATATCAAGTTGGGACTTCAATAGCATAGCAACCTCACTAGGATGATTTTGTAAACGTATTAGACTCTCATAGTCATAGACATTAAATACATCAGAGAACTCATTAAGATCGCTGTAGAGTAAGACTTCTTTTTCTGAATGTGTTGTCTTAGACAATGTATTAAATTCCATCATGAGAGGATATAAAATATTTGAGCTTTGAAAGGCGTATTTTTGTTTATTCTCTCTAATGATTAGACTGTCTAATCTTGAATAAAACAGTTCTATAGCACCACCACGCTCGATAGTGTTACCTAAAATAGAGGAAGCTTCTAATTCTAATTTATAGGATGTACTGTAATCTACATTACCAATGTTTTGAAATGTAATGGTGACACCAGAATTTGGCTCGGCTTTTAAATCCATTAAAGACTGAATATCTTTAATCGATGGCGATGGTATTATATCTTCAGTACGATCTGCTAATACAGATATTGCAACTGATTTAGGGCTACTTATCTCACATGAGATAAATAGTAAAAGGCTGGTAATTATAATAAGTCTTCGCATAATTCAAATTGGGTTTTATCAATGGTTTGGTATTTTACATCTAAGGCAGGCAAGTCTTTCTCACGACCCTGAAAGAGAACATCGCATTTTGAGTTGGTGCGCAAATACAATTCACTTCGAAACTCCTCAAAACAACCAACATATCGTGTAGTGACATCATTCTCTAGTTGCTGAGCCAGTAGTAGGAAATTATAATGGTCACGAAGCTTTTTATGAAGCTCTGGCACTTGACTGTTTCTTTCAGCAATAAGTGCCTCTCGCTTTTGACTTAGCTTTTTTATTTCGCTTAAATCACTACGATATTTCTTATAAGCATTCATTTCATCTTTAGTGGGACGATAAACAAAGACTAAATAGCAAGAAATGAGATAACCGAAAAAGGCAATGAGTGTTGGCACCATAGGTGAGGAAATAAAAATCTCAGCCATTTTAGGATTTGCAAGTATAAGCGACTGAATACGCATCTTTGAAAACAAGAGGAAAATGGTGAAAATAGGTGTAGCAAAAAGTAAAAAAATCAGGAGTTGCCTTTTAGGTTTACCTTGACCAAATTGAGTAACGTATTTTGGGGTGATATGTCCCCACCAGAAAATGACTAAAGCAGAAATAAGTGAAATCGCAACAGCACTTAAAGCTCCACCACCTAATAACTGGTAGACACTAAAATTAGCAACAAGTTCAAAGCCTGCCAAAAAGTACAATACCCATACTATTTTATGAGTCCAAGTCCTTACTTTAGCAACAAGTTTATCAGAGGCTTCATTAATTTTTCCTTTGCGAAGAGCTAGTTTATCGTCTGTCTCTTTTATTTTTCGATTATGGTCTTCAATTACCGCTTTTGCATTGCTGATATCTTGCTCAGATTGAAAAACACTAAGAGCTCCAGCTAAAGATTGATCTATCTTATCAATTAATCGCTGATAATCAGATTTCATTGCCCCCAAGAAATCTCGAATTTTTGCATTTTTTAATAGGTTTTTAAAATCTATAGACGCTATTTTCTGAGCTGTCTTCTGATGTTTGATAATTAATGAGACGTCTTTAGCTTCAATCTCATCCATGAGTTCCTTATGGATGATTCTTGTATGGGTTAGATCTTGTTTCTTTTTTTTAAATAGTTTCATAGGAATAAATTTTAAGTGAATGAATTATTAAAACGAAAAGCTACTTCCTATTAGAGGAAGTAGCTTTATGATATAAATATAGGAAGCAAACTGAGTTTTCAAGTAAGAAAAGCTGTCGTTGTTTGGGTTGTGTTTTAAAACAACATCACAGATGTGCTCTGCTTTTTTTAATAGCCAAGTTTTACGTTCTTCTTCCCATACCAGATTTGCTAGTTTATATTTGGTATTAGCTCTAGTGAATAAAAAACGAAGCTCTAGTTTTTTAACTGAACGTTCAAACGCTGAAGTAGCCATGTCATCGAAAAAATCGTTTGCAGTCTCTAGGTCTTCTATATCTTGAGTTGTTTTATATTGGTATATGTGACAACGTCCGTTTAAATATAGATCCCAGATATAGTGTTTGTTACACAATATATCCGCATCTAATTCTTTAAGTTTTTTAAAGCCTAGCTCTCTGTAGCTTTCGGATTTAATAAGCGATTCGATGGCAGTTAAACATCTTTTGTTTTCTTTGAACTGGGGAGCAGATTGCTCTCTGGTGTTTAAGTGTTTCATTTTGTAGTCTTTAGAAATTAATGATAATTAGTTCTAAAGCCACTTTTGCGATGCTCCGACTAGCTAGACATGATTATATAAATAAGTATAATAGTATCTAGCCTTAAAAGTTGTGTCACCAACTTTTAAGTTTAGTCGATTTATCTTAAAATTTGGCTTTAAGATAATCGACCCCATCATTAATTTGATGGGTTTTTCATTACAATAATGAACGTCAATTACTGATGGTAATTTATTTATAACATATTGTTAATCACCTATTTAAAACTCATTAAAATATCCATTTAGACATCCATTTATCCATTGCTTTATCCATTTTGAAAAGAATTGAGATTATAAAAAAGAAGTTCGAAGGCTCTATTCCAAAAGAGTATAATTTGTTGGAATTTGAAAATGAAGAACTACTTACACTTATTGAAGATGAATTATTTATTATCTCTTTTGTAACTGAGAAATGGAGTAAACAAGGTCTTAGACCAACATCTAAGCCTTCAGTTAAAGGTGAAAATAAAAAAGCCGAAGTGAAAAAAGAAACTCCAAAGCCAAATCTAAAAAAGTAGATTATGGAAGAGTTTTTAGATTTTTTTGACTCACAAGAGAAAGCGATTCATCATGCGATATGGCTTAATTTTAAATACCGTATTGCTAAAATTACATTTGGAGTGATACACGGTCCAGATAATAATTGGGCGGTACTGGAAGAAGCGACTGCAAAAGACATGGGAATAGCATTCTTGGATGTATTATCTAATGAATATTCTAAGTTAAGTTACGATCATATACGTCATATAAAAATGGATACAGATCCGTTACCTCATTTAGAGACTATTCTTGGACTGTTTTCATCAGTTGATGGTGAACTCTTACGTTTTATTATTCAAACCAAATTACCGCTTGATAAATTAATTCGACATGAATTAGCTTCTCGTGGTTACGATGAAAATCATCGTTGGTGCGGTTTTGATAAAGCACAAGATATTTGGCTTAATGAATAATTGAATACTTTAAACACCCTTCTTTTTAGATTGGTGTTTTTTAATGTCGAAGGCAGTTATTTTAAATAGAAATGTTGAGGACTAAATAAGATATTTATCCTCTATTTTACCAAAATAAATTTATCATAATACCAACAATTAAACTTTATTAATAGTTTTGAATCTTGTTATAATTCAATTAAACCAAAACTTTTACCTTAATAAAATTAGACCTGACTTCAGAAATACAATTTAGTCTTTAAAAAATATTTTTATTTGTTTTCTGACTATTGAATCCAATTATTTTTTTGTGTTAAAATTTAAGCATATCTTTTGGATTGTAATTAAAATATTATTTGAAGAATGGAATTTGAAATTAATATGATTAATGTAAAAGATGGTGATGCTATTATTATAATGTTAAAGAAAAATGATAAAAAAGCTTTAATACTTATTGATGGTGGTTATAAAAAACATTATCCAAAAATCAAAAAAAGATTGATGGAGATTTTACCTGAATTTAATAATAGAATTGACCTTCTAATTTGCACGCATTATGATAATGACCATATAGGCGGGGTTGAGAAAATACTGGATGATTACCATAACATTATTCAAGAGATTTGGATACATAAAATAGCCGATAGTTTAACTATCCAAAATGAAATGATGAGACAATCTTTATTTAATTTGGAAGTAATGAACAGCCAAAAGAGTATGGAAGAAAAACTAAATAAAAATGAAGTTCACAATTCTAATTTAATTTTAGAGGGATATAAAGACCTAATAAGGACTACTCAAAAGATTGTAGACTATGGACTTGAAGATAAAACTAAGGAAGTTACTAAAGGTGATTATCTGAGAGGTTTTAAAGAATTCCAAGTTATCAGTCCAACTGCAGAATATTACAATTCATATTTAGACGAGCTGAAAGATGAGAAATTCATCAGAGAAATACCTTTTATTTTTTATGAAAACAACATGATTGAAATTGAAAATAGTTTAATACCTCCATGCGAGCAATTAGAAAAAAGTAGTATTACAAATCATGTAACAGCAACTAATATGGTAAGCATCGTAACTTTGTTAAAAACTGAAAACAAAAAATTACTATTTACTGGAGATGCCGGAATAGAAACATTTGAAAAACAAAATTTGTTAAACGGTGATCTAAGGAGTATTGATTGGTTAGACCTACCACATCATGGTAGTAAGAATAACACTTCATTATCAATGTTAGAGCATTTTGATCCTCAAACAGTGTTTGTTTCAGCTAAATATTCATCAAACAGACCATCAAAAAACATTTTAAAATGTTTAGCTAAGAAACGAGCTAAGAACAATGTAATTATCACTAACCAAAATAAAAAAACTTGGTACTTAAAATTTGATAATAGTGGTAAAACAGAACGTGTTGAAATGCCTTAATTATGAGAAGAATAACTGTCTTTAGTTTCAATAATTCAAAAAATAATTTTTTTTAATAAAAACTTTATACAACCAAATATTATTCTTTTGTATATATAATGTAATCAGTTTTTTCAGAATTAGAAGGAGACATTCCAGTAATATTATTTCTTTTGACTAAAGCGTTTAGCTCTTTAGCAGTTACAGCTTTATTACCATTAATAGATATTAATTCCTCTACTGTATTTAGTTCTATCCATCCAGTTTCACTAACAATATAAAAACTACCTTCAACTTCTAAAAGAACTTCTTGATTTCCTTCTGAGGCTTGTTGCATCTTTTTTCTAAAACTTACTTTCTCTTTTATATTTTCAAACCCTGCCAAAACTCCCTCATAAGAAGTTCCATTCCCAGAAGATGACAACTCAGAAAATGATTGGCTCTCACTTTTTTTATCTTTTAAACCAAAATAATAAACTGTTCGATGGTTTCCTGATAAATCACCCCAGCGTTCTCTTTGTATCAGTGGGTCATATTTCGCTGCATCAATCTTTAAGGAAAATTCAATTTCTCCTTCTTTGTTTGTCTCCAATTTAGAATTAAAATATCCATTTTCATTAGTAGTTGTCAAAATTTTTTCTGTTTTATTATTATATATATTAACTCCAGATATAGGGGTTAAATTTTCAGAATCTACTACAAGTCCAGTAATATAAATTGTTCTCATATTTGATTTTTTTTGTGCACAGCCTATTTGAAAAAAATATATCAGAAGACAAAATACAATTGGTTTAATTAATCTCATTTTAAATTATTTTAAATTACACTTGTATAAAACGAATAACTACCCTTTTTTATTATTTAATTCCCCAATTCTAATTGATTTTTTACTAAAGAATAATATTTATTTTGTGTCTTAATTAATTCATTATGTGTTCCTTTTTCAATTAGCTCTCCGTTTTCCATAACAATTATTTGATCAGCATTCTTAACAGTACTTAATCTGTGTGCGACTACAATAACTGTTCTACCTTTAAAAAAGGTATTAAGATTATTTAATATACTTTTCTCTGTATTTGCATCAAGAGAACTAGTGGCTTCATCAAAAAACAAAAACTCAGGACTTTTATATATAGCTCTTGCTATTAAAACTCTTTGATTTTGTCCTCCACTTAGCTGAATCCCAACATTACCAATTTTCGTCTCGACACCCAAAGGAAGAGAGTTTATAAATTCACCTAAACAAGAGATTTTGATAGCATTACTCAAAGCTTCTTGATTTATATATTCATTTTCAGAAAGCGTTATGTTATATTTAATAGAACCAGAGAAAATATTTCCATCTTGCAGAACAACACCACATTTTTCCCTCCAACTATCTGCATGTAATTGTTCAAAATTTTTATTTCCTAAATAAATATTTCCAGAGTTAGGGCTATAATATTTCATTAACAACTTCATTAATGTTGTTTTTCCACTGCCACTAGTTCCTACAATTGCTGTTATTTTATTCTTTGGAACCAACAGAGACAAATTGTTTATTACAAATGGATTAAAACTTCCAGGATACTTAAAGGTTACATTATCTAAAGTAATATCTTTGACCTCATAGGTTTCATTTTCATAATCTGATTTGATTAATTCATCTTCATTAGAAACACTATACACATCTTGAACTCTTCTGTTAGAAATTTGAGCATCTTGGACATCTTTTAGATTGTTGATTAAGTTTATAATTGGGCCACTTAATTGACCGATTATGTAAGAAATACTTAGTAAAGTCCCAACAGTCATTTGTGATTCAATAATCAGATATGCACAATAGGCTATAACGCTTAACTCCTTTAATTTAAGAATGAAATTTGCTCCTGATAATTGGTACATATTCAGAAATAAAGATTTTAATTCTAAATCATTTAATTTTAATTGAAGTTTAGTTATTCTTGAAATTATTGAGTTTTGAGCTTGATTTACTTTAATTTCAGGCATATTCATTATAAACTCATAAAGATAATTACTATTATCTGACTGTCGAATAAACATTGAATATTCTATAGTGGCTCTCTTTTTTAAAAAGAAAGCCACCCAAATTATTGAAATAATACTTAAGATTAAGAAAACTAAAAATACAACTTCATTTAAATAAAGTAGGATTAAACTAAAAACTACGAGATTTAAAATATTTATTAAAAAAGATATTCCTTTCCAAGTTAAGAACTGCTGTATTTTAGATAAGTCAGTTAGTCTTAAAAGGGTGTCAGTATTTAAGCGTGTATCAAAATAGCTTATAGGGAGTTTGATTAGTTTCTTTAAAAAATTTTCTTTAAGATTAATTGATAAATTAAAATTAAACTTCGTCAGTAAGTAATCACTATAAAATCTAGAACAAAAATTACCTAAAAATAGAGCTAATTGAGCTAATAATAATGCTAAAACTAAGTTAATTGATTTTGCAATTATACCATCATCTATAATTCTTCTAAATATTAAAGGTATCAGCCAATTTGCTCCAAGACCAATTAATAATAGAAAAAAAGAAAGAAAATATCTATACTTGTATTTTTTAGCAAAAACCTTTAATTCGTCATATAAACCAATATTTTTAAAAGGTTTTTTTCTTTTTCTTTTAGATACTTGAAATTTCTCAGAAGGTTGAAATACTAGACACACCCCTTTAACATTATTTCCTATCCATTCTTTTTCTAAGAGGTCTTCTTCAATAGTAGTAATGCCATAACCAGGATCAGCTATATGATAAAGTACTTTATCTTTTTTTTGTATTATTTTATGGAGAACAACAAAGTGATCTTGTTTCCAAAATAATATTGCAGGTAAAGGGATTTGATTTAAATTTTTTGTGGTAAGTTTTAACCCATTACTTTCAAATCCTAATTTTTTACCTCCTTCGAGAATATCTTTTACAGAAACACCCATTCGAGTTACTGAACATAATCTCTTGGTTTCTTTTAAATCTATATGATTCCCATAGCTATTAGCAATCATTGCTAAACAGGCAGGACCACAATCATTGCTTTCTAGCTGATTAACAAATTTAAACTTCATTAAGTTCTAAAGATCCAGTAATTTCTTCTATTTTAGATATAACAACATCATCTTTCAGCTTATCATCTCCATGATAAACACAATATTCACCGCGACCACCCTCCTCTAAGGCTTCCATAGCATGTTGTGAACAACCTCCATTGCATATAGGCATTAGTCGACAAGTTAAACAAGGCTTGTTTTTAAACTTAATATCCATCCTTCTTTCTAGATAGTTGTTTTCCCATACTAAATCACCTTCATCACTTATATAGCCTGCTCTATTTTCTCTTGTAAAATCCCTTGCTGTACATTTGTAAATATCACCATTGTAATTTATCACGGCACTATTTCTTTTATCTGCATAACACGATTCCGCAACGTTATTTGGAGAATTATGCTTTACTGGGATTCCTTTTGATAATATATATTCAACATTTTTATTCACGATTGATGGTACATCCTCATCGCCTGTGTCTTGCCAAACTCTATGTAAATCAACCAAAAGAAATTCTTTTTTTGTTTTTGCGTCTATTTCATCAAACTCATCAGCTATTTTATAAGCATCTTCGATATTATCTTTAGTATAGTTAATTCTCAAACGAACAGGAAACTCATTTTTTAGTAGAAGTTTCATGTTGTTTACTATCTCAACATAAGATCCTTTAGTCTTTGTAACGTATCTAACTTCGTCATGTTTTTTTCCATAACCGTCTAAAGTAATCTGTAAGGCTGGAGTTATTTTGTGCGATTTAAAGAAGTCAATAAAATAGTCGTTTATTAAATAACCATTTGTTGTAAAACTAACAGAATAATCAACCATGTTTTTTTGACACTCTTTTTGAAGTTTTTTTATTACAGGAGTTACATCTCTCTTAAAGTATAAAAGTGGCTCACCTCCAAAAAAAGCTAAATTGAAAAAATTCATCTCAGGTTTTTTAGCGGTTTTTTCAATAAACCTGCTAACAGTATCTATCATTTCATTTGAAAAGCTCGATTTTTTTATATGTGTTTCATAACAATACCAACATTTAAAATTGCAATTCATTGTTGGATTGATAGTTAATAAAAAACTATCAATATTTTCATCAACATGTTTTACTATTTCTCTTACTTTATTTACTTCGTCTGTATCTTTAGGCACGAGAAAGCCTTCAGATTTTAAATATGCATAAAAATCAGGATGGATTTCTTGAAGTCCATCTATTCCTTCAGCAATAGCAGATTCAAGTAAATCTTTTAACAAAGGATCTATAAGTATAAATTTTTGAACAAAAGAATTATACAGGTAAATTACATTGTCTATTGAAACTATTGAATTAAATTGACTGTATTTCATTGAATTTCTTTTTAATTATATTGAATTTTTTACAAATTTATTTTACTAAATCTCTGAAATAAATTTGAATTCTCAAATAAAATTTCAAGTTTTTTAAAAGAGAGTTATTTTATTATTATACTATTTCAATTACGTTATAAATGAAAATTATTAGTATTACAACTAGGCTTACAATTATCTGCGTTACAACTGTTACTAGTAATTCCCAAATACCTCACCCTTGCCATAAAAGATGACAGGAAAACCTCCAATCTGACCTGTTTGACAGATATTCAAAGAATTGGTTCAAAGTTTTTAATCACTTTATTAGATTATTTCTAAGATTAATTTATATCTACAACAACATGTATTACAGTTAAAATTAACTCCATGTAAAAACCTTAACTTATATTATTTAAATCTTGAAAATAGGCTAATAAAAAAACCTTATAATGTTTGAATAGTTTCATTTAATATAAGGTTTAAATTATTGTTTTAACTAAATCCAATAAAAAGCAATTATTTTAGTTACTAATTATAACTCCACAATTAGTAACTGTATTGCATTTGGTGTTTTGTACGCCTGACCCATCGCAGTTTGAAGCACAGTTGCTCCCCATACAATTGTTACCATTAATTTCATAATCAAAGCCCATAGATGATGATTGGCTTTTAGAAAACCCCCCAATTAATTTACTTTCTGAAGTTTCAGAAATAGGCTCAAAATTAGAAATTCCAAACGATAATTTTATTTTATTCTTCATAATAATATTATGTTAATGTTTTTTAATTTTTAATAATAGTACCGCATCCTTGCGCCACATTACATTGAACATTTTGTCCAATTGGTCCGCTTCCACAGTCAGTTGAACAATTACCCCCCATACAGTTGTTGGTTGTAGAAAAATCGAAATTCATAGATGATGATTGACTTAAAGAAAACCCACCAACTAGTTTATTTTCTGAGTTTTCAGAAACAGATTCAAAAGTAGAAATTCGAAATATTTTTGTTTTATTTTTCATTTTTTACTGATTTTAAATGTTTAATAATTTACTGTTGTATAACACCGCAACCTGCCACTGAGTTGCAGCTATCATTCGTTGGCCAATCTCCACAACCTTTTGTGCAATTACCTCCCATACAATTGTTACTGAGTGTATTCAAACTATCTATTTTACCATTTACACTATCAGAAAAACCGCCAATCATTTTATTCTCAGAAGTTTCAGTTATAGGTTCAAAACCTAAAAGATTAAATGATATTTTCGCACTATTTTTCATAATAAATTTTGGTTTTAAGTAAAAAAATATAAATACAAATATGATTACTCTTTTATAACACCACAACCCTTTACTGCGTTGCAATTTATGTTTTGCCCGCTTCCACAACCCTCTACACAATTACCTCCACTGCAGTTGTTACTAAGTGTTTCCAAGCTATCTCCTGACCCAGATAAACTTGTAGAAAATCCACCAATTAATTTGTTCTCTGAGTCTTCAGATATTGGCTCGAAATTTGAAATGTTGAATGATAGTTTAATTTTATTTCCCATGATGTTTTAAGATTTTTATTAATATAATTAGTATTTTAAATTGCGGAAAGTTGAAAATTTATTCACTTACCACACCACAACCTGTAACGGTATTACAGCCTATGTTTTTACCATCTCCACAACCCCAAGTACAATTACCCCCAAAACAATTATTGCTAATGGTATCTAAACTAACCTCTCCAGCACCTGATAGACTTAATGAAAACCCACCAACCAACATGTTTTCGGAATTTTCTGATATAGGTTCAAAATTTGATATTTTGAATGTTAAATTGATTTGATTTTTCATACTATTTAGGTATTTAAAAAATTAATATTCTCGCCAAATAAAATAGCGCAAACTAGAAAATTATAAATATTTTATTCTTGAATTACACCGCAACCATTTACGGAATTACACTTTATATTTTGACCTCCACCACAGTTGGTATCGCAGTTTCCTCCCATGCAATTATTGCTAATTGTATCCAAACTATCTGCTCCCCCAGTCATACTAGCAGAAAATCCACCAATTAGTTTATTTTCTGAATTTTCTGATATAGGTTCAAAATTCGAAATATTAAACACTATTTTTGCTTTATTTTTCATAATATTCTAAAATTTTGTTTGTTCTTTTGTTTTCTAACGGATGCTATTAATATTTTTTTGATATCACTTCTAACGTATTGAGTGAAAAATTAAACTTCAACTATTCGCTGATAACGCCACACCCTGCTACATCATTACAGCCAATATTTTGTCCAGATCCACAACGTGTAGCACAATTTCCACCCTCGCAGTTATTACTAATTGTTTCTAAACTATTTACTCCGCCTGTGAAACTAACAGAAAACCCACCAATCAACTTGTTTTCTGAATTCTCTGATATAGATTCAAAATTTGAAATGTCGAATGTCATTTTTATTTTATTTTCCATAATATTCTAAAATTTTGTTATTGATTATGTTAAATCACAACATAAAGCTAAAAAAATAAAAAGTAATTAACAATAAATTTTTAATATAATTACTAATCTAATAGCTTATTTATTTTTAATTTAAATAAGGATGCGCTTTATTTTCCACTAAAACAATAGTTGTTTTTGTTACAAGATGTATATCAATTCTGCAAATAAGACAGTAGCTATTTGATACAATTATTTCTTAGACACTAATCATTTTAATACTTTTATTAAGTAATTGAAGTTTTTTTAGACTTTAAACAAAATTAATTATTATTCATGTGTTAAAACATTTAGTTGATAACGTTTTAAATATTTATAAGAAAATAATTAATTTTATATACTTAATTCTAAAATGATGTTTTTATATTTATTAAAAATAAAACTAATACCTACAAATGGATTTAAATTATAAGCTTTCTAAGCGACAAATTATTCTGCCCATTTTATTAATCCTTTCAATTACCTCACTGTTTTCTCAGAATGTTATAGAAGGTTTAGTACTGAATTCTAATGAAAAACCTCTTCCCTTCAGTACTGTTCATGTTCTAAATACCGATAAAACAACTATACTTAAATCAGATTCCTCTGATAGTCTTGGGGCATTTAAAATATCACTTGATACTATATCTTCAGATGAAAATATGTTCATATTCGCAAGGTATTTAGGTGAAATATCGGATACTTTGAATGTTGTTATGAATAAACCTATTAAGCTAATTATAAAAAATAGCGGTGCAATTAGTCTTTCCGAAGTAACTATTAATGCGGAAAAACCAACACTTATTTCGAAATCAGATAGATTTATTTATACTCCAAATGAAGCCTTAAAAGAAGGGCTTTCAGTTATAGAATTGTTAAAAATAACCCCTTTAATCAATTTTGATTCTAAAAGCGAGACACTATCGATAATAAATAAAGAAAACACTTTAATAATAATTAACGGTCGAAAGTCTAATTTACCAAAAGAAATGATTGCTTCTCTTTTAAGAGCTACTCCTGCTAAAAATATTAAAAATATTGAGATTATAACAAATCCTGGTAGCGAATATGCTGCAAATACTACAGGGGGGGTTTTAAATATTAACCTAAAAAGAAATTTAGATGAAGGTTTTCTTGCAAATTTAAGATTAACAAGAGAACAAGCTGATATATACAATACTACAATATTAAATGGCTCACTTAACTACAGAAAAGGAAAGATAGGTATACGTGTTTCACCCTTTATTAATAAAAGTTTTAATTACAATTCAACCGAAAATGCGATAATAAATTCAAATACTCAAAGCGAAACAACAAATGGTGAATATGAGAGAAAATATTTTGTTTTAGGTGGAGGCTTAGGTGTGGATTATGATATTGATGATCAAAATTTACTTAGTTTTAATGGTTTTATATCCCAAGTTGATGGTGATAGTAATCAAAGTAATCTTACTAATTATAGACCTGTAAATAACGCAGTAGTTGACTCTTCATATTCCTCGCCAATTGATGGAGAGGATTATTATATATATAATTTTGGAAATGCTTTCTATGAACACAAATATGATACTATAGGAAAAAGAAAACTCACGATTAATATTGATTATAATCAATTTAGAAAAGATAATACCGATATTGGATCTTTTAATCGTGTGCTTCCTGTTGAGTCAAACCCAAACGATCGTTCATATAAAAATATTTTCCCTCAAGACTTTTTTAATATTTCTGGAAGTGTAGATTATGCATCTAAAATAAACGATACAACTTCAATAAGTTTTGGGACGCAAGCAAGTACAACCAATTTTGAAAATGATTTGTTTTATTTTACTTCAACTGATTCAGGATTTGAATTAGACTCAAATTTATCAAACACCTATATTTATAAAGAGAATTATTTAGCTGGATATGTAAGTTATTATAAAACATTTAGTAAAAAACTTAATGCAACTTTTGGAATGAGAGTTGAAGGAACTAATTATTTAAGTGAAAATAAGACTATTGGTCAAAAAATTGACTCTAGTTATGTGAACTTGTTTCCTAATATTTCACTAGCGTACACCATAAAAGAAAAAAAAATAATTTCATTAGCTCTTTCTAAAAAGATAAAACGACCTTCCATAGAATCATTATTGCCAGGAAGAACATATATCAATCCAAATTATTTTTTGGAAAACAATCCTTTTTTACAACCCATAATTTATTATAATGCTGATGCTATGTATGCAATAAATTATAAGTATTATATTTCTGCTGGGTTTAGCTATATGGATAATCAATCTGATAAATTTATAATTCCAGTAATCGAAAATGGTGAGGTACTTCAAAAAAATACGAATATAAATTACGGAAATTCAACAAAAACTTATTTGCAATTTTACACGAGACAAAATTGGTTCAAGGAATTCTGGGAAATGAATTTTTCAAGCAACCTTAATTTTTTAAGTTTTAAAGATGAAACAAATAATTTGTCGCAATCGAAAATTAATAATATTAATTACAATTTTAATGTTAACAACGTGTTTTATTTATCAAAAAATAAAGGCTTATTGGCATTTACAATTTTTAGATATAACAGTCCTATTGAAAATGTTGCATTTGAGAGAGAAAATGCCCTTTTCAAAACTGACATAGGATTAAAAAAGACATATGATAATTTTTCTGCAACTCTTTATATCAGCGATATATTTAATACTTATGGAGAATCCAGAATACGATACAGAAGTAATTTAGTACAGTTGTCTAATCAACAAATAAGAAATGAGTTTACTCAATCTATTTCATTAAGTTTAAATTACAGTTTTGGAAATTCTAAACTGAGAAAAATTAAAAACAAGAAAATTGCCAATGATGAACTAAAGAGTAGGCTTTAATTTTTTTGCATAATCTACTGCTCAAGTTTTACTCATATCCTCTAATCTGAGAGTCTATTAACTTTAAATCTAAATAATTAAATGAATAACGATAAATCTCTAAATCTTAATGATGATTTTAAAGTAATTTCTACTAAACTAATTCAAGCTTTAGGTAATGTAGAGAAATTTGGAGCAAGAAAAAATTATTCATTAGATATTGATTGTTCACAACTTAAAAATTGGAACGAAATAGACATTAAAAATTCTAAAGAATTTGCAAAAGATTTTGAAGAAATAAGCGACTTAATAGGACCAATATTGTATTGGTTTGAGATTGTCTCTGACACTACTAATGACACTTGTTTAAATGCCATATCTGAATATAAAAGAATGAAAAATTCAAGATCTATGCCTTCAATTCGAAAAAGTCTATTTAAAGAGTCTAAAGCTCTTTATCTTGGAATGACTAAATCGAAATTTTCTAAATGTATAGTCCAACATTTAGGATATAATTCAAAAATTGATGCACAAGGATTGCAATTATTTCATTGGGCTAAACCATTAAATTTAAAACTTCGACTTCATGCTTATTTATTTGATATAGATATGGAGGATTTAGTTTCGATTATAGAACTAAAACTATCAAGAAAGTTAAGACCGATTACTAGTGAAAATTTTTAATAAATTTAATAAAAGATTGATATGAATAAGTTTCACTTTAAGTCCTACACAAAATTGTGATGTATATGTTGAATAGATTCAATAAACAATAGAAAAATATTTTTTTTAAATTAATAGTTAATATACTATATTTTAATGCCAATTATTTAATTATAATATTTAAGCGGATCAAGCTAACTCTTTGATAATCAAATACAATTCGTTCGATAGTGTCATACGATGGGGAGCAAGTTATAAATCCGGTACAATTTTGTATCGGATTTTTTTTGTTTAATGATGTGTGGATTTTTTAGAGAAAATTTCTAACACAAAAAAGTATGATAGAGCGTTCTAATCATTATTAAATTATTTACTAAAAAATAAAATAAGTAATTCTTAATCAGTTCTTTCAAATTTTCGAATACAGGTTATGAGAAAAATAGTTACTTTTCACGTAGTAAAAATGAATATATACAAATTCTAATTACAGAAACATCATACGACTTAGATTAACAATATGAAATCCAATATCAATAAATACCACATAGTTTCTATCCTTTTATTATTTTTTAGTTGCAATCTTGACATTGCTAAAAACAATGAAGAATCTGAAAGAAAAAAGGCTGAATTAATCGTAAATGTTTTTTACAAGAACATAAGTGATTTTGACTACGATAAAAATGAAAATCTATTGAGTACAGGTTTTAAAAAAAATGTAGATATTAATGCTTTCAATAAAGCATTTGATTTCTATAATGAGAGATTAGGAAACTATGAGTCTAAAGAATTGTATAAATGGTCGACAGAAAGATCAGCTTTAGAAAATGAATGGAATGTAACTTTAATATATTTTGTTACTTATACCAAAAGTAAATCTTTCGAGAAATTTGATTTGGTTAAAGAAGGAGAAAAAATTTATATAAATAATTATGTAATTAATTCTAAGGCTTTGGAGACTATACCTTCTGAATAAATTTCCTTATTTACTAAAATAATAAAATTAGAGATAGTTGTGAAGTTTCATAAATAAAGGGCTTAAATAAAACAGCTATTTTTCAAATTTTAGACCTTTTTTATGACACCCATATAAACTCAAGAAATTCTTTAATAATTTCAGATGTTTTAAATTGAAGAACTGATCTTTTACTATTTCTGACCTCTAGCAGATCTATAGCATTAATGAGGTTTGAATTAGGTTCAAACTCAATTATTATTTTTTGACTTTTATGTCTAATATAGTTACCCCAAAAAGGTATTTTTTTGAGATTTATATTTTTATCGATAGAGTTAGTATTTAAATCTAAGTACATATCATTGGTCTGATATATTTCTTTTCCATTTAAAATAATTGTTTCCATGTTAATGGAAATTATTCCTATTTTTTTCTTTTTAATAAAAAACAGAGAAATAATTATTGTTGAAGAAAATGTTATTAAAATTAAAGTTAGAAGTAAATAGAAAATTATGTTCAGCTGAATATTAAACACAGTCGTTAACCATAATAACACGCTAGAGAATAGAAAAACAATTAACGAAATAATTTGTATTGGCTTTAATTTTCGTTGTATAGAACATTCGAGCACGTTAAATCTGTAATTAATCATCATCTAAAAAATGAGCTTTTTTAATTTTAATGGCAATTTACTACATGAAAATACAGCATTTAGATAAAAGTCATAAAATTTAATATAAGAATTCGTCTCCTATCTCCAAGTTTACGGACACTTCGATTATTCTTAGTTTTGGAGCGGATGAGAGTTGTGGTATCAGGTTATTAAAGTATTACAGTAAGATTTTTAATCATTACTGTTTTTTCAACTGCATCAACATTTCTTTAGTAATTGCTTCTAGATCGTAACTATGTTTCCAGTTCCATTGCTCGCGAGCTTCAGTATCGTCTATACTTTTTGGCCAGGAATCTGCAATTTGTTGTCTAAAATCTGGAGAATAGGTTATTTTAAAATCAGGTAAGTATTTTCTAATTGAAGCCGCAATATCTTCTGGAGTAAAAGAAATACCTGCCAAGTTGTACGATGACCTTATTTTAATAGCATCGGTATCTGCACTCATAATATCTATAGTGGCTTTAATGGCATCGTCCATATACAACATGGGTAGTGCGGTGTTTTTAGATAAAAAACAGTCGTAATTATTATGTTTTAGTGCTTCATGGTATATTTCAACAGCATAATCTGTGGTGCCTCCACCAGGTAATGTTTTCCAGCTAATAATTCCAGGATAGCGTATAGAACGTACATCTACGCCATATTTTTGATTATAATACTCACACCAACGCTCACCAACTTGTTTCGTAATACCGTAAACGGTTGTGGGTTCCATAGTAGTATATTGTGGTGTATTCTCTTTTGGTGTGGAAGGCCCAAAAACCGCAATACTACTTGGCCAGAATACCTTTTTAATAAACTTAGCCTTTGCTAAATCTAACACATGAAATAGAGAATTCATATTAAGTTCCCAGGCTTTCATTGGGTATTTTTCACCTGTCGCACTTAGCATGGCAGCCATTAAATAAACAGTATCAATTTTATGCTTGTCTACACATACTTTAACAGATTTGTAATCCATAGCATCAACAATTTCAAAAATTCCCGAATTTACAAGTTCAACATTATTATAGCTTATATCGCTGGCAATAACATTGTCATGACCATGAATTTCTCTTAATTTATAAGTAAGTTCAGAGCCAATTTGTCCACAAGCTCCAATAATTAAAATTTTTGATGACATAGAATTAAAATATAATAGAGTTTCAAAAATAGTAAGATTAAAAAGAACTTATTGTTAAAAAGCGAATTTAATATACCATGGTCTTTTTTATGATATTCCTAAGAATATAAATACTTGAATACAATATATTTGTATTATTAAAGATGAAATATTCTATGAAATACTTAAACATCCTTATTGTTTTATTAGTTCTTTTTAATTGTAAAAATGAAGGAAATAGTACAGATGAAATCAATAACAATGCAGTAGACTCTACCAGAATCACCAAGGAAGATATCTCAAAAATTAACTATATAGATTACGGTATAGATAGTAAGGCAAAAAAGACCTTAGATTCTTGGGAAGCTTACAATACAGTATTTAGAGCTATTGAGGCTGTTAAAGAGGGTGACTTTAATTATTTTAAAGCAGACGATGAGGTTTTTAACACCACCCTTAAGGATTTAGAAACAACAATACCCTTCACTATAAATAGCGAGCCAATTAAAGCCAGACTTCTTATTTTAAAAACAAAACTCTTAAAATTTAGAGAAGCGGTAAGTTTAAACACCATTAGTAAAAGAGAAAGACTCATTGCTATTAAAGAGCTTTTGCAATCCTTTTCTTATGTTACGCTCCAGATAAATAAGAAATTTGAAAAAGAAGCACAAAACATAATAAAACCAGATTCGTTATGAGAATTCTATTAGCATTATTAGTAAGTTGTTTTTTAATAAGTTGTAAAACTGAAGTTAAAGTAGAAACTGAAAACACTACAACTGTTTCTAAAGAAGATATTAAGAAAGCTGCTAATACCACTTTAAATCAATGGCATAAAGCTGCTGCCGAAGCAAATTTCGACAACTATTTTAATTTAATGACCAATGATGGTGTTTTTATAGGAACCGATGCCACCGAAAATTGGCAAAATGAAGCGTTTAGAACCTTTTCAAAACCTTATTTCGACAAAGGCAAAGCCTGGAGTTTTACAGCGGTAGAAAGGCATATTTATGTTTATGACGATAACAAATTAGCATGGTTTGACGAGTTATTAGATACCCAAATGAAACTTTGCAGAGGCTCAGGCGTTTTAAAACTTGAAAATAACCAATGGAAAGTAGCACACTACGTTTTGTCTATTGCTATACCCAATGAAAATGTATCTGAGGTTGTAAAGATGAAATCAGATTTTGATAGTTTGCTTACTAATAAGCTTAAAATCAAGGACGAAAGGTAGATTTTTACCGATTAAAAGTGTTAAAATTTCTCCAATTTGGTTTAAAACACTTACTTTTACAGTCCTAAAAAAACTAACATGAAAAATTTAGCTCCAATAATCTGCTTTCTGCTTTTCTCTTATGTTCATGCGCAATACGTTGAAAACGCACCTTGGATGGAGAGTATAAATGTTGAAGCGAGGTCTAAAACAGATAATCCGGTAAAGTTTAAAGAAGTAGTAAACGCCTTTAATACTTATTGGGAAACCAGAAACCCAAATGTAAAAGGAAGTGGATACAAACCTTTTAAACGTTGGGAAAACTACTGGAAGAATTTTGTAAAAGCAGACGGTACGTTACCAAATGCTCAAGAACTTTGGAATACTTATCTATCAACAAAAAATAGTGCTGCGTCTAAAAATTTTATGACGGACGAAAGCAACTGGGTTCCTGTCGGACCTTTTACTCACACCAACACAGGCTCATGGTCTTCTGGTCAAGGTCGAGTAAACGTCATTGTTAAAAATGAAGCAGTAGCAGGAACGTATTATGCTGGAGCACCAGCAGGTGGATTTTGGATTTCTACAGATAATGGATTGACCTGGAATACGCATACAGACAATTTACCACAAATAGGCGTTTCTGGTATTGCCGTAGATTATGTTAATCCTGGAACAATTTATATAGCAACGGGTGATGACGATGGTGGAGATGCCCAAGCTATTGGAGTCCTCAAATCTACCGATGGAGGAATAACATGGAATACCACAGGTTTAAATGCAGGAAATACGCCAACGAGTTTAAACGATATTTATGTAAGCCCAACCAATGCGAATATCGTTTGGGTGGCCACAAATAGTGGCGTGTATAAGTCAACCGACGCAGGAGTGAGCTGGAATAATACAAATGGTACACAAGGACAAAACATTAGAGATATTAAAGTTAATCCTCAGGACAACGCTATTGTTTATGCTGCCTCTTCAAATCGATTTTATAAATCAACAGACCATGGTGATACTTTTAGTATTATTTCTTCTGGATTACCATCTGCCTCGCAAATTTCAAGATTAGCAATAGATGTGTCACCAGCAAATCCAGATATGGTTTATGTGTTAGCTTCAGATAATGGTTATGGTTTTTTAGGTATTTATAGATCTACAGATTCAGGTAACACCTTTTCTACAGTAGCAACACCAGCATCGGTTGGCGATATTTTTGAATCTACACAAAGTTGGTTCGATATGGCTTTTGCCGTGTCAGACACCAATGCAGACGAAATTTATACTGGAGTTTTAAATGTTTGGAAAGGCAACGTGGATGGCACTGGCCAAGCCTCATTTACAAAAATTAATAACTGGAGTGCTCCATTTAGCTCAACATACACTCACGCAGATATTCATTTTATCAGATTTTTTGATGGTGAAATGCTTGTGGGTTCAGATGGTGGTTTTTACAAATCTAATAATGCAGCTGTAAGTTTTACAGATCTTACTGCTGGAATGCAAATTAGCCAGTTTTATCGTATTTCGGTTTCAAAACAGTCTTCTAATAAAATGGTTGGCGGTTTACAAGATAATGGTGGTCATGCATTTAATAATAATACATGGCAAAATTATTACGGAGCCGATGGTATGGACACAGCAATAGATCCGGCAAATTCTAATATTTATTACGGTTTTATTCAAAGTGGAGGCAACTTATATATTTCTAGTACTGCAGGAAATGGTATTAGTAGCAGCGTGGGAAGTCCGGAATCTGGAAATTGGATTACACCATTGTTTATGAATAGTGATAGCGAATTATACGCTGGATACAACTCGGTATACAGATTAGAAAATAGTGCTTGGGTACAAGTGTCACAAAACTTTGGTTCGCGAATAGATGTTTTAGAAATAGACGATTTCAACCCAGATAATATGTATGTTGGTATTAATGGAGCGTTAAGAAAAAGTACCGATAGAGGGATTACATTTTCTTTAGCCGAAAATTTTGCAGGTAATATTACATCAATTGAAGTAAACACAGCAGATAGTAACATCGTTTACGTTACCACTTCGGGAACAAACGGTCAGGTTTTTAAATCTACAGATGGAGGTTTAAACTTCACATCTATTTCTAATGGCTTACCAAATGTTACTAAGAATATTATTAAGCATCAAAATTTGCATTCTAAAAATCCATTGTTTTTAGGAACCAGTTTGGGTGTTTATCGTTACGATGACGATACATTAGTGTGGGAGTTGTTTAATAACGACTTACCTAATGTAACCGTTACAGATATAGAAATTAATATCTTCGATAACAAAATTACAGCAGCTACTTATGGACGAGGCGTTTGGCAATCTGTAATTCCAACAGAATTAGCACCAACAGATTTAAAGTTGGTTACCCTTTCAGGAATTGGTACTGCCATAGAATGTAATGCGAGTATTACGCCACAGGTAGAAATTAGTAATAATGGTTTGAGTACAATTACATCCGCAGATATAACCTATACAGTAGATGGTGTAGACACCGTTTTTAACTGGACAGGAACTTTAGCATCAGAAGCAAGTACAACGGTTACCCTTCCGCAAATTAATTTAGCTAAAGGAACGCATACGTTTAAAGCTTCGGTTAATACTACAAACGATGCTTATAGTATTAATAATACTTCAGAAACCAAAACCATACTTGCCAACGCTTTAGCAACTGTTGAGGTTGTAAATACTTTTGAAACTGTTGACGACGCATTATTAGTTTCAGACGAAGGTGGTACAACCCAATATTGGCAAAGAGGCATACCAAGTGGAGCTGTGTTAAATGACACTACAAACCCTTCGAACCAAGTATATGGTACAAATTTAGTGGGCGAATATGGTAATAATATTAAAAGCTATTTGGTTACCGAGTGTTACGATTTAACATCGCTTACAAGTCCTATCATAGAGTTTGATATGGCTTATCAATTAGAAACAAATTGGGATGTAGTTTACATGGAATATTCTACAGATCAAGGTTTAAACTGGACTGTTTTAGGGACAGCTCAAGATCCTAATTGGTACAATAGCGATACTGTACCAGGAAATAATTGTTACAATTGCCCAGGTGCGCAATGGACTGGCCAGAATTTAAACTTATCCACTTACAGTTACGATCTTTCGGCATTTACTGCAGAAACTGCAATGATGTTTAGATTTGTTTTTCAAAGCGATCAATCGGTAACCGAAGAAGGTGCAATAATTGATAACTTAGTGGTTACTCAAAATGCATTAAGTGTAGAAGAATTTAATATTGATGGATTTGCGGTTTATCCTAATCCTTCAAATGGACTATTTAATATTAAAACCAAAACACCACAAACATTTAATTTCGATATTTACGATGTTACTGGGAAATTAATTCTTCAGCAAAAAAATATAAAAACCACTAACAATCAACATAAAATAAATATTAGCGAATATGCTTCGGGTGTTTATTTTTTAAACATCTATAACAAAAACAGTAAATTGACTAAAAAGCTGATGCTTAGATAGGTGAAATATTTTCTACTTCTTAAAAAGCGTGTTCAAAACCTGAATACGCTTTTTTTGTTAAATGAAATGGTTACATAAAAATATCTATGTAAATTACATGCTTAAAATCAATTAATAGAACCAAAAAATGAAAACTAATTTTAAAACATGGCCTTTATTGGGTGTTTTTGCATTACTAAGTAGTGTTGCTTGTAAAGAAGAACCAAAAGAAGATATTGTTAAACTTGAGGAAACACCAGGAATCAATTTAGATTTTATGGATACTAATGTCAAACCAAACGACGATTTCTTTAAATACGTTAATGGTAAATGGCTGGAAACTAACGACATTCCAGACGATAGATCGACTTGGGGAAGTTTCCAGGAATTAAGAAAAAAAACCGATGCTGATGCATTAAGCATACTTGAAGCGGCAACATCCGATAATAAGGACATGGAGAAAATCCAGGTTCTTCCAGGATCGGATCAGGAAAAAGCTGTGCATTACTTTCAAACAATAATGGATACGGTTGGAAGAAACGAGCAAGGTTTAAAACCTTTAGAGCCTTATTTAGCAAAAATAGCGGCTATAAATTCTATAGAAGATTTACAGGCATACATGATAGAAATGGAGCCAAAAGGTGGAGGTGGACTTTACGGTATTGGTGTTGGTGCAGATCCAAAAGATAGTAACAGAAATGTAGCTTATGTTGGTGGTGGTAGCACAGGGTTACCAGATAGAGACTACTATATTAAAGATGACGAAGATTCTAAAGAAAAAAGAGCTAAATACAAAGAACACATTGCAAGAATGTTACAATACTTAGGTGATACAGAAACCGAAGCTATAGCGCAAGCCGATAGAATTTTAGCTTTCGAAACACGTATTGCTGAAAGTAAAATGGATAAAGTAGATAGACGTGATGCACGTAAAAGATATAATCCAAGATCTATTGAAGATCTGCAGAAAATGGTGCCAACAGTTGACTGGAGAAATTTCTTAAACGGTATTGGTGTTAAAAAGTTAGACACTGTAATTGTTGGGGATTTAGGATACTTTAATCGCCTACAGGAAATTTTAAAAGAGGGGAATGTTGAAGATTGGAAAGCCTATTTAAGATGGGATGCACTTAATGGAGCCGCAGGTCGTTTATCTACAGAATTAGATAAAGCAAACTGGGAGTTTTATGGTAAAACGTTAAATGGAGATAAAAAACAACGTCCTTTAGACGAGCGTGCTTTAGGAAGCTTAAACGGTACAATTGGTGAGGCCTTAGGAAAACTATATGTAGATAAAATGTTTCCACCAGAAGCTAAGGCGAAAGCAGAAAAAATGATTCAGAATGTAATTTTGGCTTTTGAAAACAGAATCAATGACCTAGAGTGGATGAGCCCAGAAACGAAGCAAAAAGCCATAGAAAAACTTAAAGCCACACAAATAAAAATAGCGTATCCAGACCAATGGAAAGATTATTCTGCCTTAGAAATTAAAAGTACAGAAGAAGGCGGTTCTTATCTTCAAAATTCTTTAAATGCAAGTGCTTGGAATTTTAAAAAGGATATCGATAAATTAGGAAAACCAGTAGACAAAAGCGAATGGTATATGGCACCACAAGTTGTTAATGCTTACTTTAATCCTGCTTACAACGAAATTGTATTTCCAGCAGCCATTTTACAACCACCATTTTATAACTATACAGCAGACGATGCTGTAAATTATGGAGGTATTGGTGCAGTAATTGGTCATGAAATTTCACATAGTTTTGATGATTCTGGAGCACGTTATGACAAAGATGGTAACTTAAACGATTGGTGGACTGCAGAAGACTTAAAAGAATTTGAAAGTTTGGGCGCGGCTTTAGCAGCACAATATGATGCTATTGAAGTACTACCAGACGTAAAAATTAATGGAAAATTTACTTTAGGCGAGAACATTGGTGATTTAGGTGGTGTTTTAGCCGCTTACGATGCGTTACAATTAAGCTTTAAAGAAAACGGAAGACCAGAAAATATAGATGGCTTTACACCAGAACAACGTTTCTTTATGAGCTGGGCAACCGTTTGGAGAACTAAAATGCGTGACGATGCATTAAAGACAAGAATTAAAACCGATCCGCATTCTCCAGGAATGAATAGAGCGGTACAACCTCTTCTAAATATCGATGCGTTTTACGAAGCGTTCGATATAAAGGAAGGCGATAAAATGTACATTGCACCAGAAGACCGTGTAAGAATCTGGTAATATTTAAATAGAAAATAGTAACAAGCCTCGTTTTTTTAGAACGAGGCTTTTTTTTTAACACCATTGTAAGGTTAAACCCTTGATTTAAAAGTAAGAAAATTTGAGCTGTGTTAATGCTTTAGGTTAAATGACTAAAAATGAGTAACTTTAGTTGGGTAAAAAATAAAACAAAAAAACTATGGGAATTAAAAGTTTTCAAGGCGCACGAAAGGTGACGCAACAAAATAACAGCAATAATCAGGGAGATTTTAGGGTAAGTGATTTTATGACTCGTGATCTTATTACTTTTACACCTGAGCAGACGGTGGATGAGGTGATACAATCCCTTATAAAAAATAAAATTTCTGGTGGTCCAGTAGTTAACAGTAATAATGAATTGGTTGGAATAATTTCCGAAGGCGATTGTTTAAAGGATATTAGCGAAAGTCGTTACCACAATTTACCCATGGAGCAACACAAAGTGGAGCAAAGAATGGTAAAAAATGTGGAAACTATTGATGGCAATATGAATGTTTTTGACGCTGCCAATAAGTTTTTAGATACAAAAATAAGAAGGTTTCCAATCGTGGAAAATGGAAAATTAGTAGGACAAATAAGCCAGAAAGATATCTTAAAAGCAGCACTGGATTTAAAAGGACAAAACTGGAGATAGGTCTATTACTTTCGTTTTACTAAAGCATAAAAATCATTTTCTAAAGGTAAATAACCTTGGTCGTATACAAAATAATATATGGTTCCGGCTTTTGTGGTGTAAATACTTGTAAAATAATTAAAATCAAAACCCTTTGTTACTAATTTCGTTTTGGTGGTTTTGGTTTTTTGGTCTGGATTTAAACTTTCTAAAATCCGCCAGTTTTTACGCAAGCGGTTATTAATATTTCTAATTAAGTTTTTGCCGTCTTTGTTGACTTTGTTGTTGTGAGCATTACGGCAACCATCGCTACAGAATTTTTTATCTATTCTACCAACTATTTTATCTCCACATTCTGGACATTTTTTATTCATAATAACTTGTTTTTAATGGTGTACCAACGTAAGTTCACTTGTTCTTGCTCGAAAAAAAAGTCTTCAACATAATGTAAACCTATTTTTAATAATGCATTATGCGATGCTTGATTTCCTATTTCTGTTGTGCCATATAATTCTGGTAACCTCATGGTATTAAAAGCATATGCTACCGCTGCTTTTCCCGATTCTGTTGCGTAGCCTTTATTCCAAAAACGTTCTATTAAACGGTAACCTACATCGTAATATTTGGTAAAACCATTCATATTATATTCTGTATTTAAGCGTATTCCAGACCAACCTATAAAGGTTCCACTTTCTTTTTCTATAACTGCAAATCTTCCAATACCTCGTTCATTATATTGTTGTAAAACGCTTTCAATAGTTTTTTTAGCTTCATCTTTTGTTTTAATAGGTTTGTTGCCCAAATACCTGTGCACGTTCGGGTTGGAATCTAATTCGAACATGCCTTCTAAATCGGTGTCTCGCATGTCGCGAAGTAATAATCTTTCGGTTTCTATATTAAAGGTCATTGTTTATTGAGTTATTCCTTAATGGATTGAGAAACTAAATCGTCTATTAAAGTATTCATATTTAAAACAGAAGCAGCATAATCACAATTAATTTGTATAGCTGCAGCTACTTCTATTTTAGGATAATAAATAAATAGAGAATTAAATCCTGGCATAAAACCAGAATGACCATAAGCAGTCCCATATTTTGTATCATAAATAAAAGTTCCCATACCATAATTATTTTTGCCTTCTGCATGCTCACCATGCGCATTTACTGTAGTGATTTGTTGCAATGTGCTATCTAAAAATAAACGGCCTTCGTAATATATTTTCGCCCATTTTGCTAAGTTGGATGTAGTAGATGCCATGCCTCCTCCAGTCCATTCTAACTGCGGATTAAAACAATATTTACCATCTGTAACAGTTTTATTAGATACTTGAAATACAGGTGGCATTTTCGAATAGCCAACAGCTAAATTAGGTATTTCGCGTTGTACAGAAGGGTAGGTTTGTTTTAGGTTATAGGGTACAATTAATTGGTTTTGTACCAAAACATAATAATCTTTAGCTGTAATTTTTTCAATAAGCATACCTATTAATATATAATTGGTATCCGAATAGGCATACGCTTTACCAGCTTTGTGCAAAGGTTCGGTATTAAATATAACAGATAAGCGCTCTTTATAGTTCCAAACTTTATCTGGATTATTATGCAAGGCTTTCCATATCTCTGGTCTTAAAACGTAGCGAGGCAATCCAGAGGTGTGTTGTAGCAACATCTTAATTGTAATAGCGTCTATGTTGGGTAATTGAGATAACCAATCTATCTCTGGAAAATAGGAAATAAAAGTTTTATTTAAATCAATTTTTCCAGACTCAATTAATGGCATTAATACGGCTACAGCATAAGTTTTACCAATACTGCCGGAAAAAAAAGTGTGATTATTATTTAATTTTATCTTGTTTTCAACGTCTGAAAAACCTCTTGTGTAACTTTCTGTTTTTCCATTTTTATAAATAATTGAATAGCTTAAACCAGGAATGTTTTTGTTTTTTAAAACACTATCTATAGTGCTATTAACTACTTGGTTTGCCGTCTCATTAGCTACAGTATGGGTTTTACAGCCAACTATAAGTAATAATAAAAGGAGGGTTACGTATTTCATTAAAAGTGTGTATAAAGATGCCATTAAAGATACAATTTATTCGTTTACAAACGACTACAAATGTTTACAATCGACATTAAATGTGTAAATACCGAATAACATTTGGGCGCTGTCTCATCTTTGCAGTGTTGAATGGAACTAATGAAATTCGATGTAATAAAAAACTTATCTTATGAATACGTTAAGAAACAAAGTACAGTTAATTGGAAACTTAGGAAACGATCCAGAAATCGTTAATTTAGAATCGGGTAAGATGCTTGCTAAATTCTCTATCGCTACAAACGAAAGCTACAAAAATGCACAAGGAGAAAAAATCACAGATACGCAATGGCATAATGTTGTGGCTTGGGGAAAAACCGCAGAAATTGTAGAAAAGTATATAACTAAAGGAAAAGAAGTTGCCATAGAAGGCAAACTTACTACCAGAACCTGGGAAGATAAAGATGGCATGAAACGTTACATGACAGAGGTTGTTTGTAACGAGTTGTTAATGTTGGGCGCTAAATAAGGCACTTACAGAACAAGTATTGAAAAGGCTCACATTCGTGAGCCTTTTTCCGCTATTAATCAATTGTTAGAACAAGTTCTCAGGGAAGAATCTACGCTCTAACGTAACCAGGAAATGAGAAACCACCTCATTTCCAATACAAAGATATAAGAGTTATAGGGTTGTTTTAAAGTTTATGTAATAGGTGGTTGCTTTTGTGTAACGAATGGTTTACTATATCGATGTAGTTAAAGAGACGTGTGGTTTTAGACTTTAGAAATAGCGCTATAATAATCTTTAAACGAGTTAGTTAGGAGTTAAACCAACCGTTATAGCAATTAAAACACTAAAACTTAAAATTATTTTATTTTAAGAAAGCGATGCAACTGGTCTTGTCTTCTCTTGGCTATGGGTAATTCTTCTTCGTTTTCCATAACACAGTAATTACCTCCGGCTTTGTTAATACTTGTTACTTTTGTGAGATTTACAAGGTAACTATTATGAATTCTAAAAAACGTATTGGCATCTAACATGGTTTCATATTCTCCAAGATTTTTTGTAGCCACAATTTGCTTTTTGTCTTTTAGATTAAAAATGGAGTAACGACCTTCGGACTTGATATAAATAATATCATCTACTTTAACAAAATCTATCTTTTCTGTAGATGGAATTGCAATTACATTAAGAGGAGTATTGTTATTGGTAACCGATTTGTAGAGGTTTTGCACTTTGTGTCTTTCGGTAAAATTGTCGTTCTCAATATCTTTAGTCGCTCTTTTTACGGCCTGAATAAGGTTATCTATTTCAATGGGTTTTAAAATATAATCTACCGCATTGTATTTAAACGCCTTAATGGCGTACTCGTCAAATGCAGTTACAAATATTATTTTAGTTTGTGTGAAGGAGACCTCTTCCAATAAATCGAAACCAGTACCTTGATCAAGCATGATATCCAGAAAAAGTAGTTGTGGCTCAAGTTTATTAATTAATTTAACACCCTCTGTGCGAGTAACTGCCTTTCCTATTATATTAACTTCCGGACAATATTGATTTAAAAAATGGACAAGAAGATCGACATTATTTATCTCGTCGTCAATTATTATTGCGTTAACTTTTTTCATAGAAAATGCTACATAGTACTCTAAGTTAAGCAAAATTAATTGAAAAGTATTTTATTATTTAGAATCTAAATGTTCTTTAAGCGGAATTCTTAGCACAACTTTAGTACCAAGCGCATTGTTTTTAGAGTCTTCAAGGTCTGTAATTTTCCAAGTAATTTTTTCATGCATTGTTGCATTAGAAATAGCAATACGTTCATTCATAATATGCGTGGACCAGGATTTGTGTGTACTTGCTTTTTCAACTTTTTCCTTTTGCGAATTTTTTCGTCCTATTCCGCTATCTATAACAATTCCTATAAGATAAGTGCCTTCGAGTTTGAACTCTATATCTAAGCAAAGATTTTCTTTTTTTGGTGTTAAACCATGTAAAATAGCATTTTCTATTACAGGTTGAAAAAGCATACATGGAATACAATAATTATCGATATCTAAATCAGGGTCTACCGTAAAGTTTATTTTTATTCTGTTATTTAACCTCAGGTTTTCTAATTCTAAATAAGATTTTAAATAACTAATTTCTTTTTTTAAGATAATGTACTCGGCATTACTCATATCTAAGGTAATACGTAATAGTTTTGAAAAAGCACTAAAGTATTTGTTAGCCTCTCGCTCTCCTTTTAAAATCATGACACTTTGCATACCATTTAGGGTATTGAAGATAAAATGAGGATTCATTTGTGCGCGTAAAGCTTTTGCTTCTAATTGCTGGATTTTATTTTTTTGCTCGTAGGTTTTTTTTAGATATTCTCGACGATTTTTATTTCTTAAAATGATAAACATAAAAACCACAATGATATTTAAGGCTATAAACCATCCCTTTTTATAAAATATCTGATTAATTTTTATATCGTATCGTAGCATGTTTGTTTGGTTTCCGTTTGATGAAAAACCACGGACATCTAAAGTGTAGTCTCCAGGATTTACACCTCTAAGCTCAATTTTAGAAAAATTGCCTAAATCAATCCATTCTTCTGAAAGTTCATTAATACGATATTGATAAACATTATTTTCGGCATTAAAAATGTCGTTAATGCTAAAGCTTAAAGTTAAATAGTTTTGTAGATAAGGTATATTGAAGCTGCAAACATTCTCTGGGTTGTCTAACAATGTTATAACATTCACATTTTTTTGTTTCTCCTTATCGTAAATTTGATAGTCGGTTAGCTTAATTTTATAAACTTTGTTTTTATTGGAAATCTCTTCAGGATTAAAACTGGTTATACCATTTAAACCGCCAAAATATAACAATCCGTTAGAAGCTTTGCAGGCAGATGTAATGTTGAATTCGTTGTGCGTTAAACCATCAGTATTATAATAGGTTTGTACATTTTGCGTGGCTTTATTAAGCTTAATAAGACCGTTAAAAGTACTTATCCAGAAATTATCCTTATCCTCTAACACACCTGCAATATTGGCATTGGTAAAGCCATTGATAGCATTATAATTTTTATATTCAAGTGTTTTGGGATTAAAATTTTGCAACCCATTTCTTGTGCCAAGCCATATTGAATTTTTGGTGTCTTCGTAAATAACTTTAATAATATTATCAATTAAAGGCAAATCTTTACTGGAAGTATTATAAGTTTTTATCGCTTTTGTGTCAATATTCTGTTTAATTAAGTTGTGTTTTCCAGAGTTTGAAATCCAAAGAGTTTTTTTATCTTGAGTAAGTGTAACACAATGTATTGTTTCGTTCGTTAAATCAATATTAGAACTTAAAACACTTTCATTTTTAAATAATTTTGTATCAAAATTAAAAGAATAAAGACCCTTATTGGTAGCTAGTAATAAGCTGTTGTTGGTCACTAATTTTGCATCGATTATATTAATGGATACATTGGGTATTTTATGAGTTGTAAACGTACCGTTTATAGGATTAAAGGCAATTAAAGAATTATGATAGCCATAAAACCAAAAGGTTTTATCATCTTGATTGTAAAAATTGTAAGATAAATTTTTTACTTGCTGGTAGATTTTTTTGTTTTTGATATTAGTAACCTCTGCAAAAGATTCATCGTTATGAGATTTTTTAAATATCCCTTGATAAGTAAAAACATAAAAATCACCATTTTTGGTTTCGGTTATACCACGACAGCTTATATTTTTGTCATTTAAATGTTTTTTAAAACCAACATCGTTATATCTTATTTTATGTAAACCGTCTTCTGTGTGTAACCAAAAGTAACCATTAACATCGTACGTTACATTGGTTATATTGTGTTTAAAATTTATTACATCTTTTTCTACAAGCTCAAAAGAACTGTCTGTACTTTTTATTTTAAGTAACAAAAAGTCTTTTTCGTTTGTGGCTATAATATTAATAGCGTTATTAAAATTATTACTAAATTGATTAGGAATAAATTGAATATTAGGAAACGGATTCTCAACGATGTGGCTATCTATCTCATCTACATATTTATAGTTAAAAAACGTGTTTTTATATTTGTAAGTTCCTGAAGTATTTGTTGTAAAAACAGATCCGTTTGGGACAATAATTGAAGCAAAAGTTTGTGCTTTAATCTTATCTTTATGTATTACGCGTCCTTGTCCGTTTTTAAACAATATCCATTTATTATGTTGGTGTATTAATATTGAATTATCATTAAAAACGCGTTTAATTTTTGCTCGGGATTTTTGAAGAATCGAAGTATCAAGAACACTAAAATCACTATCCTCTAATTTATAGGGAATAAGCTGGTTATAGGTAGTGTAACAAAAAATGTACTCTTTGTCTGTGGCCAGCCAGATATTACCCAAACTGTCTTCGGCAATATCTGTAAAAAGTACTCGGTTTTCTGTATTAGGATAGTTGGTTTCAATCCACCGGGAAGTAGTGGTTTTTAAATCTAAAATGTTAATACCTTTTTCTGTAGCTGTCCACAATTTGTTTTTACTACTTTTTAAAATACTAAAACCATTTAAAACTTGATCGTATTTGTTTTTGTCGAAGGCATATTCAAAGAAAAAATTCTTGCCATTTCCCATTTCCTTTACAATGCCATTACGAGTAGAGTACCATAAAAAACCATCATCGTCGAGATATAATTTTTTTTGCAGGTAAACGCTAAAGTTATTGTTGTTAACCTTAATCATGCTAACATCGTAATCTTGGGCATGCGCAAAAATAAAAAAGAAGATACCCTGCAAAACAATAACAAACTTTAAAAATGCCTTTGCAGCTTTATATGTAGTTTTTTTTGGCAAGGTTTAAAATTAATGGTTAGTGGTTATTAAAACTAAAACAATTAAAATTACGAAAAGTAGTTCATGTAATAAGTGGTAGATATAGGGAATAGACGGTAAAATGTTATTTATTCACGCTATTTTTTTAGTATCATGTAAACAGGAAAATGATCGCTGTATCCACCCTTGTAACGTTTTCCAACATAAGTTCTGTAGGGACTACCTTTATATTTGCCGTCATTTTCTTTTAAAAAATCTTCATCAAAAATATCGGCATCTTCATAGCGCAACGCGTTTTTTTTACGTTCGAAAAAATTATGTGTAATTAAAAATTGGTCGAACAAATTCCAGTTTAGGTTGTGGCTTGTTGTGCCTCGAACTTGAGATAATAAGGTTTTCATTGGATTAAACAAACCATGACTTCGTTCTAATGCTTTAATGCTTTCGCTGGCTGGATCGTCGTTAAAATCACCCATTACAATAACTTTGGCTACAGGATTTTTTTCTTTTAGTTCGTGTATTATCTCGGTTACTTTTTGCGAGGCTTTCATACGCTTGTAAGCTGTTTCAATGTCTCCTGTACGCCTGGAAGGCCAATGGTTTACAATTAGGTGCAGTTCTAATCCTTCAAATAAACCACTTACTAATAAAATATCTCTTGTTAAATCTACTATTCCTAAATCGTCTATAAGCTCCAAATTATAAGATTTTGAATAAGCAACTTTAAAAATAGAGTCATCATATAAAAGCGCAACATCAATACCTCGCTCGTCTGGGGAATTATAGTGCACAAATTTGTAATTAAAATCTTTAAGATGTTTAGAACTTACTAAATCTTCTAAAACCGCTTCGTTTTCTACTTCAGCCAAACCCACAATAGCGGGATGTCTACTTACATCTTTTTTACCAATATTAGCAATAACATAGCCTATTTTTCTAAGCTTATTTTTATAGCGTTTTACGGTCCAGCGTTTTTCAGCGGTAGGTATAAGGTCGTCATCGCGAGTGAGTTCGTCGTTATAAATATCGAAAAGGTTTTCAATATTATAAAAAGCAATGGCATATCTTTTAACTTTTGGTTTAAAGAGGTTTAATTTCAATTTTTTGGTTTTGATTGAGTTAAAAATAGCAAATTTTATCTGCTTTCAATTGTTTAACTTTGTACTTTAAAATTATATATGTTAGAAAAGAAAGATATAGACTTAGAAAGTGCGGTACTAATTGGTGTCGTTACCAAGAATCAAGACGAGGACAAGTCTAAAGAATACTTAGACGAGTTAGAGTTTTTAACCTACACAGCAGGAGGTGAGGTTAAAAAACGGTTTACCCAGAAAATGGAAATGCCAAATCCCAAAACGTACATTGGGACTGGCAAAATGGAGGAAGTAAGACAGTTTATTCAGGATAACGATATTGGTACTGCTATATTTGATGACGAGCTGTCAGCGTCGCAAGAGCGAAATATTAGTAAAATCTTAGAATGTAAAGTGCTGGATAGAACTAATTTAATTCTCGATATTTTTGCACAACGTGCACAAACAAGTTATGCAAGAACACAAGTAGAATTGGCACAATGCGAATATTTGTTACCACGTTTAAAGGGTATGTGGACACACCTTGAAAGACAAAAAGGTGGTATTGGTATGCGTGGACCTGGTGAAACAGAGATTGAAACAGATAGACGTATTGTAAGAGACAGAATTTCGTTATTAAAAGATAAAATTAAGGTAATAGACAAACAAATGTCTGTGCAACGTGGTAATCGTGGTAAAATGGTGCGTGTGGCATTAGTAGGTTACACAAACGTTGGTAAATCTACATTAATGAATACCATTAGTAAAAGTGAAGTGTTTGCCGAAAACAAACTCTTTGCAACTTTGGATACTACAGTAAGAAAGGTGGTTATTAAGAATCTTCCATTTCTGTTAAGCGATACTGTTGGATTTATTAGAAAACTTCCAACACAGTTGGTAGATAGCTTTAAAAGTACTTTAGACGAGGTACGTGAAGCCGATTTACTTTTACATGTTGTTGATATCTCTCATCCCAATTTTGAAGACCACATAGAATCTGTAAACAAAGTGTTAGGAGAAATTGATAGCAGCAATAAGCCAACTATTATGGTATTCAATAAAATTGATGCTTACAAAGCCAAACCTTTTGACGATACCGATTTAATTACCGAGCGTACCGAAGAACATTACACACTTGCAGAGTGGAAAAAAACTTGGATGAACCGTGTTGGTGAGGATAATGCGCTTTTTATTTCGGCATTAAACAAAAAGAATTTAGAAGAGTTTAAAAAACGAGTTTATAATGAGGTTAGAGACATTCATATAACCCGTTTCCCTTATAATCATTTTCTTTATCCAGATTACGATTATGCAAATATGGGGGAAGAAGAATAGTTTTAATAAATTATTTTCATACTAATAATTTCTAAGTTTTTGCGTTACTCTTACTTATGACGAAGGAAAAAATTTTAGAATTACTAAAAAACAAATGGATAAAATGGATACTGTTAACATTGGCAGGTTTAGTTTTTTTATCTCTTGTATTCTATATAAGCATTTACTTTGGAGCATTTGGTAAATTACCAACTGAAAAGGAGTTAAGTAATTTAAAACAAGCTGAAGCCACTCAGGTTTTAGATACAAACGGTAAACTAATTGGAAAATATTATATTTACGACAGGCAACCGTTGGCTTACGAGGATTTCCCTAAGCATCTCTTAGATGCTTTAATAGCTACAGAAGATGTTCGTTTTTATGAGCATGACGGTGTAGACAATATGAGTTTGTTGCGTGTCTTTTTTAAAACAATTCTTTTTCAAGATCAATCTTCTGGAGGAGGCAGTACCATTACACTACAATTGGCTAAGAATTTATATGGAAGAAAAAAGCATTTCTTTTTTAGCACGATAATAAATAAAGTAAAAGAATCGATAGTTGCAAAACGCATAGAAACTATATACTCTAAAAAGGAAATTTTAACCATGTATCTCAACACAGTTCCCTTTCCAGACAACACCTACGGTATTGAGAGCGCATCGCGTAAATTTTTTAATGTGTCTACTCCTAATTTAACACTGTCGCAAGCAGCAACCCTAATAGGCACTTTAAAGGCGAATAGTTTTTATAACCCAAGGCGAAATATTGAAAAGAGCCAACAAAGAAGAGATATTGTTCTCTACCAAATGCTGAAATATAATTATATAACTGAAGCCGTTTACAATACCAAAAAACAAGATTCTATTATTTTAGATTATAAATCTTATAATCACGATTTAGGTATAGCGCCTTATTTTAGAGCCCAACTAAAAAAAGATGTAACCACCATTCTAAGTGCGTACAAAAAACCAAACGGAGAATCTTACGATTTGTATAAAGATGGTTTAAAAATACATACTACTTTAGACTATAATATGCAAACCTATGCCGAGGAAGCTATGAAATTGCACCTTACACAGTTACAAAACAGTTTTGAAGCATCTTACGGAGAAAAAGCACCATGGATAACAAATAAAAATTTAATTGAAAAAGCAATAAAAAATCTTCCTACTTACAAAAACTACAAAAAAGCCGGATTGAAAGAAGCTCAGATAATGGATTCGCTTTCTTTAAAACGAGATATTGAATTATTTAATTGGAAAGAAAACACCATACAACAAGCTTCTACAATAGATAGTTTACAACACTATTTAAAATTTTTAAACACTGGCATGATTGCCATCGATCCCAACAATGGTGCAGTAAAAACCTACATTGGAGGTATAGATTACCGCTATTTTAAATACGATCATGTTTCGCAAAGCGAAAGGCAAGTGGGCTCAACATTTAAACCATTTGTGTACACCGCTGCTATTGATAACGGAATGAAGCCATGCACATATTTTTCGCCCAAAGCCATAACTTATACAGACTATAACAATTGGACACCAACTAATTCCGGTAGTAAAGTAGAAGACCCACATATTAATTATAATTTAGAAACTGCGTTAAGCCAATCGGTTAACACTATAGCTGTAAAAGTGTTGAATAGTGTAGGTATAGAGAAGGTACTTGCACAAGCAAAGTCGCTTGGTATTACCAAACAATTACCAAAAGCGCCCTCCATTGCATTAGGTGTAGCAGAAATCAACATGCAAGAACTCGCTGGTGCTTACGCAAGTTACGTTAATAATAGCAAGCCGGTTAAGCCCTATTATATTACTAAAATTGAAGATAAAAATGGTAATGAAATAGTCTCTTTTATACCTGAAACTGCTCAACCTGTAGCGTATAGTAAATACACCAGACAGGTGTTGCTTGAAATTATGAAAGCGACTGTAAATAGCGGAACAGCTTCAAGATTAAGAACAACGTATAATTTAAAAAATGACATTGCAGGAAAAACAGGAACCACACAAGATAATAAAGATGGCTGGTTTGTTGGTGTAACACCAAATTTGGTAACCGTAAATTGGGTAGGAAACGATAATTATAATATTGGCTTTAAAACAACAGGATTAGGGCAAGGTGCAAATTCTGCACTACCAATTTTTGCTAAATTTTACCAGCAATTAAATGCAGATGCTACCTATAATTCCATTACTAAAAGTAAGTTCGAGACGCCTTTAAACGAAGTGATTGATGACTTAGATTGCGATGACAAAAAACGTGATAACTTCTTAAAAAGACTTTTTGGCAAAAAGAAAAACAAACGTAAATTTAAAAAGAAAAATTAATTATAGTTTTCTTTATTTAAATCACTCCGCTCTTCTAAAATAGAAATCTACAGTTTTTGGCTCTTCATTAACAGTTCCTTTAATCCAGGCATGAATAGAATCTTTGGCTGGATGAGAATAAGAAATTTGTGTGGGAAAATCATGCTCAGGATTTACAAAAGTAAAAACGCCGTCTTTGGTAGAATTTAATTTAAAAGTTACTGGCTTCTCATCATTTTGCTGGTAAGCACTCACGGTAAACAGCACTTGCTTTTCTTGTTGTTGAAGCGTTACACGTTCGGCAAAAACGGTATCGTTTTCAATTATTGTAAAACTGTGCGCTTTTAATGTGCTATCGTTTACTTTCGTCCAGTTTTCGTAGGATGCTTCAGTTTCAGTAATATTTGTCCAGTTACCAACAAGCCATTGCAATTGTTCTATGTTATTATATGTTTTGATGTCGGTTGTAACCTGCTTGGTATCTTTTTTACAAGCTATTACCAATAGAAGCAGTGGAAGAAGAAAAAGTGGTTTCATAAATAAGATAATTTGTAATCTACAAGTTACTATAAATAAAAAAGTGCTTCAATAATTTGAAGCACTTTTTTGGGACAAAAAATGGTATTTTAAAGTATTATTAGAAAGCGTAGCTTAATCCTAATAACCAATAAGATTGTAAATCGTTATCTACATTATCGAAAGTTGGAACAGGCTGTAGTGGTACAGCAAGAGGGTCGTACTGTCCTAAAGCATAATTAAGCGCTTCCTGTTTGTTGCTTCTTAAACCAAAATCGAAACCAACACCAATCATTTTCCATAAAGTATAGCTAAATGAGTTAGTCCAGGTTACGTTAGATAAATCGCCACTTTTATAACTTTGAAATGTTGATAAGTTAGATTTAAAACTCACTTTTCCAATTTGTCTAGTATAATCTGCAACAATTTTAGCACCTAAAGAAGACTCGAAAACAGCATCATTATCTGCAAATACAAAGTTATAGTTTAAAGGGTGTACTACCACTATTAAATTCTCAATAGGTGTCCAAGTACCACCAACACCAACATCTAAATAACCAGGATCATTAAAATTATCTAATAATGTTGTTCTGTATTCGGCCAAACCAGAAACAGCAAATTTTTCGCTTAATTTTCTTCCATATAAAGAAGAAATATTAAAGACATCTGTAGTTGGGTTAAAACCATCATCATCTAACTCTGTATCTTTATTATCTAATTTAACCCAGTTTAGGTTGGAATTTAATGAGTTTCTCCAGAAAAATTTATCCTCAATTAAATTGGCAAAAGCATTAATTGAAATGCCAATGTTTCCTGATGAATTATTTGGAGCGCCTTGAGAATACCAGTTATTAAAGTTTGAAATTGTTCCACCAATAGTTCCAAAAGCTCCTTTTCTCCAACCTGGAAGGGCGTCTATTTGCGCCTGAATAGCATTTGCTTCACTTTGAGCAGCATCTGCAGCAGCTTGTTTCTCTGCTTTTTGAGCTTTTAACTCTTCTTTAGTTTGTGCCTGCATTACTAATGCTCCAGCAAAGAATACAGCAAGTAATAAAATTTTTTTCATGAGTATTGAATTAATTAATATAAGTTGATTTGTAAAACGCTTGCAAATATATAATATGTAGGAATTTTACCAAAAATAAAGGATGAAGTTAATTATTTGATATTCAGACAAATAAATAATCAACAAACTTATTAACGTTTGTAAAGCGGCACAGAAGAGCAGGCTTCGCCATACATTAAAGATTTAGCAACTGGTTTTAGTTTTTTTATTAACATCGTGTAAGCATTTACAGGCACTGGCTTATGCGCGCAACCCTTAATGATTATTGGCTTATCTCTAAAGCTTTCAACGTCTATAGTGGCTATTATATCTTGATAAATTGAAGTTTCTAAATCCTCTAACGTTCCGATTATAGCTTTTTCGACAAAAGGTTCTAAATTAACGACTAATAACATAAAGGCCCAAGCTGGAATTATCGCATCTGCAGAGCAGGTAAGGGCAACATAGTTGTTTTGGTATTGTTCCCAGTTATGATTCTTGACATGTTCTCTAAAATCTTTTTCGCGTAATACCAAGCCTTCATAAAGCCAATCTTTAATATCAAACACTACTCGTTTTCCTTCAGGATAAAAATCCTCAAGATTAAATGTAACTAATTTGCTGTTTGCAACGCGATTTATTATTTGGTCTGCCATAATACAAAGATAAATATTTTACTGGTAGCCTTCTGCCTGAAGTTTAAATAGCTTGGCATATAAAGCTCCGTTTTTTATGAGTTCTTCATGAGTTCCAATTTCAAGAACTTTTCCATCCTCTAAAACTAAAATTCTGTTAGCTTGCCTAACGGTACTAAATCTATGCGAGATTATTATGCTTGTTTTGCCTTCAGTAAGTCCTATAAATCTGGAAAAAACGTCACTTTCTGCTTTGGCATCCAGAGCAGATGTAGGTTCATCAAGAATCATAACTTCGGCATCTTTCATATAAGCTCTTGCCAGTGCCACCTTTTGCCATTGTCCACCAGATAGCTCTTGGCCGTTAAAAAAACGTTTTCCTAATTGTTGGTTGTAACCATGTTTTAACTCAGAAACCACATCATTTGCCAAGCTTAATTCTGCAGCTTTTTCAATTTTTGGCAAATTATCAACTTCATCAATATTTCCAATAGCAATGTTTTCTTTTACAGTAAATTCATATTTAAAGAAATCCTGGAAAATAACACCAAAAAACTCCTGGTATTCGGCTTTATTAAATCGGTTTATGTTTATGCCGTCCAACAATATTTCTCCCGAAGTGGGTTCGTAAAAGCGTAATATTAATTTGGTTAATGTGGTTTTTCCAGCACCATTCTGGCCAACAAATGCTAATTTCTCACCTGCTTTTATAGAGAATGAAATACCTTTCAGTATTTCAATATCTGAACCAGGATAAGCAAAATAAACGTCTTTAAATTCGAAGCCTTGCTTTATATGTTTTGGAAGCGGCATATCTTCTTTTATTTTGGATAAGATTGAAATATCGATAAAATCGAAATAATCTTTAAGATATAATGCGCTTTCCGAAATACGTGTGAATTTTGAAAAGAAATCCTGAAGATTTCGCATTAATCTATTAAATGCTCCAGATAAAAAAGTAAGTTCTCCTAAAGTAATTACACCTGATAGTACTCTGTAAATAATAAAAATATAAGCGCCATAATAACTTAACGAGCCTAAAACATTAAAAACAAAACCTAATGCAGAACGCTTAATAGCCAGCGTTTTGTTAAGCTGGTAATATTCGTTAGATAGGTTTTTAAAGCGATCGACGATAAAATCGGTTAATCCAAAAAGTTTGATTTCTTTGGCTGTTTTATCGTTGGCTCCAATAAATCTTAAATAGTCCAGCTCTCGCCTTTCAGACGTCCAACTTCTTGCCAAAGAATATTGCTGTTGGCTAAAGCGAACTTCGTTTATAAACGATGGGATAATACTTAATACTAACAGTATAATAAGATAGGGTTCAAAATATATTAGTCCGGCTACAAGTGTTGCAATAGATATGGTGCTTTGTACTTGCCCTAAAACATTAGACATTAAACCCACACGTCCAGATGTTTGTGTTCTAGCCCTTTCCAGCTTATCGTAAAACTCTGAGTCTTCTAAAAGACTAATGTTTATTTGATTGGTTTTTTTTATAATGGTTACAGAGGTCGCAATATTATATTCATCTCCAAGTAACCCATCGGTTAGTGAGATGGCTCTGCTAATTAAATCGGAAAGGACAATTAAGGCAAATTCTATCGCGACATAGGTCCAGATTTGTGTATAATCTGAAACTTCCAGTTTGGTTTGTAATATAATTTCATCGATTATTAATTTTCCAATCCATAAAATAATTACTGGAAGCAATGCTCCTATTAACCTGCAAAACGCCGAGAGTAAAAAAAGTTTTTTATTTACATTCCAGATTTCTTTAAAAAAACGTGGAATGTAAACTAATGCATTAAAAGAAGACTTTAAGTTTGTTTTCTTGTTCTCCTTTAAAGATTTTGGTGTTGGGCGTCTTGGCAATGTATTGGTGTTATAACATACCTAATTCCAGCTTCGCTTCTTCACTCATTAAGTCTTGAGACCAAGGCGGATCGAAAGTTATTTCAACTTCTGCATCTTTAACCTCTTTAAGAGATTTTACTTTTTCTTCAACTTCAAGAGGTAACGTTTCGGCTACTGGGCAATTAGGCGTAGTTAACGTCATTAATATTTTTACATCGTAATCTTCGTTTACAAAAACGTCGTAAATTAACCCTAATTCGTATATGTCTACAGGAATTTCCGGATCGTAAATAGTTTTTATAACTGCTACAATTTTTTCCCCTAATGCTGTTGTGTCTATGGTTGTATCGCTCATCGAAAAATTTATTTTTTAATTGCCGTTAAACGGAATTTTTTTATTGTAATTGTGTTTGGTATGCGATGGCATACATTTTTAATTGCTTTATCATACTTACCAAACCATTAGCTCTGGTTGGCGATAAGTGTTCTTTTAAACCTATTTTATCTATAAAATCGGTATTAGCCTCAATAATATCTTTTGGATGCTGATTTGAGAAAGCACGAATTAAAATGGCAATAATACCTTTAGTAATAATAGCATCACTATCTGCTGTAAATGCTACCTTATCGTCATTCATTTCGGCATGAACCCAAACTTTACTTTGGCAACCTTTAATAATATTATTTTCGGTTTTATATTGGTCGTTAATTAATGGTAATTCCTTACCTAAATCTATCATGTATTGGTAGCGTTCTTCCCAATCTTCAAACATTGAAAATTCGTCTACAATTTCATCCTGTATGTCCTGTATGGTTTGCATTAAAATTGTTTTATACAAAAATACAATAAGTAAAGAGGATAGTCAATTAATTACTGTTTTTCAGCAGTTTTTAGTAAAGTATTAACTAATTCTGCAATTTCTTCAGGTGGATTTCCTGCATCAAAAGATGTAGAAGTATATGTTTTGCCATCTTTAGTTATGGTTAAGGAGGCAATGGCAGCACCATCGTATTGATGCGCTTTAGTTGGTGCTTCTAATTCACTAATAGAAGCAAGATCTACAGCGTTAACAAGATTGTTAATCTCTGTTTGAGTATTATCGTTAAGCGTTTTTATAGTTGCTTCTTCATTTCTGTTTTTTTTAACAGAAAACGTGTTGTTTTCTATTTTACAAGCATAGTAAAACCCTCTGGATACTGCTGTATATTCAATCGTTGAGTAGTCCTGTGCCATTTTATTATTAGTTGTTGTCTCCATAATTTTGTTAGCACTTACCATAACGTTGTCGCCTTGTTTTAAAAGTAATTCACCAGCTTCAAGCGTAAAATGCGTAGTACTATTTAATGCTTTAAGCATGTTTTGCTCTAAGGTATTACTTTCTCCTCTACACATTTTTTTTGTTGACGCTAATTCGCTTAAAGAAATGGTATTATCTGTAATTTTAAAAGTTCCAAAAAAACGATTACAACCAGAATAGCCAGAGACTTTATTTGTTTTGTCATCGAAGGAAATAGTAAGTGGCTCGCTTATATTTTTAGAGTCTTTTACAACCGTTATCGTATAATCTCCCGAAAGTTGCTCAGTTTGATCCATAGTGTCGGTTAATGTTGTGGCGTTAATTTCTTTTGTATTACCGCAAGATTCGGCCAATATAGTAGCTAAAAGGATGATAAAGAATTTCATTTTTATTAAATTTTGTTTTATATAATATACAAAAAAGACGCCAAAAATGACGTCTTATAAATTTTTATGTTTTTAAATTTTAATTTAACATAGATGCTCTTGCTCCACCAGGTGAAAATATAGAACGCATTCTAGTTTTTTGTCCTTCAGAAAACATATTCATACATGCATCATCTACATAATCCATATAATTCATAGTCATGTCATTAGAGCGACAGTTTACTGTTGGGTACGATGGACAGCCGTAGTTAGGTGCATCTGAAGAAGGTGTATCTGCAACAAAATCATCTTGCTTACATCTACCGTCTCCCCAAATATGGCGTAAGTTAAGGTAGTGACCAACTTCGTGAGTCAAGGTTCTGCCTTGATTGTAAGGTGCTGCAGAGCCACCAGGTAAACTACTATATAATACAACAACTCCATCTGTTGCTGATGGGCCTCCTGGAAATTGCGCATATCCTAATATACCACCGCTAATATTGCATACCCATATATTTAAATGTGTAGATGGTGTAATTGGAGGATATGCATTTTTAACTGCATCATTTGTACTCCATGATGGGTTTGAGTTTGAGTGTCTAAATGTTCCAGCTAAAGTAAAATTTATTTCAGAATCTGCTACTAATCCAGCAAATTCAGTCGGCACTTGATTAATATCATTATTGGTTGCTCTAAAACCATTATTTAAAACAGAAATTTGAGAATTGACCTGTTGATCGCTAACGTTTTGTTGGGAATTGCTGTATACAATATGCACATATACAGGTATGTTTAAAACGCCAAGATTATCATCTACTGGATCGCCTCCATTATTACCATTCCCATTTCCGTTTCCATTCCCATTTCCACCACCTGGTTTTCCCTTAGCAGCAATAAATGCTCTTGAATGGTACTCAACATCGTACATTTTTTTTCCAAGGTCTTTATTCTCATTAAGTAGTCTATTTAAATTTACCATCGAATGGCAAACATTTTTACCTTCAGCCAATCTAGAAGATTCGTCAATATCTGCATCGGTATAAAGATAAAAATCAGACATATCTACTTTTGATTGCTCATCATCGATAATATCATTTTTATCATCACTACATGAAGAGAATAGCAGGCCAACTACTGCAAGGCTTAAAAATATTTTTTTCATAATTTAATAAGGGTTTAAGTTAAATTTTTATGAATATACATTTTTAACGTTAAGTTGTTGAGAAATTATTATTTATTCGTTGAAGTACTAACAAAAAAAAATCGTTCAATTATAGATTGCACGAACTTTTTTACTCTTAGCAGAGTTGAATTAAGATAGCATCATTTTTGCTTTTTTAACGCCTTCTACCAATACATCTATTTCTTCTTTTGTATTGTAAAATGCAAACGATGCTCTAACCGTTCCTGGAATTTTGTAGTAATCCATAATGGGTTGCGCGCAATGGTGACCTGTTCTTACAGCAATTCCCATTTTATCTAAAAGCGTACCAACATCGTAAGGATGAATGCCTTTAATATTAAATGAAATTACTGAAGTTTTATTTTTAGATGTTCCATAAATTTTTAAGCCTTCAATCTCTAAAAGCTTTTTGGTGCCATAATCTAACAGCTCACTTTCGTATTCGGCAATGTTTTTAAAGCCTATAGTATTCATATAATCTATGGCAGCGCCAAAAGCAATCCCGCCACAAATGTTAGGGGTTCCGGCTTCAAATTTATGTGGCAACCCTGCGTAGGTTGTTTTTTCGAATGAGACTTGATCTATCATTTCGCCACCTCCTTGGTAAGGTGGTAATTTTTCCAGCCATTCCTGTTTTCCATAAAGCATACCAACACCTGTTGGTCCACACATTTTATGGGCAGAAGTAACATAAAAATCGACATCCAGCTTTTGTACGTCTGGTTTTACATGCGGACAAGCCTGTGCGCCATCTATTAAAACTGCAGCACCAACATTGTGTGCTTTTTCAATAATGGTTTCAATTGGATTTATAGTGCCTAAAGCATTAGAAATATGATTGACGAAGACCAGTTTTGTTTTATCTGAAAGTAATTTAAAGTAAGCATCCATATCCAGTTCGCCATTTTGGTTCATTGGAATTACTTTTAAAACAGCACCTGTTTTTTCGCATAACATTTGCCAAGGCACAATATTACTGTGGTGCTCTAGAGCAGAAACAATAATTTCATCGCTTTTTTTTAGCATTGCCGAAAAACCATGGGCAACAAGATTGATACTTTCTGTTGTGCCAGAAGTGAGTATAATCTCGTAGGGATGTTCTGCATTAAAATGCTTTTGAATCGTATTTCTCGCGGCTTCGTATTTGTCTGTTGCTTCTTGGCTTAACGTGTGTACACCTCTGTGAATATTAGCATTGTAATTACTGTAATAATCTACAATAACGTCTATAACTTGCTGTGGTGTTTGCGAGGTTGCAGCATTATCGAAATAAACCAAAGGTTTACCATTTACTTTGCGCTGAAGTATTGGGAAGTCTGCTCTTATTTTTTGTATATCAACCATCAATTATTTGTAATATTTTATTTGCTTGCCATCGAAATAACCAATGCCATTTAGATTTGTCAAAAATACGAAACGTTTTTCATCTAAAAATTCAAATTTCTTGACAGCCATTTGAGATCCAACCGAATGAGACAAACCTCCTTTCCATAATAGAGTAGGTTTGAGAATTAATTCTTTTGAAAACCCATTATCTTTTTCAGATAATTTAAAAAAACCTCTGTTCGAATAGTAATAAATTGAATTATTATAGGAGTTGAAAGTAATTGGTCCTAAATACTCTACTAGGTTTTTTACTTTTTGCTTTTTTTTGTTTCTGATTATCTCATGCTCATTATAATCCAAAATGGAATCCAGAGACGCACTGTCGTAAAAATTCTTAAAATCTGTTTTAGAATAAATTGAGATATTTCCGCTAATAAAGAAATGATGCGTACTTTGAGAAATAAAAATATTTCCACTTTTGTCTTCAGCTATCCCTTTAACGCCATTATATATAGGTATTTGTGCAGGGAATTTATAAATTAACTTATTATCTATTAGTTTTATTTTTGTTGGGAAAGTGTCAATAATTGCTTTTTTATAGTTATGCTCCCTGTTCCATTTTTGTTCTTCTTTATAGGTTAAATGTCGATTAATATCTAAATATTCCTCCTCAAAAAATATTCTTTTATCAAGATCAAAGAACCAAGTATATTGTCCAAATTCTCCTCTGTCATAAGTTAGCCAAATTCTATTTTCTTCATCTAAATAGCATAAGCTAGGCTTACTTAAATATCTCGTAATTGTATCAGGGCTGCTATTTCTTGGATTAAAAATTCTATTTTTTCCTTTAGGATAATAATAGTTGTTTCTATAATATCCACCTCTTGTAGTTAAAACCACTGGTTTATTATTTTTAGAAACGAATAAGGCTATTGCTTCTCCATGGAAGCTATCTTTTTTTAGCCAAATGCCTTTACCATTTAATGAAAGTATTTCTTTGTTTACAGTAGTTGCAAATAACTTGTTCTCTTTGGATTTAGCAATATTATTAATTCCGGGCTTTGTTTCATTAATAAAGTTAGAAGTAATATCCCAAATAACTAAACTATCACCTTCTGTAATAGCATAAATCTCATTTTTAACAGTTATAAAATCCTTATAATTTGTTTTTAAAGATTCGAATTTTTTAGATGGAATACTATCTTGAGAAAATAAGAAGTATGGAATTATTATAAAATAAAGTAATTGTATTTTTTTCATAATGGTTAGTTTTAAATGAAATTTAAAACTATAAACTATCAATTAATTTTAAAATTACTAATGAGTAAACATGCCCTTTGGCTGCGTGAAATGAATAAAAAAACTGCTTCTATATTTAGAAACAGTTTTTATATAATTTATAAGGCTTTTACTGTCGTGATAACTAAAGGTCAAACCCAATATTAACACCCAGTTTTTTAGCTATTAACTTTGTAATACGTTGTTTTAATTCTGGAATTTTTACAGAATCTAAAACGTTATTACTAAAAGCAAACATTAATAAAGCTCTTGCTTCTTTTTCTGGAATACCACGTTGTTTCATATAAAACAAAGCGTTTTCGTCCAATTGACCAATGGTACAACCGTGTGAGCATTTTACATCGTCTGCAAAAATTTCAAGTTGCGGTTTTGTGTTAATCGAAGCTTTATCACTTAGTAAAATATTATTGTTAGCCTGGAACGCGTTTGTTTTTTGAGCTAATTTATCGACTACAACCTTGCCATTAAATACGCCTGTAGAACTATCTGCAAAAATACCTTTGTAATCTTGGTGACTCTCGCAATTAGGCTCTATATGGTGTACTAACGTGTTGTGGTCTACATGTTGTTTTTCGCCAATAATGGTAATGCCTTTCATGGTAGAGTCCATGTGCTCACCATTTTGGTAAAAGTTAAGATTGTTACGTGTTAATTTTCCTCCAAAAGAAAAAGTATGTACTAAACAATGACTCTGATCTTTCTGGTCCACGTAAGTGCTATCTATTAAAGAAGCATTTTTATTATCGTTTTGTAACTTATAATAATCTACAATGGCACGTTTGTTTGCAAAAATTTCGGTAACACAATTAGTTAATACAGGGTTATCTGTTAAACTTTGGTGGCGTTCTATAATTTGAACATGAGAATTCTCGTCGACCACAATTAAATTTCGTGGCTGAAGCATTAATGCTGCTTCATTTCCTGTAGAAAAATGTAAAATTTGAATTGGTTTTTCAACCAATTTGTTTTTTGGAATATGTATGTAAGCACCTTCATTAGAAAATGCTGTGTTTAGTGATACTAAGCTCTCTTTAGTCGCTATTTTATTGAAATAATTTTCAATAATTAATCTGTATTTAGGCTTATTTAAAGCCGAAGACATTAAACAAACATCTATACCATCGTGTGTAACTTGAGATAAATGCGATGAATATTTTCCATCTATAAATACAATCTTATAGGTGTCGATATCATGAAGAAAATACTTTTTAATGTCTTTGTAATCTAAAGCGTTTTCTTGTTTTGGGAACACACTATAATCTTCTTTTAAGATGCTTTTAAGCGATGTGTATTTCCATGCCTCATCTTTTTTAGAAGGAAAACCTACAGTTTCGAACGTTTTAATAGCATCGGTTCTAATGTCATGAACAGGTGAATCTACATCGATGTCGTTTTCGAATGCTAAAAATGATGATACTAATTTATCTTTTAAACTCATGTTTTTTTCAGTTTTCAGTTTTCAAACGTCGTTTTCAGTAAAATGAAAAACGATAGAAATCTGGATACTATTTAATCTTTTTTATTCGCATTAGTATTTGAGTATTCAGGATTGAGTAAGCAATTGCAAACTGCTACTGAAACTACCAACTCACTAAGCGTTCACTTCTTCTTTAATCCAGTCGTAACCTTTTTCTTCTAATTCGTGTGCTAAAGAAGCGTCTCCAGTTTTTACAATTTTACCATTGTACAATACATGTACAAAATCTGGAACAATATGCTCTAAAAGACGTTGGTAATGCGTGATAACTACAACAGCATTGTCCTTAGATTTTAATTTATTTACACCATTAGCAACAATACGTAGGGCATCGATATCTAATCCAGAATCGGTTTCATCTAAAATAGCTAATTTTGGTTCTAACATTGCCATTTGAAAAATTTCATTACGTTTTTTCTCTCCTCCAGAAAACCCTTCGTTTAAAGAACGAGATAAAAATTTACGATCAATTTCTAAAAGTTCAGACTTTTCACGTATAAGTTTAAGCATATCTTTTGCGGGCATGTCTTCAAGACCTTTTGCTTTGCGTGTTTCATTAATTGCTGTTTTCATGAAGTTAGTAACAGAAACTCCCGGAATTTCTACAGGATATTGAAACGATAAGAAAATACCTTTGTGCGCACGTTCTTCAGTAGCTAAATCTTCTAACTCTTCTCCTTCAAAAGTTATACTACCTTTTTCTACTTCGTATTCTTCTTTTCCAGCAATTACAGAAGCTAACGTACTTTTACCAGAACCATTAGGTCCCATAATAGCATGTACTTCTCCGGCTTTAACCTCAAGGTTAATGCCTTTTAAAATTAATTTATCTTCAACACTTGCGTGTAAATTTTTTATTTGTAACATAGTCTTATTTTCCTATTTTAATCACTTCGTTTTGTTTAGCATCTAATGCTTTAACGCTTTCTATTTCTTTAATATCAACTTTAAAAGGCCAGCCTTCCTCGTTTTCTGTTTTTGGAATTATTTTGCCCCGAACCTGTACATGGACACCATCTGTAGCTTCTTTTCTGTAAGCTTGTGCTTTTTTATTTAGTTCTTTTGTTTTTTCATTTAAAACCACACCATAAACATTGTTTCCTACTTGTAAAACCGCGGCATCTGCATAGTAAATAAACTCACCAGAAAGTAAGGTTAAACCGTCATTTTGTTTGGCTGTTTTTTCTGAACTATTTGTATTAATAGTTGAGGTCTCTGTTTGTTTAGAATCATTTTTACAAGCGGTAAAAATGGAGAGACATAAAATTAAAAGAACACTTACTTTTTTCATTTTTGTTTTCCGTGAAAACGGCTGCTTTTTTAATTAAACTTTTGTTTACAAGATTTTATTTTTATTGAAAATGAGGTTTTAACCTACAGAACCTTCAAGGCTTATTTCTAATAATTTTTGTGCCTCTACAGCAAACTCCATTGGTAATTTATTTAATACCTCTTTACTAAAACCATTTACAATTAGTGCAATTGCTTTTTCTGTATCTATACCACGTTGGTTACAATAGAAAATTTGATCTTCACCAATTTTACTTGTTGTAGCCTCGTGCTCTATCATTGCGCTTTTGTTTTTAGCTTCTATGTAAGGAAACGTGTGAGCACCACAATCATTTCCCATTAATAAACTATCGCATTGCGAGAAGTTACGTGCATTGTCTGCACGTGAACTTATTTGTACTAAACCACGATAAGAATTTTGAGATTTTCCTGCCGAAATACCTTTAGAAATAATGGTTGATTTGGTGTTTTTACCCAAATGAATCATTTTTGTTCCAGTATCTGCCTGTTGGTAATTGTTTGTTACCGCAATAGAATAAAATTCGCCCACAGAGTTATCACCTTTTAAAATACATGAAGGATATTTCCAGGTTACTGCACTTCCTGTTTCCACTTGTGTCCATGAGATTTTTGCGTTTTTCTCGCAAATTCCTCTTTTGGTTACAAAATTATAAACACCACCTTTTCCTTCGGCATTTCCCGGATACCAGTTTTGTACTGTGCTGTATTTTATTTCGGCATCATCCAGCGCAATAAGTTCTACAACTGCTGCATGCAATTGGTTTTCATCACGACTTGGAGCTGTGCAACCTTCGAGGTAAGAAACATAACTACCTTCGTCTGCAACAACTAATGTACGTTCAAATTGCCCTGTACCAGCTTGATTGATTCTAAAATATGTTGATAATTCCATTGGGCAACGCACGCCTTTTGGAATATAACAAAAAGACCCGTCACTAAAAACTGCAGAATTTAATGCAGCATAGAAGTTGTCTTTTTGGGGAACAACAGTTCCTAAGTATTTTTTTACAAGTTCTGGATGTTCTTTTATGGCTTCAGAAATACTCATAAAAATAATTCCTTTTTCCCCTAATGTCTTTTTAAAAGTAGTTGCTACAGAAACAGAATCTATAACCACATCCATTGCTACATTGGCTAATTTTTTTTGCTCGTCTATAGAAATTCCTAATTTTTTAAAAGTTGCTAAAAGCTCTGGATCTACTTCGTCTAAGCTATCGTACTTAGGTTTGCTATTAGGAGCAGAATAGTAAGAAATGGCTTGAAAATCGGGCTTAGTATAATTAACATTTGCCCAATCTGGTTCTTCCATCTCTTGCCAGACTTTAAACGCTTCCAGTCTCCATTGTGTCATCCACTCTGGTTCTTCTTTTTTCTTAGATATTGCGCGAACAATGTCTTCGTTTAAACCAATAGGAAATGTTTCAGACTCAATGTCTGTATAAAAACCATATTCGTATTCTTTGGTTTTAAGTTCTTCTCTTAAATCGTCTTCTGTGTATTTCGACATAGTTCTTTCTTTCAATTTTATAATGAGAAACTTTCTCCACAACCGCAAGTTCGGTTAGCGTTGGGATTGTTAAACACGAAACCTGTTCCGTTTAATCCTCCCGAATATTCTAAAGTGGTACCAATAAGGTATAAAAAGCTTTTTTTATCGATAATAATTTTTACACCATTATCTTCAAATACTTTATCTTCTTCCTGCTGCGTTTTATCGAACTTTAAATCGTAAGATAAACCAGAGCAGCCACCACTTTTAACACCAACACGAACGTAGTCTGTGCCGGCATTGTAGCCATCATCTGCCATTAACTCTATGACCTTTTTTTTAGCTGTATCTGAAACTTTTATCATATTCTTATATAGAATTTATCTAAATAGAGTGCAAAGATACAATATTAGTCGCTTTTAGCAAGGTGTCCTAACATTATATTAGCATATGCGCTAATAGGTATTTCTTATGAAAAACTTTGTGGTAAGACTTAATTCTGAAAATCTGGGTTGTTAAGAAATGATGGATCCGACAGTGTTAACAAAAAGGCTTTTAAATCGGCTTTATCTTGAGCAGAAAGATTTACACCTCCTTGTTGCACTTTTTTCATAAGCGGATCAATGGTTTCTGAGTCTTGAAGTCCTGTGCTGTAAAACTCTATAACTTCCTCTAAAATAGCAAACCTACCATCGTGCATATATGGTGCTGTGTAAGCTAAGTTTCTAAGCGATGGACTTTTAAATTTTCCATTATCGTTTACATCGCCTGTTACAGCGCCTAAGCCTAAATCTGTAAACGTGGAATCTAATCCATTGTTATGAAAAATATTATCGGTCCATAATGGATTATTTGGGTTTCCATGGCAATGAAAACAATCACCTCTGGTTTCATCCATAAATACATCCAATCCATTTTGTTCTTGTGGTGTAAGCGTTGTCTGACCTAAAGTAAACTTGTCGAATTTAGAATTTGCAGAAATAAGTGTACGCTCAAATTGAGCAATAGCATTTGTTGCCAATTCTTTTGTAATGGTAGATGTTTTAAAGGCTAAACGGAATAATTCTGGATAGTCTGCATCAGATTGTAATCTGTCGACAACCTCATCCCAATTGCTATGCATTTCTACTGGATTTTGAACAGGCTCTAGAGCTTGGCGCTCTAAACTTAATTCTTTGCCATCCCAAGTAAAGCGCTCTCCGTAATTCCATGCTAAATTGAATAACGGCATCGAATTTCGTGCGCCAAATACGCCATCTATACCTTCGCTTGTTGGTGTATTGTCTGTAAATGCGTTTTGTGGCATATGGCAACTTGCACAAGCCATAGATTGGTCTCCAGAAAGTTTAGTGTCGAAAAATAATTTTTTGCCCAAAGCAACACCTTCAACTGTTTGTGGGTTGTTAACTGGTATAACAGGTGCAATAATAGTTTGCTGAAAAATCTGTGGAATATTTAATGGTTGAGGTGTAGGTTCATATGCTTCCGTTTCAGGTGTATCGTCTTTAGAGCACGCCGAAACAGATAGAATTAGTAATAGGTATATAAACCAGTGTTTCATTAAATGTTATTAACTATTTAATTTATGTTAAATACACTCATCACGTTATCCTGCATCATTTTTTGTGCATCATAGTTGGGCATTAATGGTGTGTCAAGCACGTTTAAATCCCATGTATGCGGATTTACAAAAAATTCTGCAATATTCATATTCACTTCAATGGTTGTATTATTATCTATAACTATTGGTGTGTTTAATTCTATTGTAGCAAAATTTTGTTCAAAAATATCTGTGCTTACGCGAGCAGTTCCATTGTGAAAATTAAACGGACTTGGTGTGGTGTCTACATTATACATGCCATCAAATTGCAGAAAGTGATAGCCACCACCCAACATTGTTGGCCAATTCCACGATACGCTGTTTAAATCTGTATAAACACCATCTATATTATCTTCTTCGTTAAATCCCCAAACAAATTTTAAAGTATAAGTTCCAGTAGGAATAGTATTATTTACTGGTGTAAAATCGTAGGTAGACTCGTCTTCTAAGTCTGTAAATTTGTAACCATCAAAGCTATAAGTCGTTCCATTAGTATCTACTAACTGAAATCTTGAAACCAGATATCTAATCCTTGCTATATTTATGCTTTCTCCGTTAGCATTAACAACAGTCTCGGTTGTTAGATTACTGCTGTTTAGAGTAACATCGTTCCATGTGTGAGAAAATTCAAAACTCACATCTGCATTAGCAGTCGCGTTATCATCGTTATCTTCACCACAGGCAGTAAATGCCAAAGTTGTAAATAGTAACAAGGCAAAAATCTTTTTCATAATTTTTTTATTTTATTGTTATCAGTAATAAATCTGAAAACCCTTTGTTTTCGATAATATCCTCATCGTTGCTGTAGGAATCTCCCACAACAACAACAGTTTGGTCGTTAAGTTCTGCAATTCCATACGCGAAATCTATATTTGTACCACCAATAGTTTGTTGCCACATTAAAGTACCACTACTATTAATTTTTAGAGCCCAAGCATCGTTTTGCCCTTTGTTTTCACTTACGTCAACATCACTGCTTCTTGAACTTCCAGCCAAAACAAAGCCACCATCTTGTGTTGCTTTTATAGCTCTCGCTACATCGAAACTGGTACCTCCATACGTTTTTTCCCAAAGTAATTCACCTGAAGGCGAAATTTTAATAAGCCACAAATCGGCTGCCCCAATATTATTAGATACGTTGGCATCGTTACTTCTGGTATCTCCAGCGATTAAAAAATTCCCATCACCAGATTTTACAATAGCCCAAGCCTCATCGATTTGGCTACCTCCAAAAGATTTTTCCCATTCAATAGCTCCGCTTGCAGAAATTTTAACAACCCAAAAGTCGTAAGATCCAATATTGTTAGAAATATCTGTATCCATACTATCTGATCCACCAACAATAATGAAACCATTATCTTCTGTTTGTACAACACTTTCTGGAGTATCTGTAAATAATCCACCGTAATACTTACTCCATTCTATAGTTCCTGAAGCGTCTAGTTTTAAAGCCCAATAATCTCCACCAGCATGTTTGTTACTGCTTTTAGAGGTGTTACCATCTCCACCAGAGGCTGTTACATCTAAAACCCCAGTTATTAAATAGCCAGTATCGTTAGTTTGTATTACCGAAATGCCATAGTCTGCGCCTTGATAACCAAAAGATTTTTGCCAAATAATATTTCCAGAAGCATCCAATTTTGCCAACCAATAATCTTGCTGACCGTTATTGCTAGAAACATCGCCATCGTTACTATAAGTAGAACCTAATATAGCGTAGCCACCATCTGTAGTTTGAATGATGTCCTTCCCTTTATCGTCTGCTGTTCCACCATAGGTTTTATTCCATTGAATCTCGTTTTCAGAATTGAATTTTAATACCCAGAAATCGTAGCTTTCGTCTTGTTTATCGGTTATGTCTCCATCCATACTTTGTGAAAATCCTAAAACAGCGTAACCTCCATCGTTTGTTGCTACAACTTTTTCTCCTGTTTCATTTTTAGAACCTCCATATGTTTTAATACTTTCTATAACACCTGCAATATTTTGATTTATTGGTATTACATCATCATCTTTTTTACATCCTGATATTGTGAGCAGGAGAAAAGAAAATATTATAAATGGTTGTTTAAAAAACATACTAATTACTTTTTTTTACTACAAAGAGACCTCCTTCGATGTCACTTATTATAATATTACCACTGGCAAAATATGGATACACACTCCATACGCCATTAAAGCTGGCACTGTTGCTTGATGGGTAGGTATCGAAATATGCTGTTTCTGTCATTGAGTTAGAAGATGCAGCAATGTTTGTAATATCTAATATTCTTAGTCCTGCTCTATAATTAGCAAGGTAATATTCATTATCTTTTACGTACCCATTATGATCTATTGCAGCAGTTGGGCCTGTGTAAGTTGATGATAAAGTTGGATTATCTAAATCTGTGAAATTAAAAACCAATGTTTTTGTATTAAAACCAAAACTTTGCTCATCTACCTCATCGCCAAGAATAAAATAAGCATGATCATCTGTAAACCAGCCTTGATGCGCATAAGCTGTTTGTGGGTAAGTAAATTCGCTTATTGGTACTACATTTGTTTTGTTGGTAACATCTAAAACAACCACTTTATCTGAATTGCCATTACTGCCTACATAAATTTGTCTTCCGGTATAATCTGAATCTGGCCCATTATAAGTTACTACCTGTGCATCGTGAGAATAGCCTCCAGCTGTATAATCGCCTAAGAATATTGGATTTAATGGATTAGAAATATCAACAAAAATTGGACCTCCACCATTAGTCCCAGAGCAACCCACTAAATAAGCGACTGCTTCACTTTCGTTAATAACTATATTATGGCAACTTCCAACACCAGAGTAGATAGCATCTGCTGTAAATGTTTCTGGAGCATTGGTTACATTTCGTAATCGTGTTAAATCGAATACCTGCATACCATGAGGACCAACACCATCTGCGACAATAAAAGCATAATTATTATAAACCTTAACGTCTCTCCAAAAATTTGATCCTGCATTAGAGTCTAATCTTCCTAAAAATAGTGGATTTAATGGGTCTGTAACGTCAACAAAAGCGGTGCTATTAGTTAATGCTATTAAAGCATATTCATTTCCATTTAACGTGTCTGTCCATCCCCAAATATCACTACCTTCGGTATTAGAGCTACCACCAAGCGTTGCGGCATCTATAATTGACATTAAATCTATGCCGTTACAAGGATAAATACCAGCCATACCATTTTCACAAGGAAATAGCGGTTGGTTATCACACACATCTCCAATGCCATTGTTATTAGAATCTGCCTGGTCCGGATTTTCTAAAAGTGGACAATTATCTACATCATTTGGAATGCCATCACCATCAATATCTGAATCACAAACATCTCCAATTCCATCTCCATCTGTATCTATTTGATCGGTGTTACTAATACTCACGCAATTATCAAAATCATCTGGAATACCATCATTATCTTCATCTTGTTCACAGGCATCACCTATTCCATTATTATCTGCATCTGCCTGATCTGGATTCGCAAAAAACGGACAATTGTCTAAACCATCTATAACACCATCGCCATCACCATCTGGATCGCAAGCATCACCAACGCCATTTCCATCTAAATCAATTTGATCAGGGTTTGCTGTTTCTAAGCAATTATCCTGAGTGTTTGGAATGCCATCACCATCTGAATCTGCCATAGGAGTACTATCTACATTTTCGTCTTGACAACTATGTAGTGTTACACCAAAAGCAATAAAGATGAGTGCGATGGTAATAGTTTTTTTTATGTTTTTCATTTTTTGCAATTTATTTTAATATCAATTTTTTAGTTACAGAATTATTGATTTTAATTAAGAATATTCCTGAAGCGTAATCTTTTGTTGGTAAAACGAAGGTCGAAGCATTTATATTGTCTCTCTCAAATACTTTTTGACCAAGTACATTATAGATAGCAATGCTATTTATTATAGCATTATTATTCCCTTTTAAAGTTGAGGTTGATGTTGTAGGGTTAGGAGACAAAGTAAAATTGTTTGAAGTCGTAAATGAAGGTACGCTTAGGGTGCCACTTCTTCTAACAATAAACAAACCACTTTCAATGTCATTTATAACAATGTTTCCACTTGCAAAGTATGGATAAATGCTCCATGCTCCGTTAAAACTGGTATTGTTATGAGCAGGATAAGTATCGAAAAACCCAATTTCTGCATTTGTATTGTTGCTGGAGACTAAAGTTGGTACATCTAATACGCGTAGTCCAGCTGTATAACTTGCCATATAAAAAGAATCACCGTTTACATATCCATTATGGTCTATTGCCGAAGTTGGGCCAAAATAATCATTTATTAAATTTAAGGAAGTATTAGAAAAATCGGCATCTAAATCTAAAAAATCGAAAATTATTGTGCGTGTATTGCCTCCAAAAGCCTGCTCGTCTATTTCATCTCCTAAAATAAAATATCGCTGGTCTGTAGTAAACCAACCTTGGTGCGCATAAGCTGTTTGCGGGTAGGAGAACTCATTTATTGCAATTACATTACTCTTGTCGGTAACATCAAGAATAACAACTTTGTCTGAATTTCCATTACTTCCAATATAAATTTGCTTTCCAGTATGTTCTGTGTCTGGGCCGTTATATGTAATCACTTGGGCATCATGAGTGTAGCCTCCAGCCGTATAATCTCCCAATGTAGTTGGGTTTGAAGGATCACTTATATCTATAAAAATTGGACCACCACCATTGGCAGAACCGCAACCCACTAAATAAGCGATGCCTTCAGATTCATTTATTACAATGTTATGGCAGCTGCCAATAACTAAGTCATCAGTTCCACCATCTCCAGTATAATTTAAAACTTGCGCGCCATCAAAAGTTAAATCTGCATCGATTCCATTTCTTAAAATAGTTAAATCGAATATTTGCATGCCATGATTTCCAATAATATCTGCTACAATAAACGCATGATTATTATATACTTTTACATCTCTCCATGTAGAGGTATTACCATTAGCAGAATTAATACGACCTAAAAAAATTGGATTTAAAGGATTAGTAACATCTACAAATGCCGTGCTATTTGTTGTAGCTACTATGGCATACTCGTTTCCGTTTAATGGATCTGTCCAGCCCCAAATATCGCTTCCCTCGGGAGTTCCAGATGTTGTAGCTAAAGTAGAAACAGGTATTATAGACATTAAATCATAATCATTACATGGGTATATGCCAGCCATACCAGATACGCATGGTGTTTGAGCAATTATAACATTGTAAAATGAAAAAGAAATAAGTAGGACTAAAAAGTAATTTTTAAGCATTTGGGCTAAATTTAAAAAATAAGTTGCACGAAATTAATAATAATAAACGATAAAACGTTGATTTTAAAAGATAAAGTGTAGCATTCTTGCGTTTTTTATCAGAAAATTATACAAGTTTATTGAAGAATGTAAAATTTACACAAGCATTATAATTATCCTTCTTATTTTTGCACCATGATAGAAGATAAAAATCAACAACGAACACCGTTAAGTACATTAGGAGAATTTGGTTTAATTGAGCATCTTACCAAACAGTTTGAAATTAAACAAAAGTCTACAATAAAAAGTATTGGAGATGATGCTGCTGTTTTAGATTTAAAAGCAAAACAAATTGTGGTCACCACAGATATGTTGGTTGAAGGTGTACACTTCGATTTAAGCTATGCGCCTTTAAAACACTTGGGTTATAAAGCTGTAGTTGTAAACCTCTCTGATGTCTACGCAATGAACGCCGAAGCTACACAAATTACAGTCTCTATTGCTGTCTCTAATCGTTTTCCTTTGGAAGCTTTAGAAGCTTTGTACGAAGGTATCGCTTTAGCTTCAAAAATATATAATGTTGATGTTGTAGGTGGAGATACTACGTCTTCTACATCTGGTTTGTTAATTTCGGTTACTGCCATAGGTGAAGTAAATAAAAAAGATGTGGTTTACCGAAGTGGCGCGAAACCAAACGATTTATTAGTAGTTACAGGAGACTTGGGAGGTGCTTATATGGGACTTCAAATTCTAGAACGTGAAAAAGAAGTTTTCAAGGTTAACCCAAATAACCAACCAGATTTAGAAGCTTATACTTACATTATGGAGCGTCAATTAAAACCGGAAGCACGAAAAGATATTGTTAAGCTGTTAAAAGATTTAAATGTTAAGCCTACTGCAATGATAGATGTTAGCGATGGGCTATCTTCAGAAATTTTACACATCTGTAAGGCAAGTCGTGTAGGCTGTGATTTGTATGAAGAAAAAATTCCTTTAGATCCACAAGTTATTTCAACCTGCGAGGAGTTTAATATCGATAGTACAACGGTAGCGTTAAATGGAGGAGAGGATTACGAATTATTAATGACGATTTCTCAGGAAGATTTCCCAAAAATTAAGGCAAATCCTAATTTAACAGTTATTGGTTATATAACTGAAGAAAACGCTGGAGCACATTTAGTGACCAGAGCAGAAACCAAAATTCCTATTGAAGCTCAAGGCTGGAAGACTTTTAATAGTTAAAAAAATCTAAGAGGACATTTTATACGCCGTAAGTAATTCTTCCCGACGCAATCTGGCCTGCCTTTTATTATGAATTTTAGATAAAATAGAATTAATTTCTTGGTATTTGGGTGTAAGTTCGACAAGGTTTCCTCTACCGTTAGTAGTTAACTGTTTGTTGCACTTACAACATTTGTACTCTTTTACATGATAAGTAATTTTTTTGGACACCTCGTATTTATGTCCAAAAACATTACAGAAAAAATGAGGTACCGTTGCTATTTTGTTGGTTGATTTTTTCATAATTTTCATTATTACGATTGTTAAGGCGCTCAAACTTAATGAAACAAATCAAATTAACCGATAAAAAGCTATTTTTTTTCGACGAAATGCATTATTTGTTTAATAAAATTTATTTTATTTTCGATGTGGCTCATATGTCCTTCAGAAAAAACATGCGTTTCAATAGCATGTATTTCAGAAAATTCTACCATTTTTTCAACGTTAAGAATACTATCTTTCTCACCTAATAAAATTACTTTTTTAAATGTAGCTTGAGCAAAAAATACCGAAGAGTCCTCACGTTGTCGCATGCCTTCGTTAGCAGCCATATATCCTTGAAGCGGTGTTTTTAAAGCAATTTGAAGAGCATTATCATAGGCTTCAGCATGTTTTAATTTGCTCGTTGCACTAAACAGGTTTGCAAAACTCATGCGCACCATGTTTTCGTAATTGGTTTGTACCATTTTGTTGGCACGAGCCCTTAGTTTTTTTCTTTCCTCATCATCTGCCTCGTAAGTAGAGTTTAGTAAGCTTATTCCTTTTACTGTTTCAGGAAATAATTTTGCAAAAGCTAAAGCCACATAGCCACCCATAGAATGCCCTACAAAAGTATATTTTCTTAATTTTAAATGTTTCAACACGTAAAAAACAGCATGTGCCATATCTTCCATAGTGTGGACATAGCCAAGAGATTCGGTTTTGCCATGCCCTAATAAATCGATAGTAATTACTCTGTGATTTCTGGATAATTCTGGTATTAAATCTGTCCACATTTGGCTATCTTCTAAAAAACCATGTAGCAGAACAATAGCAGAACCTTTACCAGTGTCTGTATAAAAAATATTGATGTGTTTGTACTCTAAATTCATATTTAAACTATATTCGACAAATATAAAATGATTGTTTTGATTAAAACTAAAGACTTACTAATTACTAGTTTCGCTTTGTTTTCTCTCTTTTTTGGAGCAGGAAACTTATTGTTACCGCCTCTTTTGGGTTATAATTCTGGTAACGAATGGATTTTAGTAACCATTGGGTTTGTTATAACAGCCGTAGTAATACCTATTGTTGGAATTTATGCGCACTCAAAGCTACAAGGGACTTTGTTTGATTTTGGTAAAAAAGTATCGCCAGTTTTTAGTTTAATTTATTGTATTCTCATTTACCTGGTGGCAGTAGCAATCCCTTCGCCTCGAACAGCAGCAGCAACCCACGAAATTGCCATACACCCTGCTTTTGGTACCACACCATTATTAACCAGTAGTATTTATTTTTTTCTGGTTTTAATTTTTGCTTTAAACCGTTCTAAAATTTTAAATATTATAGGAAAATACTTAACGCCATTAATTGTAATCATGCTTTTAGTGGTAATAGCTATTGGATTATTTTCTACTGAAATGATTACGAATCCTTCACAATTTGAAACACCAATTGTTAGTGGTGTTTTAGAAGGCTATCAAACCTTTGATGCTATTGGAGCAGTAGTTGTTGGTGCTGTAATAATTATTTCAATCAACATAAAGAGTGATGCACCATTTGAAGCAAAAAAACAACTTATAAAAAAATCTGGGTTTATAGCAGGTTTAGGGCTATTTGTAATTTATGCAGGACTAATTGCTGTAGGTGCTTATTATGGATCTGAAATAGATTTAAACAGTAATTTAAGTAGCGATATGCAACGTGCTAATTTATTACGAGGAATAAGTATAAAGGCTTTAGGTGGCTTTGGAAACACGGTTTTAAGCGTCCTTATTTCGTTAGCTTGCTTTACAACTGCCGTAGGTATTGTAACAGGTGCTGCCGACTTTTTTAAGGGATTACTAAAAAACTCACAACTCGTTTATATAATAACAGCCATTATATCCTGCGTAATTGGCGTAGTGGTTGGACAATTAGATTTTAATTCTATTATAGTTATTGCCTTACCCATTTTATTATTTATCTATCCTATAACAATTGTTTTGATTATTTTAAATGCTATAAATCAAAAATTAGCATCAAAAACAGTCTTTAGATGGGTGGTTTTGGTAACCTTTCTGTTTAGTATTCCTGATGTTCTTAATTTTTTAATGCCTTCGGAAGGATTAACAGGTTTAATTAACCTTATTCCTTTGGCTAAATATAGTTTGGGTTGGGTTTTGCCTGCATTGTTAAGTTTCTTTTTAGCGAATTTCATTTTTAAGAAAAGAAAATCTTCAATCTAAAAATCGTTCAAAGAATCTTCACTATTATTAATTTCTACAGCTAAAATTTTAACTTTTTTCGAGTAATTAGTTGTCTGTATTATTGCTACAATAATAAATAATACAAATGCTAAAAGATGAGCAAGCCACTACGCTGGCTCTTTCGGTTCCGAAGGTTTAATGTATGCAAGAACACAGGCTGCAACATAAACTAATGCATATAAAATTGTATTTAATAATGCAATTAAATTTTTCTTTAGCATGTATTTCATTCCTAAATGGCCGTAAGAGATAAGATTCTCTCCTAAAAGATCATTAATCTTCATTTCAAGATATTGCTTATAGCCTTGTAGTCCTATTGTTCTTTGATACTGATATAAAATACCTGTTAAAATCATCAAGACAAAAAAGGGTAAAAATTGCAAATATAGTTTAGTGTCTGTTTCGCTGTTTACTGTCTTGTCAATTATTGCAATGCCTTCTACTAAAAAGAAAATATATCCGCCAGCTAATGCCAATGCGCCTTGTGTATACAGAAACTGATTACCCACAAATTTTTCAATTTTAGTATTTGTCAATTCATATTCTTTTACCAGAATATCGAGTTTACTTTTTTCTAATTCAGAAATGTTTTGTTTTATAGGTTTCTGCATGTCTTCGGCTAAAAAAAATTAATAATTGGTTAGTTTACTTCATTATAAATTTAAAAAAAAATAATGAGTTGTAGAATTTAAAAAAAGCAAGCTTTTAAAGCCTGCTTTCTAATCTATGTTATTTAAAAAAATAATAATTATCCATTCATAATCTCTTCAATCTCATCAGCTTCAATTGGGATATTACGCATCAAATTAAATGGCTCTCCACTTTTTTGTATCACTACATCGTCTTCCAAACGAATACCAAATCCTTCATCTGGAATATAAATACCAGGCTCTACAGTAAACACCATATTTTCTTGCATGGGCTCGGTTAAAATACCATAATCATGTGTGTCTAATCCCATGTGGTGCGATGTACCATGCATAAAATATTTTTTATATGCTGGCCAATCTGGGTTTTCATTTTTAACATCAGCTTTATCTAATAAGCCTAAACCTATTAATTCACTCGTCATTAATTTACCAACTTCAACATGATAATCTGCCCATATGGTGCCAGGAACCAGCAGTTTTGTTGCATCATTTTTAACTCTGTTTACCGCATTGTAAACTTCCTTTTGTCGTTTAGTAAATTTTCCAGAAACAGGTATGGTACGCGACATATCGCTTGAGTAATTAGCATATTCTGCACCTACATCCAGTAAAATTAAGTCGCCAGCTTTACACTCTTGGTTATTTTCTATATAGTGCAAAACATTAGCGTTATTTCCTGAGGCTACAATTGGTGTATAGGCGAAACCCTTAGAACGATTATTTAAAAACTCATGCATAAATTCTGCTTCAATGTTAAATTCCCAAACGCCAGGTTTTACAAAATCTAAAATACGACGAAAACCTTGCTCTGTAATGTTACAAGCATTTTGTATTAAATCTATTTCAATAGGATCTTTTACAGAGCGTAAACGTTGTAAAATTGGGTTACTTTTTGCTACGCGATGTGCAGGATATTTATTTTTTAACCACTTTGTAAAACGTGCTTCACGCGTTTCGGTCTCCACATTAGCGCGATAATGCTCGTTGGTGTTAATGTAAACCGTATCGCATTGCGACATCACTTCTGCCATTACTTTTTCTAAATCTTGTAACCAGTATACTGTTTTAATTCCGCTAGTAGCGTAAGCAGCTTCTTTAGTTAGTTTTTCGCCTTCCCAAACGGCAATATGTTCGTTCGTCTCCTTTAGAAACAGTATTTCACGATTTTTCGGATTAGGACAATCTGGATAGAGTACTAAAATACTTTCTTCTTGATCCACGCCACTTAAATAAAAAATATCTCTATGTTGTTGAAACGGTAATGTGCTATCTGCGCTTACAGGATAAATATCGTTAGAATTAAAAACAGCAAGACTATTGGACTCCATTTGTTTTGCGAAATTTTTACGGTTTTTAATAAAGAGTTTATTGTCTATTTTATGGTATTTCATTGAAAAAGGATATTTAGTTCCCTTGACAAAGGGAATCTTATTAATGGGTTTCTAATATATTTTTTCCGTCTATCGGAAAGACTAATAAACCAAAAATAGCATTTTCTTGACTAAAAGCCCTTCGGTTTTGTTCAATTTTAACAGAATGATTACCTTCAAACTCTTAAACACTTCCATATGAAATTCAAGATACTTTTTGTACTTACTTTTTTATCAATTTTAAATATTGAAGCACAACAACCTGCCACTAATGCGCAATCTGTTAAACAAGCACTTGTGCAAAAACAAGAAATGGCAGCAAAATCGTTAGTTAAAAATATGGCTTTCGAAAACATTGGTCCAACAGTGATGAGTGGACGTGTTACAGATATTGATGTAAACCCAAATAATACTGCAGAGTTTTATGTTGGTTATGCTTCTGGTGGTTTATGGCACACTAAAAATAACGGCTCTTCTTTTACACCAATTTTAGATACAGCACAAACACAAAATGTTGGTGATATTGCTGTAGACTGGAAAAACAGGACCATTTGGGTTGGAACCGGAGAAAACAACAGTTCGCGTTCCTCTTATGCAGGAATTGGTATTTTAAAATCTAACGACAATGGTAAAACATGGGAGCATGCAGGTTTGCCAGATTCACACCATATTGGCCGCATTTTAATTAACCCAAATAATCCCGAGGAAGTAATTATTGGTGTTACTGGGCATTTGTATTCTCCAAATCAAGAGCGTGGTATTTACAAAACTAAAGATGGTGGTAAAACCTGGCAACAGACATTATTTATTGATGAAAATAGCGGCATTATAGACGTACAAGCATCACCAGATAATTTTAATATTTTATTTGCTTCGTCATGGACTCGTGATAGAAAAGCTTGGAACTTTGCTGGTAGTGGAAACAATTCGGTTATTTTTAAAAGTACGGATGCTGGCGAAACATGGACGCGCATTTCCACCGAAAATAGCGGATTTCCAACAGGAAGTGGCGTAGGTCGTATTGGTTTAGCAGTTTTTAGCGATAATGTAATTTATGCGTTTCATGACAATCAATTCCGAAGAAAAGAAGAGGTTAAAAAAGACGATACTCGCGGACTAAAAAAAGAAGAATTTAAAACCATGAGTGTTGAAACGTTTTTAAATCTGGACGATAAAAAATTAAATGGCTTTTTAAAAATGAATGGCTTTCAGGAAAAATACAGAGCCGAAAACGTGAAACAAATGGTGCGTAGCGGTAATGTAGAACCAATGGATTTAGCAAATTACCTTGAAGATGCTAACTCTATGTTGTTTGATACACCAGTAATTGGAGCTGAGGTTTACAAAAGCAATGATGGCGGAAAAACATGGAATAAAACTCACGATGATTATTTAGACGATGTCTATTACAGTTATGGTTACTATTTTGGAGAGATTAGAGTAAGTCCACAAGATGAGAATGGTATTTACATTATGGGAGTGCCTATTTTAAAATCTAAAGATGGTGGTAAAACATTCACGTCAATAAGTAAAGAAAATGTACATGCAGACCATCAGGCACTATGGGTAAACCCAAAAGTGCCTGGGCATTTAATAGATGGTAACGATGGTGGTTTAAACATGTCTTACGATGATGGCGAAAACTGGGAAAAACTTAATGTAAACAGCGTTGGGCAGTTTTATGCCATTAATGTAGACAACCAAAAACCGTACAGAGTTTATGGTGGTTTACAGGATAATGGTGTTTGGGTTGGTGCTCACAATGCTCCAGAAGATAAAGGCTGGCATCAAAATGGTCAATATCCTTGGCAATCCATAATGGGTGGTGATGGTATGCAAATTGAAATAGATAATAGAAATCCAGATATTGTGTACACAGGCTACCAATTTGGAAACTACTTCAGGTTAAATAGAGACACTGGCGAGCAAACTTACATTCAGCCAAAACATGATTTAGGTGAAAATCCTTACCGATTTAATTGGCAAACACCAATTCACTTATCTCGTCACAATCAGGACATATTATATTTAGGTGGTAACAAGTTAATGCGTTCTTTAGATAAAGGAGACACTTGGAAAGCCATTTCTAAAGATTTAACTAACGGAGGAAAAAAAGGAAATGTAGCCTACGGCACGTTAACAACAATTAGCGAGTCGCCATTTGAATTTGGTTTAATTTACGTTGGTAGCGACGATGGTCTGGTACATATTACTAATAATGGTGGTGGTGATTGGACTAATATTTCAACGTCGTTTCCAAAGGATTTGTGGGTGAGCAGAGTTATTGCCTCAAAACATAAAAAAGAACGCGTTTATGTAACCTTGAATGGGTATCGTTGGGACGATTTTACAAGTTATGTTTATGTTTCGGAAGATTTCGGGCAAACATGGACTTCCATTGCATCAAACATTCCACATGCGCCAATAAATGTTATTCGTGAAGATTTTGTAAACGAAGATATCCTTTATTTAGGAACCGATAATGGTGCTTATGTGTCTTTAAATCAAGGTGAAAAATGGGAAGCATTCTCAAAAAATTTACCAGCAGTTGCAGTGCATGATATGGTGTTGCATGAAGAAGCAAACGATTTGTTAATTGGTACACATGGAAGAAGTATTTATAAAACTAATGTTGAGCCTATTCAAAAAATGAATACGGCATTAATGAATGAATCTATAACTATTTTTGATACCGAAAAAATAAAAGCCAATGGTCGATGGGGAAACAGCTGGAGTAAATGGATGCAACCTTATGAGCCCACTACGACCATTAAATTTTATGCCAATGCTGCATCTAAAAAAACGATTGAAATAAGAAGTGATAAAAATTCAGTATTACAAACTATAGACATAGATGCAGACAAAGGTTTTAATTACGTGGAGTACGATTTAACCCTTACAGAAAAAGGAAGAAAAAAACTTTTAAAAGAAAACACTTCCATAGATATAAATAAGGCTAAAAACGATAAATATTACTTGCCTAAAGGAAACTATTTAGTTTACGTAGATGGTGTAACTAAAGGGTTTGAAATAGAATAAATACTATTTTAATAATTTTTGAGTTAAATAATTAAAACAAAAAGCAAAATGAAACTCTTAAAAGTAATTACCTTAATAGCCATTGTTTCTATTATGTCTTGTAGTAGTGACGATAACGATTCAACTGAAAACAATAATGGAGCTAACTTAATTATAAAATTAAAGTTCGATCCCACTCAAGAGCGTTTAAATAATTTTGGGGAGCCATCCACAATACCTGCTGGAAATGCAGCACAATCACCAGAAGTTGCAAGAATGAGTGCAAATTACATAGAATTTGCGCCTACAGCAATAACTCCTTTAGGTCAAGGAGAAGTTGTTTTTGAGGGAGCAGAAACCAATCAAGGAGGAAGTATAGCAATAGATTTTCAAAATGCTGTATTTGCAGGAAATAATCAAACCTTTGTAGCCATCCCTTTAAGCGATGTGAGTGTAGGCAGTTATGAGTGGGTTCGCGTGTCTTTGGCTTACCAAGAAGGAAAAATTAATGTTCTTGTTAACGGAACAGAAGTACAAGGTACTCTCGGAAGTTTTGTAGGTTACAATAGCTACATTTCATCTTTTAGTATTAATGGTAGCACTTTTAACATTAACGAAAATAAACTTCAAGGATTTTGGGCATTCGAAGCATCAGGGTTTACTACACAAGGTCAAGCACCAGAAGGAGCGACTACAGTGCCAAACCCATTATTTGATACCTCACCAGTACCACAAGGGTCTTGTGTTGTAACTGGAGCTTTTGAAACACCATTTAGCATTACAGGTAATGAAACTGAAGATGTAGAGGTAACTTTATCATTCTCGGTTAATAATAGTTTTGAATGGACCGAAGTCAATAATGATGGGAAATACGAGCCAAATGCAGGAGAACAAGTTGTAGATATGGGACTGCGCGGATTAATTCCGTTTAAGTCTAATTAATCTATATTGTTGGAGAATTAGTTACACAAGCTCTATAATTTATATGTAGTAGAAATATGATAAATAAAAGTCTAAACCCTTGATTTAATCGTATTTTTAAATAATAGACTATAGAAATGTTACGCTTGTTATCCTATGAAATCTTAATACTTATTGCTGTTACATTATTTTTAATTCTGTTTTTATATAAAATAATAACGTCTAAAAATAAGGTTAAGCAACAAGCAATTAATTTATCAAGTTTAGATAAATTATTCGATGCTCATGCGCTTTCTGTTTTGCATAAAAACCAATATGAGGTCACATTAATATTAGGCTATTTTGCAACGTCGCTATTCAATAAAAACAAAACAAAAGAAGTTCTTTGGGATATTATTGAAAACTGTATTTCTAAGTTAGACTTGGAAGATTGTGTTTTATATCTTTTAGATGAAAAACAACAAGAACTATGTCAAGTAGCAGCATTTGGCAATAAAAGAAAAGGAGAAAAAGAAATTTATTTACCTAAACAAATCCCAGTAGGCAAAGGCATAGTAGGAAGTGTTGCTAAAACTGGAAAACACGAATTAGTTAAGGATACCACTAAAGACAATCGCTATATTGTTGATGATAAAAAGAGAGCGTCGGAGCTTGCAGTTCCTATTTTTTTAGAAGAAAAACTAATAGGTGTTTTAGATGCAGAACACTCAAAACAATCGTTTTTTACAGAAAAACATCTTTATTTGTTTCTTCTTATAGCAAAACTTGCAGAAAAAAAATTATTACAATTAGACCAAAAAAAAGGTTTAAATATTACTGATGATAACGCATACTATAAAAAAGTATGTTATTTAATGGAAGAAGAAAAATTATATCGTGATCCAGATATTAAACTTATTACGGTTTCAGAAAAAATAAAAATCAGCACAAATTACCTTTCACAATTAATTAATACGCTTAGCGGACATAATTTTTCAGATTTTATAAATATTTACCGCATAGAAGAGGTGAAATTAAAATTAACCGATCCTACATTTTATTTGTACCCAATGTTATCCATAGGTTTAGAATCTGGATTTAATTCTAAGTCGGCTTTTTACAATGCTTTTAAAAGACACACAGGTATTTCACCTACCAAATTCAAAAAAATACACACTTTTAAGTCCTAATTCTTTTACTATCAATAATTTAGGATACAAGATATATTGAATATATTAAGTTTACATCGCTATTAATTCAAAATATTAAAAACGATGAAAACAAATTTAAAATTAGCATTTTGGGTACTATTAATCTTTAGTTTCTCATATGCAAGCGAAACAAACAACAAAAAAATTACTAAAACCGAAAAAACCACAGCAACAAAATCTCTTAACAATTGGGTGGCTATGCACGGTATGTCTTCAAATAAATACCAAGAGAATTTTACAAAATTTAGTGATAAAGGTTTCCAGTTAATATCCATAGATGGTTACTTGGTAAACGGCAAAATTTATTATGCCGCTTTATGGAAAAAAGGCAATACTTCTGGTTTAGTTGCAAGACATGGACTAACAGGACAGCAGTATCAAGAAGAGTTTAATAAATGGAGAGAAAAAGGATACCAATTAATTCATATTGATGGCTGTTCAGATGGCAATAAAGCTATATATGCTGCCATTTGGCAAAAAGGTGGCCAAGGAAACGTAAGAGCAAAACATGGACTAACAGGTAAAAAATATCAAGAAGAATTTAATAAAAACCATGAGGATGGTTATCGATTAATTCATGTTAGTGGTTATGGTGTAAAAGGCAAATTATACTATGCTGCTATTTGGAAAAAAGCAAAAAATAACGATTATGTTACCAAGCATGGTTTAACTGGTAAACAATATCAGGATGCCTATACAGAATATTCAAAAAAAGGGTATAAACTAACGCATGTAGATAGCTATAATGTTAGTGGTAAAGTGTACTATGCTTTTATTATGGAAAAAGTAAATGGACTTTACAGTGCGCGTCATGGTATGAATAGTAAAAATTACCAATTACAATACGATAATCATTATTATCAGGGATTTGTTCCAGTAAGTATAAGTGGCCATGATGCAGGAAATAAAGCAGGATATGCAGCCTCTTTCAAATCGGTTGGTGGTTGGAAGTATGTAGATGTTAAACAACTTGACGATAAGATAAAAGCAGTTCAAAAAAAATATAACGTTCCAGGAGTTACTATCGCTATAGTAAAAGATGGAAAGTTAGTATATGCAAAGGGTTACGGTTATGGAGATAAGGATAAAAAAATAATAGCTTCGGCATCAAGTTTATATCGTCAAGCCAGTATATCTAAACCTTTCACTAGTGTTGCTATTATGAAATTAGTAGAACAAAACAAATTAAAACTTTCGGACAAGGTATTTGGTTCAGGTAAAATTCTTGGTACAACCTATGGCACTAAAGCCTACGGAAACAGAGAAAAAGCAATAAAGGTAAAACACTTGTTAGAACATACAGCAGGAGGGCACGCGTGGGATAATAATAGAGATCCAAATGAAACCATAGATAAATGGCCTGCAGCTATGGATTTGTATAAAAAAGAAAGTTATGCACAATTATTTAAGAGAATTTTAGACGAAAGAAATCCAAGCCACACACCAGGCGATTTTTGGGAATATTCTAATTTTGGGTATTGTGTATTGGGTAGGATTATTGAAAAAAAATCAGGGCAATCTTACGAAAAGTATGTAAAAGAAAATGTTTTAAAACCTTGTGGTATTAAAACCATGAAAATAGGAGCTATTGAAAAGAAAGATTTAGAATATAAAGAAGTAGCTTATTACACAACATATGGCGACCCTTATAAACTACAAATGCAAAAAATGGATGCTCATGGCGGATGGATAGGTTCTGCTATAGACTTAATGCGCTTTATGGTGCGTGTAGATGGGCAATCTTCTAAAAAAGACATTATAAAAGATTCTTCTTTTGTAGCAATGACTACTTCCTCTTTAGGTAACGGTTATGCTAAAGGTTGGGGAGTCAATAGTAATGCATCAATCATGTCTCATGGAGGAGGAATGTCTGGAACCAGTACTATATTAAACAAAATGAATAATAGTATTAGTTATGCAGTATTAACCAATTACTCTAAAAGGTATAATGATGGAGAAACATCACACAGTACTGCATTTAAAAAGGCAATTGAAGAAGGTATTAATACAATTGCAACATGGCCAGATTTAGAATTATTTTAAACAAAAATCATCATATAAAATATGATAGAAGTTTGGCTAAATTAAAACATGTTTATTGTTTATAGTAAGACAAAAAATGAAATGTGATTGTTTATAAAGCATCAATTTGTTATAAAATTGATGCTTTAATTTTTGCAATAACACTTAGTCTAATAACATAAAGTTAGTACAAAAAAGAACTGAAGGTTTTTAGCTAACTTAAACCCATTCTAAATAGAACATAAAACAGCATTTAAAATTTGTTATACCAGCTCGCGAGCATTATCTTTGTAAGAACTACACTTTAACTACAAAAATAATGAGCGGAATTTTAAATTCTTCAATAGGAAGAAAGTTTGCCATGGCACTTTCGGCACTCTTTCTAATGATTTTCTTATTACAACACTTTACAATCAATTTATTATCGGTATTTAGCGAAGACACATTTAATAATGTTTCGCATTTTATGGGTACTTTTTGGTTAATCCAGTATGTGTTACAGCCTGTTTTAATTTTCGGAGTGATTTTTCACTTTATCATGGGTTTTGTTTTAGAAATAAGAAACCGAAACGCAAGAGCAATTAACTACTCTAAAAATAATGGTTCGGCAAACTCAACATGGATGAGTAGAAACATGATATGGAGCGGTTTGGCTATTTTAGCATTTATTGGGCTTCACTTTTACGATTTTTGGGCACCAGAAATAAATGTAAAATACTTTAAAGGTGATATGAGCGGACTCATAGATCCAGATAATATTGATAGCGGATTTAGGTATTGGGAAGAACTTCATCATAAATTTGCAGATGTATGGCGCGTAGTTTTATACTGCATTGCTTTTATCTTTTTAGCATTACACCTGTTACACGGGTTTAGCTCTGCATTCCAATCAACAGGAATGAACAATAAATACACAAAAGGATTACAGGGTTTTGGAAAGGCTTATGCAATTATCATCCCATTAGGGTTTGTTTTCATAGCATTATTTCATCACTTTACTCACTAATTAAACACATCTAAAAATGGCTTTAGATTCTAAAATACCTCAAGGTCCAATTGCAGATAAATGGACGAATTACAAAAATCATATCGATTTAGTTAATCCTGCTAACAAACGTAACATAGATGTTATTGTTGTAGGAACCGGATTAGCTGGTGGGTCTGCTGCAGCAACTTTAGCAGAGTTGGGATATAATGTAAAAGCTTTTTGTTTTCAGGATTCTCCAAGACGTGCACACTCTATTGCAGCTCAAGGAGGTATTAACGCAGCAAAAAACTACCAAGGCGATGGCGATTCTACCTACCGTTTATTTTACGATACCGTAAAAGGAGGTGATTACCGTTCGCGTGAAGCTAATGTCTATCGTTTAGCTGAGGTTTCAGCAAATATTATCGACCAATGTGTTGCACAAGGTGTTCCTTTTGCAAGAGAATATGGTGGGCTTTTAGATAACCGTTCGTTTGGTGGTGTATTAGTATCACGTACTTTCTATGCAGCCGGACAAACTGGGCAACAATTATTATTAGGTGCATATTCGGCGATGAATCGTCAGATTGGTCGTGGGAAAATTAAAATGTATAATCGTCATGAAATGCTTGACGTTGTTAAAGTCGATGGTAAAGCAAGAGGAATTATAACACGCAACCTTATTACTGGAGAGATAGAAAGACATTCTGCGCATGCTGTGGTTTTAGGAACTGGTGGTTATGGTAACGTTTTCTTCCTGTCTACAAATGCCATGGGAAGTAATGTAACAGCAGCCTGGAAAGCACATAAACGTGGTGCATTTTTCGCTAACCCTTGTTACACACAAATTCATCCAACATGTATTCCTGTTTCGGGCGATCATCAGTCTAAACTTACATTAATGTCTGAGTCTTTACGTAACGATGGACGTATTTGGGTGCCAAAAAAGATGGAAGATGTAGAAGCTATTAGAAATAAAAAACTCAATCCAAAAGACATAGCCGAAGAAGATCGCGATTACTATTTAGAGCGTCGTTATCCTGCATTTGGTAACTTAGTACCTCGTGATGTTGCTTCTCGTGCAGCCAAAGAGCGTTGCGATGCTGGTTATGGAGTTAATGCAACAGGTGAAGCTGTATTTTTAGATTTCGCTTCGGCAATTACACGTTATGGTAAAGAACAAGCACATGTAAAAGGTTTAAATGAAGATGATGCAGCGTTAGTAAAGAAACTAGGTCAAGAAGTTGTTAAAAATAAATACGGAAACTTATTCCAAATGTATGAGAAAATTGTAGATCAAGATCCATACAATACACCTATGATGATTTACCCAGCTGTTCATTACACAATGGGTGGATTATGGGTAGATTATAATTTAATGACCAACATTCCTGGTTTATACTGTATTGGTGAAGCCAATTTCTCAGACCATGGTGCAAACAGGCTTGGAGCCTCTGCCTTAATGCAAGGTTTAGCCGATGGTTATTTTGTTCTACCTTACACCATTGGAGATTATTTATCTAATGATATTAGAACAGGTCCAATTTCTACAGATACTAAAGAGTTTGATGAGGTTGAAGCCGAAGTTAGAAAAAATATAGACCATTTAATAAATAATAACGGCACCCATTCTGTCGACCATTTCCATAAACAATTAGGAAAAATTATGTGGAATAAATGTGGAATGGCAAGAAATGCTGAAGATTTAAAATCGGCAATTACAGAAATTTCTCAATTAAGAGCAGAATTCTGGAAAGACGTTAAAGTACCAGGAACAGCCAACGAGTTCAACGAGGAGTTAGCGAAAGCTGGTCGTGTCGCAGATTTTCTTGAATTAGGAGAGCTGTTTGCCAAAGATGCTTTACAGCGTGAAGAATCTGCTGGAGGTCACTTTAGAGAAGAATATCAAACACCAGAAGGTGAAGCGATGCGTCGTAAAGAATTTCAATATGTATCGGCTTGGGAATATAAAGGTGAACCTAAAGATGCAGTGCTTCACAAAGAAGAATTAGCATACGAGAATATTGAAGTTAAAGAAAGAAGTTATAAATAAAAAGAAGCTATGAATTTAACGTTAAAAATATGGCGTCAAGCAAACGCTAACGATAAGGGAAAAATGGTTGATTACAAAATCAGCGATGTATCACCAGATATGTCTTTTCTCGAAATGTTAGATGTTTTAAATAACGAACTAATAGAAAAAGGAGAAGAGCCAGTAGCTTTCGACCATGATTGTCGTGAGGGTATTTGCGGCTCATGCTCATTATACATAAATGGAGAAGCACATGGTCCAGACAGAGGCGTAACCACTTGTCAATTACATATGCGTATGTTTAAAGATGGTGATACCATTTTTATTGAACCATTTAGAGCTAAAGCTTTTCCGGTAATCAAAGATTTAGTAGTCGATAGAACGTCTTTCGACCGTATTCAACATGCAGGAGGATTTATATCTGTAAATACTTCTGGAAATACTATCGATGCCAATACAATTCCTATTGAAAAAGAAAATGCAGACGATGCTTTTTCAGCAGCAACCTGTATAGGTTGTGGTGCCTGTGTAGCAAGTTGTAAAAATGCTTCGGCTATGTTATTTGTAGGTGCAAAAGTCTCACAATTCGCTTTATTACCTCAAGGTCGTGTGGAAGCTACAGAACGTGTTTTAAATATGGTTAAGCAAATGGACGAAGAAGGTTTTGGTAACTGTACCAATACAGGAGCCTGCGAAGTGGAATGCCCAAAAGGTATTTCCTTAGAAAATATTGCACGTATGAATCGTGAGTATTTAGCCGCTTCTTTAAAAGGATAACAAATTAGATACAAAGTATTTATATAAAACCCAAGTCTATGAGCTTGGGTTTTTTTAATTAGCTTTACCTATAATTCTATTCAAAATGAAAAAACGCAATTTAGTTTATATATTATGCATTACTTTGTTATCGATGAGTTGTAAAACACGAACAGCTGAATCACCTAAGAAAGCTGAAAACAGTTCGCCAATAACCACGTATTCCTATTCAACACAAGCTTTACTTAAAAACATAAAAACATTATCTTCTGATGCTTTTGAGGGTAGAAGAACAGGAACAGAGGGTGCATTAAAGGCAAAACAATATATTGTGGATGCGTTTAAAAATCACGGTGTGTCCGTAACAGAGCAACCATTTCAATTTGGAAAATACAATGCAGTTAACGTATTAGGAGAAATTAAAGGTACGGAACACACCAATAAATACATAGTATTATCTGCACATTACGATCATGAAGGTATTAAAGGTGGCGAAATATATAATGGTGCAGATGACGACGCTTCTGGTGTAAGTGCACTCATTGCTTTTGCTGAATTTTTTAAAAAATACCCACCAAAGCATAACGTTATTTTAGCAGCATTCGATGCAGAAGAATTGGGGTTAAAAGGTGCTTATCACTTTGTAAAGGACAATACCATTCAACAAAAAAATATTGTATTGAATTTAAATATGGATATGATTAGCCGAAGCGATAACAACGAGCTCTTCGCTGTTGGTACAAGATACTATGGGCAGTTAAAACCAATTATTGAAAATTTCGAAGATTTAGGAAAAGTAGATTTGCTTATTGGCCACGAAGGCTTAGACTCTGGTGATAACTGGACAAATTCAAGTGACCATGCAGCGTTTCATAAAGCCAATATTCCGTTTATATATTTTGGAGTAGCAGATCATGAAGATTACCATAAACCAACCGATGATTTCGAGCGTATTGATAACCAGTTTTATCAAGATGCTGTAGAGACTATTATTCAAATTTTTACAAAATTTGATGCATTACCATTATAGAGAATATGCAAAATTCAACACTATATTATCAAGAACAGTTAGCCATTTATAAGGCTGAGGTTTCTAAAATATACAAGCAACTTACAGGCTTAAGTACGGCAAGGTTGTTAGTGTTTCTCGCAACTGCTATTAGTATATATTTAACTTTTGGTAATTGGCAAATAGCAGTGGGTTGTGGGTTAATAGGTGTTGTTTTATTTCTGTTTTTATTACTGAAATACACAAATTTAAAAACGCAATACAATTTAAAAAAAGCATTGGTTTCTATAAACGAAGAAGAACTAAAAATAGGTTCTGGTGATTTTTTTCATAGAAATGAAGGAGTTAAATATCAAGATCCACAACATAATTACGCTTTAGATATCGATTTGTTTGGACGTGGCTCTTTTTTTCAATTTACAAATAGAACAGCAACAAAAAGTGGTAGTCTGGCTTTATCTAATATTTTAAAAGCAAATAACACAAATAATATAGATAACAGACAGGAAGCCATTAAAGAACTTGCAAATAAAACAGAATGGCGCCAACACTTTCAGGCCATTGCTTATTTAATTAAGGTTGAAACCAAACCTGAGGACATTGTTAAATGGTTACATAAGCATACTTCTTTTTTGCCAAAGGTGGTAAAGTACTTGCCGTTAGTTTTTTCAGTAGCTTCAATCATAATTTTTGTTATCGCTATTTTAGAATTAATACCAATAGCATTTATTGGTTATTGGCTTTTAATCGGGTTGGCTGTTACAGGAAGATATTTAAAAAAAATAAACGATTTAGCATCACATACCGATAAAATTCGTGATACCTTCAGGCAATACGCAGAGCTTTTAAAAGCTATTGAAACCGAAGAATTTACTTCAGCATTACTTTTGCAAAAGCAAAATAAAATCAGGCTTGAGAGTAAAAAAGCTTCAGCAATTTTAACAGAATTATCTAAAGCCATGGATGCCTTAGACAACAGGAATAATATTATTTCTGCCGTTTTTGGAAACGGATATTTTCTTACAGACATTGGAAATAGCTATGCTATTGAGCAGTGGATTGCAACTTACCATGATACTGTGGAAGAGTGGTTTGAGGTGGTAACGTTCTTTGACGCCTTTAACAGTTTAGGGAATTATGCTTTTAATCACACACACTATGTCTACCCGAAAATATTAGAGCAAGGTAAACAAACGGTAGTCACGCAATTAGGACATCCCTTATTAAAACCCGAAAAACGTGTTGACAACGATTTTAAAATTGAAAACGAACAGTTTTATATTATAACTGGTGCAAATATGGCTGGAAAAAGCACCTTTTTAAGAACAGTCTCTTTGCACATTGTTATGGCAAATATTGGCATGCCTGTTTGTGCAAAATCCAGCGAATATGTTCCTGTAAAACTTATTACAAGCATGCGCACGAGCGACTCTTTAACCGATGACAGTTCTTATTTTTTTAGTGAATTGACACGTTTAAAATACATTGTTGATGCTATCGAAAAAGAGGACAATTACTTTATTATTTTAGATGAAATTTTAAAAGGCACAAACAGCACAGATAAAGCCATTGGCTCACGAAAATTTGTAGAAAAGTTAGTGTCTGGTCATGCTACAGGTATTATTGCAACACACGATTTAAGCCTTTGTGAGATTGAAAAAGAACTTGAAGAAGTTAAAAATTACTATTTCGATGCACAGATAATTAATGATGAGTTGTATTTCGATTACACGTTTAAAAAAGGCATTTGCCAGAACATGAATGCCAGTTTTTTGTTGAAGAAGATGGAGATTGTTTGAGATGTCTGAAGTCTCATAACTGAAGATTGAGGCAGGAAGTTTTTCTACTTATTTATTCAAGCAAAAATAAAAATGATTCTTCAGTTAAATTGAAGCATACCTTTAAAGTATATTTCACTGACAAATCTGAAAAAGTTCTCCTCTAAATTTAAAGAGGAGTTTAATCACTATTTCATAGCTTGTTTTACCTTTTCAACCATTTCCAATACATGCTTATCATCAGGTTTTAAACTTAATACTTTGTAATAATTTGCTAAGGCTTCGGTATATTTTTTAGTTTCAAAATAATATTCGGCTAAACTATCGTAAACATTATGTTTGTAAGGAAAAATTTTAGTGTTTAATTCAAAAATATATTGTGCTTTTTCAAGTCTACCACTAAATAAATAAACATAACCAAGCGTGTTTAACTCGCGACTACCTTTAACAATTTCTGCTAAACGTGGCACGATGTTTTTCTCATCTTTCTTCAATTCGTCAATCGGTTTTTCTTCTAATAAATCTTGTATGAAATTGGCGCCCGAATAATTAGAATGATAACGTTTTCCAGTAATAATTTTTTCAATATCACGCTCAAAAGTTTCTACTGGATGCTCCACAATACGGTTAACTTCTGCTCCATCTTTGTAAAAAATAAAGGTTGGTACACGGTGTATTTTCATGCCTTTTTCCTCACCATTTGGGCCTTGTTTGTAGGCTTTATTGCTTCGGTCTAAAGCAAATGTTTCCAATTGTTCAATAGGATAATTAGCAGCTTCCAACACAGAATAAAAACGAGGCACTTCTTTTTTACTATCGCCACACCAAGTGCCTAAAAAGGCTTTTATGGTGTACTGGTTTAGCGAATCTTTAATTTTATTAATTAATTTATCGTTGGTTAAATAATTGGCATAATTTTCTTTAAACCAATCGTTGTAAGGCGCTTTGCTCAAGCCTTCTTTATTTATTTGTCCTACGAGCATAACTTTATTTCCTCCGTAAGGTATTTCTTGATTTAAAGTTTGCGAAAAACTAAAAATGGTAAATAATAATGCGATGACAATAACGGTTCGTTTCATGATTTTTAATTTAAATGATTAACCCAAAAATAATTTTAGAAACCGTCGTTCTCTAAAAAAATGTACAAACGGCAAGCTTAAAGTTGCAAACTGAAGTTTATTTGGTTGTTTGCATTGCCAAACACGGTTTTTGTACTTTGTTTTTTGATGGTTATTACAATTCTCTGTATTTTCAATTTGTGAAACAATCTTTTATAAAAAAACACGGTTCGCAAACCTTAGTACACATCTTGTTTTGGATGCTTTTTGTGTTGGTTTCGCTGTTTGTGTTTTCAAAATATTACTGGAAAGAGAATCCTTTTTTACAGTATTTATCAATACTTGTCGTCATTGTTTATGCAAACAATTTAATATTGTTGCCCTTTTTTGTTAAAAAGAAATGGTACATACCTTATGTATTTGTGTTTGCAATCATTTCATTTTTTGCCACACAATTATACTGCTATGAATTTGCACAATGCGGCTGTTCTATAATGAAATGTCTTAGCGATTACTTATGGCAAACCTTAGTGCCACTTATTTTTTTCTCGTTTATATGGATGCTGTATCGCTACATCGATAAGCAAATTGAAGTTGAAAAAATCCAGAAAGAACATACAGAAATGGAACTAAAATTCTTGAAATCGCAAATTAATCCGCACGTGTTATTTAATAATTTAAACACAATTTATTCTTATGCTATAGAAAAACCAACCGAAACACCAGAACTTATTTTAATGCTTTCCGATAATTTAAAACATGTGCTGTACGAAAGTAATGCCGAAACGATTTCGCTTGAAAAAGAGCTTCAGTTTTTAGATAATTATATTAAATTTCAACGCATTAGAACCGAAGGTGTAAAGCAGATTTTTTATAAAACCGAAATACAATCCGTTACCCAAAAAGTAGCACCATTATTATTAATCACCATTATAGAAAATGCCTTTAAACACAGCACACTAAATAGTGATATTTCAATTTTAATAACCGAAAACCAAGGTGTTTTACAGTGTATTTGTAGTAACGATTTTAATAAAGGTGAAGTCAGTTCAACCGATTTTAAAATTGGTTTACAAAACCTTGAAAAACGATTAGAATTAATCTATAAAGACAATTATAGTTTTACAATTGATAAATCTGATAAATTTACAGTTACTTTAAAATTGAATTTGAAATAACTTATTTGTCACACTGAGCTTGTCGAAGTGTGTTTAAATATTAAAAAATTAAGTTTTTCTACAAGTTCAGTCTAACAACGATTACAATGACCTGCATCATAATAGAAGACGAAAAACCAGCACAAAACATCTTAAAAAATTTTTTAGGAAAGTTACCAAGTGCGGAATTAAAAGGTGTTTTTAAAGCAGCAATTGAAGCTCATACGTTTTTAAAAACCGAAACCGTGGATGTGGTTTTTTTAGATATTAATTTACCAGATATCTCAGGCATAGATTTTATAAAAACCATTAAAAATCCGCCAGCAATTATCATGACGACCGCTTATCCAGAACATGCCTTAAAAAGTTTCGAACTGGAAACTATAGTCGATTATTTAGTGAAACCATTCTCATTCGAGCGTTTTTTAAAAGCCTACAATAAAGCCGAACATTTTACGCAGAAACTCAGCAATTCTTCAGCAGAATCTAAAAGCGAAACTTTGTTTTTAAATGTCGACAAAACCCATCATAAAATAGTAATTAACGATATTGTATACATTGAAAGCGATAGAAACTACATAACTGTAATTACCAAAACGCAGAAACTATCGTATATCGATTCGCTTAAAAATTGGAAAGAAAAATTACCAGTTAACGATTTTATTCAAATTCATAAATCGTTTATTATTAATAGTAATTGTGTAGATAAAATTGCAGGAAACGAAATATACGTTTCAGGAAACAGATTACCAATAGGGAGAAGTTTTAAACAAGATTTGTTGGGTAAGTTGAGGATTGGATAGGTTCTCGATACAACGCTCCTGCGTCGTGTCACTCGAACTGACAATACGTATTTTTTTTTGATTAATGTGTTTGTTACTTCGAGTGATTTTCGAGGCACGAGAAAATTGTATCGAGAAGTTTCAAAATAATTTTAAAGGAATAATTCTAAGTGGTTCTCGATACAACGCTCCTGCGTCGCGTCACTCGAACTGACAATCCGCATTGCTTTATAGTTAATATGTTTGTCACTTCGAGTGTTTTTTGAGACACGAGAAAATTGTATCGAGAAGTTTCAAAATAATTTTAAAGGAATAATTCTAGTGGTTCTCAATACAACACTCCTGCGTCGCGTCACTCGAACTGACAATTAGCATCACTTTTTAGTTAATATGTTTGTCACTTCGAGTGATTTTCGAGGCACGAGAAAATTGTATCGAGAAGTATTAATAACTATCTTTAAATATGAAAATATATTACACTTATATTTTAGAGTGCTCAGACAAAAGTTATTACACAGGTTTTACATCAAAACTTCACTCCAGAGTTATAGAGCATAAAACAGGAAAATACCCAGAGTGTTATACTTATTCAAAAAGACCAGTAAAGTTAGTATTCCACGCTGAATTTACTGATCCTAATCATGCAATAGATACAGAGAAGAAGATAAAGAAATGGTCAAGAGCGAAAAAAGAAGCATTAATAAACAATGAGTTTGAAAAGTTACCTAACCTTTCAAAGAAGAAGTTTAAAGATTAAAAAAGTTCTCGATACAACGCTCCTGCGTCGCGTCACTCGAACTGACAATACGTATTTTTTTTGATTAATATGTTTGTCACTTCGAGTGATTTTCGAGGCACGAGAAAATTGTATCGAGAAGTTTCGAAGTCATTTAAAGAAATCACCTTTAAAAGGCTCTCAATACAACACTCATACGTTACGTCACTTGAACTGACAATACGTATAGTTTTTAATTAGTGTGCCTGTCACTTCGAGTGATTTTCGAAGTATGAGAAAATTGTATCGAGAAGTTGCAAAATGTTTAAAATTAATAAGACCTCACAGGTTTTTAAAACCTGTGAGGTCTAAAATATTGTAAACTGAAACTGTTTACTGTTTACTTTTTTGGATGCACCAATTTCATCTCATCAATTAATCGTGTTGCACCAGCAAATTTATCGACGATAAAAAGTATATAACGCGCATCTACCATAATATTTCTACAAATTTCCGGATCGTAATTCATGTCACTCATGGTGCCTTCCCAAACACGGTCGAAATTTAAACCGACTAAATTACCTTCGGCATCAATGGCAGGACTTCCAGAGTTTCCACCAGTGGTGTGGTTGGTTCCTAAAAAGCACACAGGTACTTTTCCGTTTTTGTCAGCGTATTGTCCATAATCCTTAGTTTCGTATAAATCAAGAAGTTTTTTAGGCACATCAAACTCGTAATCTCCAGGAACAAACTTTTCTATAACACCATCAAGGTAACTTACAGGCTCGTAATACACAGCATCTCTTGGCGAATAACCACGTACTTGACCATAAGTTACACGTAATGTACTGTTAGCATCTGGAAAATAACGTGCTTCTGGTAAGGCTTGCATTAAAGCTGTCATATACTCGGTTTGTAACGCAGTAATTGCCTCATTTTTTTCTTGAAACTCGGTATCAATATTTTTCGTAAAATCCTCTATAATTGGTTTCGCATATTTGTAAGCCGCATCTTTGTTTAGCTTTTTAATAACGTCTTTAGCATTTCCTTTTAACAACTCTAAAGCAGAATCTAAATTAGTAAATGCCGTTTTATCATAAATTGAAACATCTATATTCGAAGAATACTTAGGCATAACAGCTTGATAAACGCCTTTATCTACATTTACATCGTAATTTTTGTGTATGCTTTTTAATCGCGAAATTAAAGCAGCTCTAGCTTTCTCGAAGTTAGCTTCATTGGCTTCCGTTGCTTCTTCCAGTTGGTAAGCTCTATAAGTCATTTGCATGAGTTCGTTAGTAACAATAAACACTTCAATAAAGTTTCGGCGTTTAATATTTACATTAGCAAAATCTTTATATAGTTTATCGAATTCTGGCAAAATGTTTCCGTACTTGTCTTCAAGCCCTTTTTCTTTTAAGGCTTGCGTAAATTCTGCTTCAAATTTTTGTCTTTCGGCAACCGCATTACTTTTTTCAATGCCTAAATTTTCACCAATCCATTTTTTCCAGGCATTCGCAATTCTCGCTTGTTTTGAAGCATATTTTATTCTTACATCGTCACTCGATTTCATCGCAGCGTCAATTACCTTTAAAGCGGCTTCACGAATAGCAATATTACTTGGGTTAAATTCTTTAGTAATATGCTCTATTGCCACTGCTGGTAAATACTCGTTTGTTCTTCCTGGAAAACCAAAAACTAAAGTAAAATCGCCTTCTTCAACACCATCTAAAGAGATTGGCAAAAAGTGTTTTGGTTTATAAGGCTTGTTGTCTTTACTGTATTTTGCTGGTCTATTATTTTCATCGGCATAAATACGAAACATTGCAAAATCACCAGTATGTCTTGGGAAAACCCAATTGTCTGTATCACTACCAAACTTTCCAATACTACTTGGTGGTGCACCAACCAGACGAATATCTTCAAAACGTTCTGTTACAAATAAAAAGTATTGATTGCCATTGTAAAACGATTTTACTTTAGTGTCTTGCCAAGCCTCTTTTGTTGTGGCTGCTTCAACTGCATTGCTATTTTTGCTTATTTGAGATTGCTTCTCTTTTTCGCTCATAGCCTCGTTAACGCCAGCTAAGACTTGATCCGTAACATCTTCAATTCTAACTATAAATTCTATAAAAAGACTTTCGTTTGGTAATTCGTCTTCCAGATTCATGGCCCAAAATCCATCTTTTAAGTAATCGTTTTCTAAAGAGGAATGCGATTGTATTTGTCCGAAACCACAGTGATGGTTGGTTAAAATTAAACCTTGATCGCTAATAACTTCGCTGGTGCAACCACCATTAAAATGCCCAATAGCATCTTTTAAACTAGAATTATTAACATCGTAAATATCTTTTGCGGTTAATTTACTGCCAAGATTGGTCATTTCTTCTTCGTTCATTCCTTCTAAAAGCGAAGGAATCCACATGCCACCTTGTTGAGCAGAAACATTAATGGTAATGAATAAAATTAAGATTTTTAAAAATTTCATATTGTATATTTTATAGATGTGACTAAAATATAAAAATAAGTTAAAAGAACTGTGTAATAGCAGGATTTAACTATATTTATTTGAAGATGAAAAACGAATTACAACATCATTCAAAACTGCCTAATGTTGGCACCACCATTTTTTCTGTAATGAGTGCTTTGGCGAATAAGCACAATGCAATTAACTTGTCTCAAGGTTTTCCAAATTTTAAAAGTGATCCCAAACTTATAGAGTTGGTAACTAAAGCCATGCAGGCTAATTATAACCAATACGCACCAATGCCTGGTAATATGCAATTGCGGGAAGCCATTGCAAACAAAATGAATTTGTTATATAATTCCTCCTACAATCCAGAAACCGAAATTACAGTAACTGCAGGTGCAACACAAGCTATTTATACAATTATCTCAGCTTTTATAAGGCAAGATGATGAAGTAATTATTTTTCGTCCTGCGTACGATTGTTACGAGCCAGCTGTAGAAATTAATGGTGGAGAAACCATTTCTATGCAATTACATGCACCAGATTATATAATAGATTGGCGTGAGGTTGAAAATAAATTTTCAGCTAAAACAAAAATGATTATTATAAATACACCACAAAATCCAAGTGGTTCTGTGTTTTCTAAAGCCGATATGTTAGCCCTCGAAGAGCTAACAACAAATAGCAACTGTATTGTATTGAGCGACGAAGTTTACGAACATATTATTTTTGATGGATTACAACATCAAAGCATCTGTAAATTTCCATATTTAAAAGCACGAAGTTTTATCACGGCATCGTTTGGGAAAACCTTTCATAATACAGGTTGGAAAGTAGGGTATTGTTGTGCTCCAAAAGTTTTAATGGATGAGTTTAGAAAAGTACATCAATTTAACGTGTTTAGTGTAAATCATCCTACACAAAAAGCTTTGGCAGATTATTTAAAAGAGCCGAATAATTATCTGGAATTATCGCAATTTTATCAAGAAAAACGTGATTTATTCTTAAATTTAATTAAAGGTTCGCGCTTTAAATTTAGTCCTGCAAAAGGCACGTACTTTCAGGTGTTAGATTTTTCTGAAATCACTCAAGAAAATGATGTTGCATTTGCTAAAAAATTGACAGTAGAAAATGGAATTGCTTCCATCCCATTATCGGTTTTTAACGATAATAATAGAGACGATAAAGTGTTACGTTTTTGTTTTGCAAAAACCGAAGAGACTATTAAACAAGCCGCAGATATAATTAATAACATATAATTTAGTATATTAAACTAATAAATTCTAAAATAGAATAACGATGAAAACAATAAAATTAACAATAGTATTGCTCCTGTTTGGTGCAAGCTTAGCCTATGCACAGGAAATAAATTACAATAACGAAACGTATACTGTAAAAAGAAATAAAGTGTATAAGGACGGCAAAGATCAAACTGAAATTTTAACAGCCACAGCACAAGAGGAAATAAAAACCCGTTTTGAATATCTTGAAGCACAGGAAAAGGAATTAAAAAAAGCAGAAGAAGCACAAGAAAAGGCCGAAAAAAAGCAAAAACAAGCAGAAAAAGAGCTTAAAAAGAGAGAAAAAGCAATTAAGGCAAAAGAAAAAGCAGAGCGTAATTTAGAGAAAGCTGAAGACAGATATGCTTCAGAAAATAAGAAATTTGAACGCTTAAAAAGAAAAGGAAAACTCTCACCAGATGACCATGATAAGTGGGAAAAAAAGTTCGAAAAACTTAGAGATAATATCGCTAAAGCAGAGAAACGTTTAAAGCGTTTATAACATGGCCGAAAACCTTAAAGTCGCGTTAATTCAATCTAACTTAGTCTGGGAAAATGCAGTACAAAACCGTATTAATTTCGAGACGGAAATTAAGGCTATTTCTCAAACTGTAGATGTTATTATTTTGCCAGAAATGTTTACCACTGGTTTCAATATGAATGCAAAAGCTATTGCAGAAACTATGAAAGGAGAAACAATTTCTTGGATGCAACAATTAGCAAAAGAAAAACAAGTAGCAATAACGGGTAGCGTGGTTATTTTTGAAGATTCAAAATATTACAATCGTTTGCTATTTGTTAAACCAGATGGTGAGATTCTTAAGTATGATAAAAGGCATAGCTTTTCTTTAGCTGGAGAAGACAAAGTTTATACGGCTGGAAACGAAAGAGCGGTTGTAGAGTTTAACGGTTGGAAAATTTGTTTGCAAATATGTTACGATCTTCGTTTTCCTGTTTGGGCTAGAAATACAACCAATTATGATGTGCTGCTTTATGTTGCCAACTGGCCAAAAAAGCGAATTGCAGCATGGGATGCCTTATTAAAGGCGCGAGCCATAGAAAACATGAGTTACAGCATTGGTGTTAATAGGGTAGGTTTGGATGGAAATAACCATGAATATCCTGGACATTCTGCTGTTTATAACGTTTTAGGAGAACAGCTTACAGGGCAAAATAGCGATAAGGAGTCTATAGATATTGTGACATTAAGCAAATCTCACATTCAAAAAAATCGAAAATATTTAGGTTTTTTAAACGATAGAGATGCGTTTAATCTAACAACTTAAATGTTGTAATAGCATCGAAACCTGCAAGCCCTTCAATTTCTTCGGGATGATAACTAACGCGTTCTGGTTGTATACCATTTAAATAATCTCCAGTATCGTACTTACCATTTTTATTACTATCAAAAATTACACGCATGTAATAATTTCCAGGATCTAAAAAATTAAAATCTATAGGTTTTGGTTCTTCTACATACTGCTCGGCTACTACTTCGTAGTTTTTTGTGGTTAGTTGAACAATTACCGGATAGGTTGCATTTTCAAGTATGATTCTGGAATTGTAGTAATTATAAACGTTCTGTGTCTTTACCGAATAATTTAATGTATCGTTACTGTTTTCGAATAAATCGATTAAGGCATCTGGAAGCAATTGTATTTTATAACTGTTATTTTCAGTTTTATTAAATTTAAGTGCATAGCTATTTTTTAAACTGTCGTATGCAGTTTTAAAATCTACTAACGACGAGTCTTTATCGCGAATTGAGATTTTACTCTCATTTATAGTTTGAAAAGGAATATTTGCAGTAACGTAAAAATCTTTTTCAATCCCAATTGTACCTCTCGGGCTTCCGGTTACCGTAAGGGTATCACGCGCTTTGTCTCTAAGCCTAACGGTAAACGTATCTATGACCTTATTATTAGTAACCTTAAAAATTAATGAATCGGTTTTTAGCTTCGGGTTATAATAGTAGTAAAGCGAATCGGTCTTTTCACTTTTATAATAACGTCCTTTAAAGCTATCAGTTACTTTAGAAAGCAGTTCTATTTTGGTGTTTTTATAATCGCCTTCAAAGCCAAAAATTATTTTTTCTCCAGAAACCAAACTTGGTTTAGATGCTCTGTAATTAATTTTTTCGGCAAACAACTTAAGCTCAAAAATTTTGGCAGTATCACGTGGTAAAACAACTGGTGTTTCGTAAAAAGCAATTTTTTCATTTTTTTGCTGAAATTTATTATCGCCATTTTCATCTCTTAAGGCACGAAGCATATAAGTACCAGCTTTAACATTTTCAATTTTAAAATTGGTAGTACTGTCCAAGGTGTTAGTAATATAGTTTGGTTCTTTTTTATAAATTAAAGAATCTGAATAGGTAGAGTCTTTTTCATACAAACCAACCGATACAAAATCATCAACTTCAAATGTCAAAGCATCTTTAATAACACCTTTTACCGATAATGAATCGATATAATCACCAGTAGAAAAAACATACCTGTAATAAATAAACGGGTTTTCTTCATTATTATCTACAATGCTATTGCCAAAATTAAAGGCATACGTAGTGTTAGGTTGTAGCGTGTCGAAAATTTTAATTGTTACGTATTTACTTGGTGTGCCTAAGGGTGTAATGTTTGGTTGCGTATTCATTGGTGGTGAAATAACCAGCTGCTTGGTGAGGTTTTTAGTTTTAATGTATTCATTAAAATAAATTCTAATCTCTTTGCCCTTAAAATTAGTTGAATAATTTTCTGGCTCGGATTTAACAATAATTGGAGGCAAGATATCTTTTTCACCGCCAGTTGGTGTGCCTCGGTTTGCACAACTAAAAATAATTATAGCAATGGTGAGAAAGAAAAGACTATTATAAAATTTGTTTTGCATACTTTAAAACTTGTCTGCAAAATAACAACATATTTGTAAAGTAGCATACTTAGTGATGTATTAAGCCTTTCATTTATTAAGAATTTAACATTATGTATTGAAAACGACTATTTATTTTAGGCAATAGCCATTGTTGCAATGCTAATTTTTATGTGCTTGGCTTTATTTAATTCTTGCATACATGCCTCTAAGGTCGCTCCTGTAGTAATGATGTCATCTACTAAAAGAATGTGTTTTCCTTCAATTTGTCCTGAGTTAACAATGGCAAATAAATCGTCTTTTTCACTCCATCTGGCAAATCTCTTTTTAGATACTTGAGACGTTGTATTGGTTATTTTTATTAACACATCATCAATGTAAGTAACGTTTAAAGCCTTTGCAATTTCTTGACCAAAATTGGTAACTTGGTTATACCCACGACTTCGCAATTTTTTTTTGTGTAATGGCACAGGAATTACCATATCTATAGTATTATAGTTTGGATTATTGCTTAATTCGGTGCCTAGCCATGCTCCCAGAAAAGTTCCAATTTCTTGTTGTTCCCTGTATTTTAATTGATGGATGAGTTGTTGCACGATACCTTTTTTTTCAAATCTGAGCAAAGCAGTACCATTTTCAATATTGGCTCTACCATAAAACAGTTTATTCACAAAGTCATCATTATTTTGATGAAAATGGGTTAAAGGCAATTTATGTCTGCAAGAAGTACACACACATTTCTCGTTGTCAATTAATTGGTAATGACATGCTTGGCAAACCTCTGGAAAGAAAATATTTAATAATGACTTTAGCATTTTGTCGATAAAATTATATGTTTTAACAGTTTTTTGTACAATTTATCGAAAACACATAAGCATTTTGACATTGTTTTATAAATATATGTATTTTTACATAACCAAATTTTTCGCTATGATTATTTACCCCCAAGTCAATAGTCTTAAAATAGTAATATTACCTGCATTCGCTATACTTATTATTTTAGGAATTTACAGTTACAAAAGTTACACCTCTCTTGAGGAATTCGACACGTATCTCACCAACGAAAATGATGCTGTTGCTTCAGAACTATTCGATATGATTGTCGAATATCATAATCTTGAAGTAGATAATGACAGCCTCAAAATTCAATTGGATATATCCAGAGAAAAGATTACACGTATTTTAGATTCTGTTCAAAGTTTAGAGCCTAACATCGCTTTAGTTACTAATTATAAGAAACAGCTACAAGTTCTTAAAAACGAGAATAAAAAGATTCTTAAATTGGTAGAAAAACTCCATTACGAAAATGAAATATTAAAATTAGAGGCCGATTATTACGCAAACGCATTAGACCAATCTGAAATAAAATTATCTAAATATCAAGCTTCAGCAAGTAAGCTTTATAATGTTAACAATAAATTAAAGCAGAAAAACGAAGGCTTAAGCGATAAAATAGATGAAGCGTCATTAGTGTTTCCTAAAATTACACTGGTGGAAGCCGTGAGAAGGATAAAGTCTGATAATAGTATCGTTACCACAGATAGGGCAAGAAGAACAAGAAAATTAAATGTTTCAATTAAAATTCCAGAAAACAAACTGGCTGAAAAAGGTAATAGATCTTATTACATGCAGGTTATTGACCCAAACAGCAATGTTGTTGGAGACAGAGGTAGTGTAACCATTAGAAACAGAGAAACCTTAATTAAAAGTAAAGAAATTACTATCGATTACCAAAACGATGAGCTAGCAGTTAACTATTTTATAGAGCAGAACGAAAATGAAGAATTTGTAAAGGGTGTTTACCACGTTGGGTTATACGATAATCAAGGGTTAATAGAAAACACAACATTTACGCTGCAATAATTTATTTCAATTTTATTATGTAAAAAAGACAAAGAGCTACATCGCTCCTTGTCTTTTTTTTATTTTGTTTCAATGAGGTTCAACAATTAAATTTTCATTTCATCGACTTTATATTCTAAATAAGAATGTAATTCTATAGCTTAGAGAATTAATTAAATTAAAATGATAGTTAACCCTCAATTATTTAACTATAGATTAATTATTGGTTCATTGGTAGTAGCCATTGTAATTTTAGGCGCTTACAGCTATATAAGTTACGATACTATAAAAGAAAATCAGGTGTTTATTGAGCAAGAAAAAGGTCTTGTAGAGAACGAATTATCTGAAATGATTTCGAGTTACGAAGCGATAGATATTAAAAACGAATCTATTACCAAGCAGTTAGAAGAAACGAAATCCAAGATAACAACAATTCTGGATTCTGTTAAACACTTAAAAGCTAATGTATCTTTAATTTCTAAGTATAAAGCACAAATAAAAGTGCTAAGAAAAGAGAATGCACAAATTCTTGAAATAGTCGATGATTTAGAAGCAGAAAATAAGGCGCTTAAAATTCAAACCAAACAAATTGAAAGTAGTCTGGTTAATACCGAAACAGTAACAAACGGACTAAAGGTAAAAAATGAAGCGCTGGCTAAATCAAATTTAAAACTAAAGAAAAATTTAGAAAAGGCAAAGCAGTTATCTATTACTAATATCGTTGCAGAAGGTGTTAAAAGAGTGACGTCCTCAAAAAGAATAGTAGATACCAAAAGTGCTAATAGAACAAACCAATTTCACGTATGCTTTACCCTTGTTAGAAACGAACTGCTTGAGAAAGGACCAAAGGATTTATATATTCAGGTTTTAGATTCCAGAATGAATGTAGTTGCAGACAAAGGCACATTAAACTTTGGCGACACGTCTTTAATATATTCTGCTAAGGAAACCGTAGACTATAATAACGAAGATTTAAAAATTTGTGCTTTAATAGATAAAGGGTCAGAAAATTTAACAAAAGGAGCATATTTTGTTAGTGTATTTCATGAAGGCAAAAAATTAGGAAGAACAACCATCCAGCTAAAATAACGCATAGATTCTTTTAAATCTTGATGCAAATCTTTGCTATATCAAGGCGCATTTGTGTTTTTTCATTATTTATGGTCTAAATTATCTTTTTTTTTACTAATTTTCAAAACCTACTTACGTTAAGCCAGATAAATTCAATTCCATGTTAATAATTCCCCAAATTAGCAGTTCCAGATTTTTAATAGTAGTTTCACTATGTACATTTATTGTATTGTCTGTCTCGATGATATCCAATCGTTTGGAACTTGAAGATGAAAACTACATGCTTGAGCAAGAAAAAAATCTCATGCTTTATGAACTATCAGAGATGATAGATATTTATGACACTGTATCACTCCTAAAAGATACTCTTAGATTACAGCTTGAACACTCCAAAGTAAAACTAATTAGTACCATAGACTCAATTAATAAATTGGAACCTAATGAGCAGTTAGTCAATAATTTGAAATCTCGAATTGCACAACTAAAGAAAAAAAACGCGCAAATACTTTTTAATGCAGGTTTAAAAGAAAACGAAATCAATAAGCTGAGAAAAGAAAAAAATGAATTTAAAAAAATTTTGAAAACCAGAGATTCTTTAACAAATATAATGGCTTCCCAATATGAGCTATTCTATGACAGTGAGGACGTTTCAGATACAGATACAGAGCACCTTAACACCCTTTTTATAAGTAATTTAAACGTAAAAGGCACAAAAAGAATAACCTCAAAAGGTAGAGTAGTAGATACCAGATATGCCAGAAAAACAAAAAAATTTCATGTAGAATTTACCTTTGTTAAAAACAAGTATTTATCCAAAGGAAATAAAACATTATACTTTCAGGTGCTACATTCCAATATGACTGTTGTCTCATCTCAAGGAACAGTAAGTTTTGGAGAGAAATCACTTATATATTCTAAAAAGAAAAGCTTTTATTACAATGGTGAAGAATCTGTTGTTTCCGCAATTATAGAAAATGAAGGAGCAGATAATCTTAAAAAAGGTACCTACTTCGTTAACGTTATTTATAATGGTGAGATACTTGCAAGTAAGTCTGTAATATTAAAATAAAAAAACCTGAAAATATTTTGTAAAACCGCTTCAAATATGGAGCGGTTTTATATTTTTGTAGTTATGGCAAATCAAGACGATAAATTTAAAAAAGTAATCTCTCACGCAAAAGAATACGGTTACGTATTTCAAAGTAGTGAAATTTACGATGGCCTGAGTGCTGTTTACGATTACGCACAAAACGGTGTCGAGTTAAAAAAGAATATTCGCGACTATTGGTGGAAAGCCATGGTGCAAATGCATGATAATATTGTAGGCTTAGACGCAGCCATTTTTATGCATCCAACCACATGGAAAGCTTCTGGACACGTAGACGCTTTTAACGATCCGTTAATTGATAATAAGGATTCTAAAAAACGTTACCGTGCAGATGTTTTAATAGAAGACTATTGTGCTAAAATTGAAACTAAAATTGAAAAAGAGATTAAAAAAGCCGAGAAACGTTTTGGCGATGCATTTAATAAAGAAGAATTTATAAGCACTAATCCTCGTGTTTTAGGCTATCAAGAAAAAATAGATAGTATTTTAAAGCGTATGGGGCAAAGTCTTGAGAAAGAGGATTTGGCAGATGTTAAAGCACTTATTGAAGAACTTGAAATAGGATGCCCTTTAAGCGGTAGCAAAAACTGGACAGAAGTTAAACAATTTAACTTAATGTTTGGTACCAAATTAGGTGCTAGTGCAGATAGCGCTATGGACTTATATTTAAGACCCGAAACGGCACAGGGTATTTTTGTAAATTTTCTTAATGTACAAAAAACCGGACGCATGAAAATACCTTTTGGTATTGCACAAACAGGAAAGGCCTTTAGAAATGAAATTGTTGCCAGGCAGTTTATATTTAGAATGCGTGAGTTTGAGCAAATGGAAATGCAATTTTTTATTAAACCAGGAACACAAAAAGAATGGTTTGATCATTGGAAAGAAACCAGAATGAAATGGCATTTATCTTTAGGTATGGGAACCGAAAATTACCGTTTTCACGACCACGAAAAGTTAGCACACTATGCAGATGCTGCCACAGATATAGAATTTAAATTCCCATTTGGATTTAAAGAATTAGAAGGTATCCACTCGCGTACAGATTTCGATTTAAAACAGCACGAAGAATTTTCTGGTAAAAAATTACAATACTTCGATCATGAGGACAACGCAAGTTACACACCTTATGTTTTAGAAACTTCTATAGGTTTAGACCGTATGTTTTTAGCAGTATTCTCTAACGCACTTGTAGAAGAGGAATTAGATAATAACACCAGCAGAACAGTGCTTAAATTACCAGCAGTTTTAGCGCCTTTTAAGGCAGCAGTTTTACCATTGGTAAAAAAAGATGGCTTACCAGAAATTGCACAACAAATTGTAGAAGATTTAAAGTGGGATTTTAATGTTGCTTACGACGAAAAAGATGCTGTTGGAAGACGCTACAGAAGACAAGATGCCAACGGTACACCGTTTTGTATCACTGTAGATCATGATACGTTAGAAGATAATACAGTTACCATTAGACACAGAGACACTATGGAACAAAGCCGTGTAAAAATTGAAGAGTTAAGAGACATTATTAAAAAAGAAGTTGACGTAAAAACGTGGCTTATAAAAATGAAATAATAATTCTCTTTGACTAAAATATCTTAATAAAAAACGCTCAAGCAATAACTGTTTGAGCGTTTTTGTTGTTTTTAAATCAACCTTTTTAAAAACGATATCCAAGAGAAATCCCTCCGCGTCCTACAAAATCTGTATCTCTGTCTGAGCCAGTGACATTTCGACCAATACCTAAATATATCTCAGCAATAAACCCTCGAGGAGTTACAAATTTCCCTCCTGCAGAGATACCAAGTGCAAAGTCGGTATATTCTACATCATCATAACGTCCAAATCCGTTAGTAGTTTCAGGCTGAATATATTCACTTTCTTTTGCTTTGTGTAACATACCAAAGCCCTCTACAAAAAATCCTTTAGCGTATTTGTTAGAAAAAAAATGTCTGTAAAAACCTGTTGCCGAGAATGTTCTGTAATAGTCAAAATCAAAATCGTCATTGTTACCTAAATTGAATAAAACAGATAATCCAACTGAAGATTCTTCATTTAACAAGCGCTCGTACGTAACATCTGCAAAACTGAAAATAATTAAATTGGTCGTATTAATTTTTATCTCGTTTTTTTCATCCGAAGTAGCTTTTGCTTCTTTATTGTCATTTTGAGCAACTGCAAATAGACAAAAAAACAGGAGTGGAAATACTAATATTTTTTTCATTATAATTTATAGTTTAGTTAATAAGAATCTTTTTTTAAATAAATACGAATGTATGTAAAAAGTTGCATATTTATGCGTTAAATTATTACCAAAAATAAGCCATGAAATCATAGGCTTTTGGCGTCATTTTCAACTATACATTCTGCTGTATAAACGTTATTAAAAATAAGCCTTCAACTGTACATTTCCAGTGTGTATGGTTTTACTTGTTTCGGTTTTTCTGCCAAAATAAGTAAGATTCAAATCTAAAAATTTAGTAATTTTTTGCTGTGCCAAAATGCTCCAAGTCAAATTCTTACCTGGTTGTAAACCTTCCAGCATCTGGTAGCCAACAGGAGAATTGGCATTGCCTTCAAACGTATTAGAGAAGATATTTAGCTCTCCAGAAATAGCAGATTTTACGTTTTTGTTAAGCGCAAAAGAGAAGCCGTATTTTTGTTGGTTAAGTGTTTCTAAACTTCCAATAGTATTTTTCTTATTGGTATACTGGTAAAACACATCGAACCTAACATTATCATTTAATAAATAAGAAAGTTTCGGGTTAAAACGTTCTTCATCTATTTTAAAATTTTTAGAAACAAAGTTTTCGCTTTCACTTTCATTTTTATCGAATCCAGTAAGAAAGTTTATAAGCCAGCTGGCTGCAAATTTATGGTTAAAATTTAATTGATGACTTCGTAAATTATTTGCAATAAAGCCAACGGTAAGTACATTCCGAGATTGATTACTTAAATAGGTGTAAGAAGTAGTATAGCGCTGTTTACCACGATTGTAAAATAGTACATTCCTGAAATTAAGTTGTAATCCAAGCTGGTTGTCTTCGTCGTTTTCAAAAGGGTTTATATTAAAGGTATTGCCTGCACGCTTAATTTTGCGGTCTATTAAATAGCTACTTTGGTTATAAAAGTGTGACCAGAATTTTTTGCTTTTACTCTCTTCATTAATCCAATTAGCTGGGTTTAATGTAAGCGTTTGGCTTAGCCTGTTTTGGTGTGTTTTTATAAATACCTGATTGGGTAATAATACCCTAATATATTGTCCTTGATCTTGAAATTGGGCAATTTCAAATTCCTCTAATTCTTGAATTCCGTTACCATTATAATCATTCCAAGTGTAGGCACCTTGTCCAGACTCTACTTCAACGTACGTAAAATCCTGTTGTGGTAGTGTTCCAGAATTAGTCTCGAATACAGTATTCCAGTTCACGATATTTTTAAAAAACTGCTGACTGTATAATAATCGTGAATTTAGAGACTGTTCGTCTTTAATAGTTTCATCCTCACTTTTTAAAGTTCTGTAATTTGCAAACAAAGACAAATTAGTACGCTCATTCTTTATTAATCGAGAGTTTAAATAATACGTATTCGAGTTGTTTACACGTTGTAAGTTGTTGGTTCTCAAACTATCGTTTACCCTGTATTTGTATCCAATTTCTACAAAAACACCTGTGCTATCTCCAACACCTGTATAAACTTCGTAAGCTTTAAAGCGTTGACTTAAGTTTGTAAAACTATCTGTTACTACTTCTTTTTGTTCATTGTTTTCTGCAGAAAACCTTCCGCCTACCCATTGCTTTTTAAAATTGTAACGTGCCTCGTTATAAGTACGTAAAAATGTGGACGTTGTTTGCGATGCATTACTATTTAAAAGGCTTGTATTAGTTGCGAATGATAATTTTTCATTTAAAAACAATTTCGCATTTACACTATGTCTGTTGCCAGAAAAGCCATCAGAAAAGCCTAAATGTTCAAATAAATAATTGGTTTTACCTTTTTTAGTATGAAAGGCTCTCGTGCCAGCCGAAAATAAAATTTGATCTCCAAAATTAGTATTTAACCCATTGGTAGTAGTGGCATCAATATTCCAATCACGATTAAATTCTGGATTGTATAAGCCTTGAATATTTCTAAATTCTTTTTTAATAAAATCACCATCTACAAAAGCATCAAGATTCCACAAACTATCCTGTTTAATTAAAGTTTGCTTGATATTAATTTTAGCGGCATAACCATTGTTGTTATCGTCGTCAATATCAGAAAAAAGGTTTAAGTCGTTTTTGCTTCCAGCAACTTCAAAACTAATGTTTGTTTTTTCAGTTGGTGTATAACTACCGTTTACCACTGCAACTTGTAATTTAACAGGCGCAACCAATTGCACTATTGGTTCAAAATTTCCTTGTGGCACGCCCAGAACAGGTGCTACGTATTCGTAAATAGTATTTATTGCATTAATACTGCTTATTATATAATTACCTTGATTATCACCCACATTGGTAAAGCGAACACTAAACAAGGTGTCATCTGGATTATTAGAAAAAACAAAAGCTTCAACACCGTTTACAATCTCTTTTTTATATAAAATTCTATTTTCATTAAAGGCTTCTTGTACACTTGATGGTGCCACCATTTGAGATCTATCGTCTCCTGCTTCTCCTAATATTGCAACCTGCTCAGACGATAAATTTTGCTGTAATGGATTATTTTTGGCATCATTTTCAGAATAAACCGAAGCACCTAATTTAAATTTTTCAGTTTGGTATGTTCCACCTCCATAAGCCACCAACCGCGAATAATTTCTATCGCTAAATTGATAATCTACGGTAATCCTCATTTCGCTGGTAATAGGAAAAGTAGAATTAAATATAATCTCTCCTGCATTGTAATCTATAATGTAATCTTCGGTTTCGCCTCTGTTTACTACAATTCCGTTTACATAAACCGTTTCACTACCCGAAACAATAAGTACAAATAACTCGCCATTATTACCTTGCAATTTGTAGGGACCTTGGTTCCCTTCCTGTGCTGTAAATTGGCTTGTTGTAAATTGCCCACGCACTAATGCTCCAGAAGCAAAGAGATTAGTTATGGCATCATCATCGCCTAATCTAGTTTTAACCGAAAGCCCTTGAACACGTTTTGAAAACTCAGCAAAATAAGAGTTCTCGTTTACCAAATCTATGTCTCCAGCGCGAATATTCCATCGGTCGCTAAAAATCTCGACAAAAACTTGGTCGAATTCATCTAAACGTTGAGAGTATCCACTTTCCTGTAAGGGTATATTTGCATCTTGTATAGAAGCTCTTAGCGATACATTATCATTTAATTTTCCAGTAATTTGTAAGTCTAATTCGCTATTTAAAACCGAATTTTGATTGTTACCTATAGTGACACCACGCGAAATACTTCCGCTGGTTGTTAATCCATCAAAAGGAGTGAATTTATTCTCTGTATTAGATTGTTGAATTTTATACAGTTTATTAAGATTACTGTTATTTTCTACAATTACGGCCTCGTCAAATTGTCTATAGATTTTGGTTAAAAATTCTGGATATTTTAAATAATTAATAATTATAGAATCTGCTTCAATGTTCTTTTTAAACGTTAAAATGGCTTTTGGGAAATCGATGGTATAAAAGGAGGAATCTATACTCGTGGAGTCTTTTAATTTAACCGAAAAATTCTTGGGATTTATACTCACACTATCAATTACAACAGTATCGCTTACAGCGACGGTTTTCTGCTTTAAACTCTCATAACGCTCTTGCGAGAGTGCTACCAGTGAGATGCAAAAAAGAAAAAGAGTAATTGTTAATTTCATATAGTACTTAAACTAAAAACTTGGAATTATATTTTGTTGATAGTTTGTGATTAATTTAAGAATAAATTGATGTTGTAAAAGTAACGCATTATTTATTTTAGCTGAAATAGAAACAGAACATTATGAAAATCATCTCCTACAACGTTAATGGTATACGAGCTGCAATTAATAAAGGTTTTATAGAATGGCTAAAAAGTACTAATGCAGACGTGGTTTGTTTACAGGAAATTAAGGCTATGAAAGAGCAATTAGATGTGTCGCTTTTTGAAGCTGCAGGATACAAATACAATTACTGGTACAGTGCCCAAAAAAAAGGGTACAGCGGTGTTGCCATTTTAAGTAAAATAGAACCAAAGCACGTAGCTTATGGAACAGGAATAGGTACTATGGATTTTGAAGGCAGAAACCTGCGTGCAGATTTCGATGGTTTATCTGTTATGAGTATGTATCTGCCTTCTGGTACTAATATGGACAGGTTAGAGTTTAAACTTAATTACATGGCAGAAATCCAAGATTATATTAATGATTTAAAAGTAAGCATACCAAATCTGGTAATCTGTGGCGATTATAATATTTGCCATGAGGAGATAGATATTCACAACCCAAAAATGAAAAATGTTTCAGGTTTTTTACCTGTAGAACGCGAGTGGATTGGTAATTTTATAAACAGTGGCTTAATAGATTCTTTTCGTTATTTAAACCCTGAAAGAGTAGAATATAGTTGGTGGAGTTACAGGGCAAATGCCAGAGCAAATAATAAAGGTTGGCGTTTAGATTATGCTATGGTTACAAAACCGTTACAAGAAAAAATAAAAAGAGCCGTTATATTAACAGAAGCAAAACATAGTGACCATTGTCCAATATTATTAGAGTTAGAAAGTTAAAAAATTAAAAACAGTAAACTTATTTAAGTAAACAAAATAATTAAAAATTTCCCAAATGAAAAGCAAAGCAACACTCTTAGTCATAGTTTTAATTGCAATCACGTCATGTGTGTCTCCAAAAGTGTATAAAGATTTAGAAGATAAATATGCCACATTAAAAAAGGAAAACCGAAACTTGCAGGACGAGAACAGTACGCTTCTTAATGAAAAAAATAAAGCAGAAAATCAATTAGCTAAACTTCAACAAAACTATAATGAAGCTGTAGCTAAAAGAGATAAATTACAAAACGATTACAATGCTGCTAAATTAAATTTAGATAATTTAAAAGCGTCTTACGACGCTTTAGACGCTAACAGTTCGAGTGCCATTGCTGCAAATTCTAAAAAAAACAGAGAACTATTAGCGCAGTTAGAAGCTAAAGAACAAGCGTTAGCAACCGAAAATTTAAGACTGGAAACGCTTAAAAAAGAATTAGAAGCAAGATCAAATAGAGTTGCAGAGCTTGAAAGTGTAATTGCAGCCAAAGAGGCAGAGATGACAACTTTAAAAGACGCCATTACAAGAGCGCTAACAGATTTTGAAGGGAAAGGATTAACCATAGAGCAACGCAATGGAAAAGTATATGTTTCTATGGAGAATAAACTCCTTTTTAATTCTGGAAGTTGGGCAGTTGGAACAGAAGGTAAAAAAGCAGTACAGCAATTAGGTAGCGTTTTAGGCGATAATCCGGAAATTGCAGTTTTAATAGAAGGGCATACAGATAATGCACCTTATACTGGTTCAGGACAAATTACAGGAAACTGGGATTTATCGACCAAAAGAGCAACAGCGATAGTAACAATTTTAAGAGAGAACAAAAAAATTAATCCAGAAAACTTAACTGCTGCTGGACGCGGAGAATTTGCGCCAATAGCCAATAACAATTCGGCTGAAGGTAAAGCCAAAAACAGAAGGATAGAAGTAATTTTAACACCTAAGTTAGATGAGATCTCAAAATTGCTAAACGAGATATAGCCTAAAACTTAACAAACATTTAGACCTTTCCTTTTCATTTTAAAAGAAAGGTCTTTTTATATTTATGAAAAATAAAGCTATTTATGAAATATACCACACTACCAAATACAAACATTAAAGTAAGCAAAATTTGTTTAGGTTCTATGACTTGGGGTAACCAAAACACAGAAGCAGAAGGACATAAGCAATTAGATTATGCTTTAGATCAAGGCGTTAATTTTATTGACACAGCCGAATTATACCCAGTTCCTGCCGAACCTAAAACACAAGGAGCAACGAGTAAGATTATTGGAAGTTGGTTAAAAAAATCAGGAAATAGGGATAAAATAGTCTTAGCATCAAAAATTGCTGGAACTGGTGACTACACTGCTCACATTAGAACATCGGGCTTCGACAAACAAGGAATTAATGACGCCGTAGATAATGAACTTAAGAGGTTGCAAACAGATTACATCGATTTATTTCAACTCCATTGGCCAGAACGGGAAACGAACACTTTTGGAGTAAGGGATTACAAGCATAACTCGAATGATAAGTGGGAAGATAATTTTAGAGAAGTTTTACAAAGCTTAGATGAAGTTATAAAATCTGGTAAAATTCGCCATATTGGTTTATCTAACGAAAAAGCTTGGGGAACAATGCGCTACATTGAAGAATCAAGAAAGAACAATCTACCTAAACCAATCACAGTTCAAAATGCGTATTCTTTAATTAATCGTGTTTATGAAGGTGATATGGCAGAAATTTCTATGCGTGAAAACATTGGTTTGTTAGCATATTCCCCAATGGCATTTGGTGTACTTTCTGGGAAATATATTAAGAAATCAGCTTCTAAAAACTCAAGACTTAAACTGTTTCCCAGATTTGCGAGATATAGCAGTGAGGAAGCTACAAAAGCAGCTACACGATATATGGATTTAGCAGAAGAAAATAACATGACTTTTGCTAAAATGTCTTTAGCGTTTGTAAATCAAAGAGAATTTCTTACAAGCACAATAATTGGAGCTACAAATTTGGAACAGCTTAAAGAAAATATTGATAGTGTAAATCTTTTTTTGAGTAATGAAATTATGGATAAAATAAATGAGATTCATAGTGAAATACCTAATCCTGCTCCTTGATAAAAATTAATTTCTTACATTCTTTCCTGGTTTAACAAAATCACTGTAGGATAATGTTAAAAGGATTCTCTTTTAATCGTTAATAAAAGTATTTAATCTATAATAGTAATGTTATTTGAATTGAGATTGTATTTTTTTTTAGTTTAGTCAATTACTTAAACTAATTGAATTAGCAATGATGAGAAAAATTACACTTCTATTGGCTGTTATGGTTCTATTTTTGGGTCATATAGTCCACGCGCAAATTACAACCTATCCATACACCGAAGATTTCGAATCTGGTGATGGTGGTTGGACAGCAGATAACGCAACAAATGGTACTTGGACTTTAGGAACACCAGCTGCAACTGTTATTAACAGTGCTGCTTCTGGGACTAACTCGTGGGTGACCAATTTAACAGGTAACTATAATAATAATGAATCGTCTACAGTTACAAGTCCTGTATTCGATTTGTCTTCATTGGCAGCGCCATCTATTTCGCTAAGTATTTGGTGGAATTCAGAGTTTAGCTGGGATGGTATGGTTTTACAATCTTCAATAGATGGAGGTGCCACATGGGTTAATGTTGGTGCTTTTGGTGACGATGGAAACTGGTATACAGATAATTCAATAAATGGTAATCCAGGTGGCCAGCAAGAAGGGTGGTCTGGACGTAATAGCACAAATAATGGTTCTGGTAGTTGGGTAACAGCTATTCATCCATTGACAGGGTTAATAGGAGAAACGAGTGTACAATTTCGTTTTGCATTTGGATCAGATGGATCAGTACCAGACGAAGGCGTTGCTTTCGATGATATCTCTATCTTTAATGTAAGCTGTCCGAGTCCAACAGGGATTACAGCAACGACGTTAAGTGAATCTGCAGCCGATATAAACTGGACTGCAGGTGGCGCAGAAACCACATGGGAAATTATAGTACAAACAGCAGGAACAGGAGCTCCAGCAGATACAGATACAGGCGTTTCAACAATGAGTAATATGCCTTATCCAGCAACAGGATTAACACCAAGTACAGCTTACGAAGTTTATATTAGAGCAAATTGTGGTGGAGCAGATGGTAATAGCATCTGGACAGGCCCTGTAAACTTTACAACATTTAATACACCACCACCAACACCAGTAGGCGTTACATGTGCTACAGGAAATTCTACTACCATATTTACAGAAGGTTTTGGAGACACTCCAGGTGTTGCTCCAACAGGATGGACAGGTACAGGTTTTGGAGGTGCTAATGGTAACTGGCGTATTACAAACCCAGCAGCCAATTCTACAGGCACAGGACCAGCCAATTCT
>NZ_JBSHNQ010000088.1:0-303 GCF_053604665.1 Lacinutrix chionoecetis
GCCGTTTCATAACATGCTGTTGTAGGTTCTGTTGGTTGCGTTCCGCTTACTTCCCACATACATGTAGTATCATTAAAGGTAGCAGTCTCGTAACATGCTGTTGTAGGTTCTGCTGGTTGCGTACCAGTGACTTCCCAAGCACAAGTCGTGTCGTTAAACGTTGCCGTTTCATAACATGCTGTTGTAGGTTCTGTTGGTTGCGTTCCGCTTACTTCCCACATACATGTAGTATCATTAAAGGTAGCAGTCTCGTAACATGCTGTTGTAGGTTCTGCTGGTTGCGTACCAGTGACTTCCCAAGCA
>NZ_JBSHNQ010000089.1:0-465 GCF_053604665.1 Lacinutrix chionoecetis
GCCGTTTCGTAACAGGCTGTGGTTGGCTCCATTGGTTGTGTTCCGGTTACTTCCCAAGCACAAGTCGTGTCGTTGAACGTTGCTGTTTCGTAACAGGCAGTTGTTGGTTCGGTTGGTTGTGTTCCGCTTACTTCCCAAGCACAAGTCGTGTCGTTGAACGTTGCTGTTTCATAACATGCTGTGGTTGGCTCCATTGGTTGTGTTCCGGTTACTTCCCAAGCACATGTTGTATCATTAAACGTTGCCGTTTCATAACAAGCAGTTGTTGGTTCGGTTGGTTGTGTTCCGGTTACTTCCCAAGCACAAGTCGTGTCATTAAACGTTGCCGTTTCGTAACAGGCTGTGGTTGGCTCCATTGGTTGTGTTCCGGTTACTTCCCAAGCACAAGTCGTGTCGTTGAACGTTGCTGTTTCGTAACAGGCAGTTGTTGGTTCGGTTGGTTGTGTTCCGCTTACTTCCCAAGCA
>NZ_JBSHNQ010000090.1:0-528 GCF_053604665.1 Lacinutrix chionoecetis
TATACCTTCACTGTAACAAACACTGGTGCTGTATCTATTAATTCAATCACAATTACTGATGATTTACTTGGTGGAGACATTACAGCTACGCTTACACTTGCTGGTGATACTAATAATGATGGTCTATTGGATCCTACCGAAACGTGGGTATTCACTGCGCCAGATTACACAGTAACACAAGCAGATGTGGATGCTGGTAACATTATAAACAACGTTACAGTTGATGGTCTTGAACCAGACGGAACAACGCCTGTACAAACAACAGATACTTACATAATTGATGCTAATAATCCAGACGTTACACTTTGTGACGATGGTAGTATTAACGTGGTTAAGTCTGCTTCTACTTCAACTAACGAATGTGTGGCTGCTGGTGATGCTGTAACCTATACCTTCACTGTAACAAACACTGGTGCTGTATCTATTAATTCAATCACAATTACTGATGATTTACTTGGTGGAGACATTACAGCTACGCTTACACTTGCTGGTGATACTAATAATGATGGTCTATTGGATCCTACCGAA